>JBHIWX010000066.1:0-25778 GCA_041987205.1 Rhizobiaceae bacterium | reverse complement strand
TGAAGGCGCCGGAGACCGCACCGACGGCATGATACTCGCTGAACACCTCGCGTTCGGGATCGTCAGGTGCCGCCGCGATGTCGGTGAGGGGGCGCAGGCCCGTTGAGGCGTCGATGGACGCACCGAAATGATCGGCGATGGTGACCGAAAGGTCGAGCAGGCTGACCGGCGTCGTGCAACGACGCGCCGGAACATCCGGGCCGGCCATGATCAGTGGCACGGCGGTGCTCTCCTGATAAAGCGTCGACTTGCCCCACAAGCCGCGCGCCCCGAGATTGTCGCCATGGTCGGACGTGTAGACCACCGTGGTGTCGTCACCGAAACCGGCGGCCTCGAGTGCGGCCAGCACGCGGCCGACATTATGGTCGAGCCAGGTGCACAGGCCGAAATAGGCGGCGATCGCCCGCAGCCGCTCATGCGGATTTGCAAACAGCGCTTCCGAATCCATGTGCTCGTTCTGCTTCTCGACCCAGGGATGGCGCGCATAGCCGGTGGCGGGCGAAAGCTTGGGCTCGGGCAACTGGTCGAGTGGGTAGAGGTCGAAATAGTCCTGTGGCACGACCAGCGGAAAGTGCGGCGCCACCATGCCGACATACAGACACCACGGCCGCTTGTCGTCCGATGCGGCCCTGTCCTTTAGCCATTGCTCGGTGCGATCGGCAACCGAGCGGTCGTATTCGGTGTATTTGCTCTCGCCCGGCCCGATGTAATCGCCGAGCATGCGCCCCTTCGTGGCGATGCGCTGGTCCTCGCGCCGGATCGAACCCCACACCATGCCGACCCCGTTGGCGACCATCATCGGAATGTGCTCGGTGTCGAATCCGGCCGGGTCCTCAGCCGCGCGGTAATGCAGCTTGCCGATCGATTCCACCGGCACGCCGGCCTTTTGCAGCGCATGGCCCCAGCCCGGTATCTGGCCACAATAGGGCATGGCGTTATCCCACAGTCGTGTCTCGTGCACGTGATGGCCGGTAGCAAACGCCGCGCGCGCCGGCACGCAGATCGGCGAGGGCGTATAGGCGTTTTCGAACACCGTGCCGCGTGCCGCCAGCGCGTCCAGATGGGGCGTTTTGACGAGCGGATGACCGGCATTGCCCATGGCGCGCGCCTGGTGTTCGTCGGACATGATGATCAGCAGATTGGTCATTCGGCCGGGTCCAGTATGTCGACGAGCGCCTCGGGCATTTCGATCATCGCGTCGTGCAGACAGTCGAGTTCGTGGCAGCGCCAGTCGGGCGCGTTGCGGAATTTTTCATGGAACTGCCAGAACGGCGACGGCTTGTGGCGTAGGCAGATGATGTAGTCCTTCTCGCGGATTTCCTTCTGGGCGCCGTTCAGCGTTACGCCTTTGCCGAAGCAGGAACCCGGCTGCGGCGTCGCCATCGATTTCAGCCAGTCGATCCGTTCCGGTGAGACCCAGCGTTCGAAACCCGTCGGATCGATATGACCGTCCGGCCGGCGCGCGGCGGCGACTTCGGCGGCGCGCTCCGGGTTCGACATCGACACTGGGCTCTGGTTCGAAACTTCCGGCACCATGGCGTCGAGATAGACCAGCCGGCCGATACGTCCGGGCATGCGAGAGGCAACGCCGGTCACGATGGTGCCGCCATAGGAATGGCCGACCAGGGTGAAGCCGTCGAGGTTTTCCCACTCGATCAGCTGGACGATGTCCTCGACATGGGTGTCCGGTCCGTTGACGCAGTCGATCAGGTGTCCGCGGTCGGCAAATCCGGTCAGCGTTGGTGCGTAGACCCGATGGCCGCGCGCCTCGAGCAGGTCGACGACATCGCGCCAGCACCAGCCGCCATGCCATCCGCCATGGACGAGTACGAAATCGGTCATGCGGTCCTCGCCAGTTTGGGAACGAAATATTGCCGGCCGATCAGCACGATACCCGCAACGGCACCGGCCAGATGGATGGCGGGGATGGAGATCATGATGGCGAGCGCCAGCGCCATCCGTGCCGCGATCTCCCAGCTCGCGAGCCGGCGCACGTCGTGGCGGGCAAGCGCGCTGGCGAACAGATAGAGCGCAAGCGCCAGCCGAAGCACCAGCCATGAGAGCGACGGCAGATGGATCTGTCCGTCATGGCCGGGAATGAAGTCGAGCCCCACATTGCCCGGCGACGGGTCCAGCACTGCCGCCGGTATGAGCAGCAATTCGGGATAGAAGGCGAAAACGAACGGAATGACGAACATCACCACGCCGACGCGCACGGCGGCAAACCCCGTCGCCATCGGGTCTGTGCGCGCCACCGAGGCCGCCGCGAAGGCGGCGATCGCCACCGGTGGCGTGATCGCCGAGGCGATGGCGAAATAGAAGATGAACATGTGTGCGGTGAAGGTCGCGATGCCGAGCCCCGACAGGACGGGTCCCATCAGCAGCGCCACATTGATGTAGGCGGGCACCGCCGGCATGCCCATGCCGAGGATGATCGCCAGCACCATGGTCAGCGCCAGCGCGATGAACAGGAAGAAGGGCGTTCCCGTGCCCTGGATATTCAGCGATTCCAGCCAACCCAGAATGTCGATGGAGATGTAGCCGGACAGGCCGGTGAAGTTCAGGCAGAAGCCGATGATCGAAACGGCGACGAACATGAGATAGAGCGTCGAAATCATCACGCCGGCATTGGCGAGCGCGCGAACCACCTTGCGCGGCGCGCGGCGCATGTCGGGATCGAGGAAGATTAGTCCGCCGAGCAGAACCACCGCCCACCAGCCCGCGCTGCCGGCATCACCCGCCGCGTTCTGGATCATCTTCAGGAAGAAGGGGAGGTCGGATGCAATGCACCGCCCACCCTCGTAAACGCGTTCGGCGCCGAACAGCAGGCCGAACGGCCCGCAGCCCACCGCCTCCTTCGGCGTCATGAGCAGCAAGATGATCAGGAGGATCGGCGCGAAGATCATGACGAGATACATGTAGTCGGTTCGGCTCAGACGCATCTCGTCGGTAACCTCGCCGATCGCCTCGATGTTCTGCTTGCGGGCCTGGAACACGACGGAAAGGAACAGGCAGCCATAATAGGCGACGGCGGGCAGGAGCGCGGCGATGATGACCTCGCGATAGGGTACGGCGGTCAGCGCTGCCAGCACGAAGGCTGCCACGCCCATGACCGGCGGCATGATCGAGCCTCCCGAGGACGCCGCCGCCTCGACCCCGCCGGCGAAGGTCTTGGAAAAGCCGCGCCTGATCATCATCGGGATGGTCAGCACGCCCGTCGACATGACGTTGACGACGGGACCGCCGGAGATCGTACCGAACATCGCCGAGGAGATGATCGCAGCATGCGCCGGTCCGCCGCGCAGCCTGCGCGTCCACAGGAAGGCGAGCTTGATCAGCGATTGGCCGCCGGCGGACGCCGCGAACAGCGCGCCCAGCACGAGATAGGGGAAGACGACGTCGAGCAGGACGGCGAGAAACTGGCCGAGCAGGCCGGTGGAATTGTTGATCAGGATGTCGACCATGTTGGGCCGGCCGTCGAGCAATTGCCGGGGCTCGCCGCCGAGCTTGGTGACGAGGTATTTGTTGATCCCGTCATCGCCGAGGAAATACCAGACCAGCACCGTTCCGATCGTGTAGCTGGCGATCAGGATCGCAACCAGTACCAGCGGCAGGCCCCAGACCCGGATATTGTAACCAAGAAAGACCACCATCGCCGCGCCGATGACGGCGAAGATCCACACACCCAGCGTGTTGAGGCATTGCGGGTCTTCCACCGAATCGGGGATCGGCAGGCCATAGAGTTCGGCGAATTCACGTTCCTCCGCGAGGCTGCGCGCGATCAGTTCGGCGCGTTCGCCGGTGAACTGGTCGATCAGGCAGACCGAACGGATTTCAATGACATAGCCGAGCGAAATGGCGATGGCGGTCGCGACCAGCGCGATGTCGATGGCGAGCCCCAGCAGCCACATCGCCCGGCCGCGATCCGCCCAGTGGCGCGCCAGCGAATGCGTCAGCGCGACGATGATCATCATCAGCGCGAAGACGGCCGGGTAAAGATATTGATAGGGGAATTTGCGGATCGTGAAGTTCTGGCTACCGGCCAGCTCGCGCATCCAGTCGTCCAGCCCCGGAATGCCGGGAATGGTGTTGACCATGCCAATCGCGATAAGCACCAGGCCGAGGCCGAGCGCGATACGCTTTCCCCGATCCGGCTTTTCGACCGGCTCGTCCATCCGCTTGTCTGCCGGCTTGCCGGGCGTGGCGCTGTCTGACGTCGTATCGGACATGGGAACCGCCTGCGATTACGCTTCTGGGATCGGTGCCTTTGCCGGCCTTGCCGGATCCCGGCTCGAATGCGTGACCCTGCCTGTCCGCAGGGTAGCCGCCGGCACATGCTGCGCCGGCGGCTGTTTCGTCAGGGTTTGGCGCAGTCGGGAACGGTGTAGCCCGCTTCTTCCCACGCTTCGACGGCACCGGGATGGTATTTCAGCGGGTTGGGGCCGCAAAAGCCCGAAAGTTCCGCGTCGAGTTCGCCGATGCCCATATTGGCCGCGAACGGTGCGCTGGTCTTCAGTTCATCCATGGTCTTGATGTATTCGGCAACCATCGCCTTGACGACGTCATTGCCGAGATCCTTGTGGGCGAGTTCTGCGCCGGTGATGTTGACCGAGCGCCAGACGCCATCTTCGCTGGCGACCGTCACGCCATCGCCATAGCCCATCTTTTCGACGGGGATCGTCACCGGTGCATTGCCCGGCGAGCGTGCCCATTTGCGGAAGCCTTCCGACTCGAAGACATCCTTGGGCACCGACTGGATGGTCAGGCGTCCGGCCGACTCCGCCGTGATGATGCGCTGCGAGGGATGCGCCTCGGGCAGCACGAACACTTCCGCCGAACCGTCGGCGATGGTGCGTTCGGACTGGCCCCAATTGACCTGGATACCCTTGTAATCCGCGCCTTCCTTGACGCCGCCGACGATCTGCATGATCTGCCGCGCGCCGACGAGCGCGCCGCCGGCCGGCGGACCGTTGTAGATCGGCCGTCCCTTGAGATCGTCCCAGCCCTTGAAGCCGGTCGAGTCGTAGGAAAACATGGTGTAGCCGCCCAGATTGTAGGGGTAGAGCGCGCGCAGATTGGCGGCCAGCTCCGCGCCCCGCTCCTTGCCGAGCGCGGCATACGGGCCGACTCCCTTCGACAGCAGGAACACCAGAACGAGCGGGCCGTTGGCGATCTGCGTCTTGCCCTCTGCGACGTCGAGCACGGCGTCGGTCAGCGTAAGACCGGCATGGACCTGCAGGTTGGCGATGCCGGCGGATGCCGAAACCTTGGCCAGATGGCTGATCGAGGCGTAGGGCGGTCCGCCGGGCGAAGCTGTCTCGGCGGTGATGTTCTGCTGAGCGGCGGCGGTGGCGACGGAAAGGCCGAGTGCGGCGGCCAGCGCCGGAAGGTGGAACAGGTGTTTCATGACATCTCCCTCACGGCAGGTCTGAAGCACCTGCCCGGCTTGGCCCGTGTTGGGCGGGCCTGTATTACGTTCCCGTACATTGGAACTATGACTCAAACTTGTGGCATAAGCAACAATATTTGCATAAGACCGCGATGCCGCCTGTCGCCTCGTGACGACGATGCGGGGGACAAGGGCCGCAAGTCACGTGCCCAACGAGGAAAGACAGAGCATAAAGACGTGATGGAAAAAGAGATCTTCAACGTCCCCATCCGCCGGCTGTCGGGCAAGCTGAGCCTTATCGTCCAGCGCGAGGTGCTGCGGCCCTACGGATTGCGCATCCAGGAATGGCGTGTGCTTTGGTCGCTCGAACGCGAAGGCGACACCCATCTGCGCGAGGTCGCGCGGCGCGCCTCCGTCGACCCCAGCCATGTCAGCCGGCTGCTTGCAAAGTTCGAGCGTGACGGAATCGTCGAGCGCTATCCCGATCCGGGTGACGGTCGGCGCACCATGTTCCGCATCACCGAAAAGGGGCGGGCGCTCTATGAGGAAGTGCGCCCTGTCGCGACCGAAGTCAGCCGGCGCTTTCAGGAGCTTTATTCCGACGAGGAGTATGAACGGCTGATGGCGCTGCTCGGCCGCGCCCTGAAAAAGGCCGACGAAATGCTGGGCGCTGACGGCCTCGACGCGGAGGGCGAGGATTGAATCGCCGGCCTATGAAACGACCGGCACACCGCCGCGAAACCGAAGATAGATTGACAGGGGAAGAACGATGATTGTCGAGGAACGCATCTACACGTTCAAGGTAGGTGGCGCGGGCGAGTTTCTGCGTCTCTACGAGGAGCGGGGCCTGGAACTGCAACGTCGCATCCTGGGTCGCATGGTGGGCTATTTCACCACCGAGTTCGGCACGCTGCACCAGATCGTGCACATGTGGGCCTATCGCGACCTGGCCGAGCGCGCCCAAAGGCGCGCGCTGCTGGCGGCCGAACCGGCCTGGCTGGAATTCCAGAAAGACACCGCGGCGCTCATCGTCAAACAGGAAAACCGCTTGCTGATGCCGACCAGATTCAGCCCGTGGTTCGAGGACGAAGCCTAGCGCAGTGCCAGGAGAAACGGGCACCGGTTCTCCGTCCCGATAAGCGCTAGATCACGGCCTTCTCGAGAAACGGCCGATTCGCCATGACTCGCTCAAAACCGAGCTCGCCAAGGTCCAGCGTCCGGTATTCGCCATGGACGATCAGTTCCGCGACGCCACGCCCGGTAGCCGGCGCCTGTTGCAGGCCATGGCCCGAAAACCCGTTGGCGAAGATGAAATTGGCGACCTGCGGGTGACGGCCGACCACGAGATTGTGGTCGAGCGTGTTGAAATCGTAGTGTCCGGCCCACTGGTTGACCACCTTGATCGCCTCGAAGTCCGGCGAACGCGCCGCCAGCGCCGGCCAGACAATGTCTTCGAACTCTTCGTGGCGCGGTTCGAAATCGTCCCAGTCGACAGCCGGGTCCTCGACCGGCGGGCAGCCGGCAAGAAAGTAGCGTCCTTCCGGCCGGCAGAACACGCCGCCGGGATCGATCATCAGCGGCAGGCGCCCATGGTTCACCCTGGCGCTGCCCTCGGGCGAACGGGCGCAGTCGAAGACGAAAACCGTGCGCTTGCGCGGCTCCACGGGAATGTCGAGCCCGGCCATGCGCGCCGTCAGCGCCGCGCGCGGGCCCGACGCGTTGACGACCGTGCCGGCCTTGACGACCGCGCCCGATTTAAGCCGCACCGAGACGACCTTGTCGCCGTCCCGCCCGATCGCCACCACCTCGTCGGCGACAAAGTCGGCGCCCTGATCACGCGCCTTTGCCCTGAAGCCGTGCATCAGCCCGGTATTGTCGAACCAGCCTTCGCCCGACCGGCCGTATGAGGCGAGCGCGATGTCGTCGACATTGAGATGCGGGAAGGCTTCGGCCAGCTCGTCGCGGTGCCACAGCACGACATCGGCGCCGCATGCGCGCTGGACCTCGTGGTTTTCGCGCAGGGTTTGCACCTGATCGTCGGTCCGGGCCAGAAACAGATAGCCGCCCTCGTGGAAATGGAGGTCCGGCCTTTCCTCGCCGATCCTCATCGTCTCGGCGAAGTTAAGGATGAAGTCGGTGCCGAACTGGCTGATCCGCACATTCACCGGGTTGGAGAACTGGTTGCGGATCGAGGCGAAGGACAGCGACGTCGCGGCGCGGGCATAGCTCGGGTCGCGCTCGACCACCAGCACCGAGCCGTCGAAGACCGTATCGAGCGTGAGGAAATAGGCGATGGCCGAACCGACCGCGGCACCGCCGACAATGACGACGTCGTAGCTGTCTCTCACTTGCGTGGCTCGTCGTCGGGGTGGCCGAAATCGACAAAGGCTCCGCCGAGAAACTTCGAGGCAGGTGCCTTCGGATCGGGCGTCTCGGTTCTTGCCTCGAGCGCCTCGCGATAGGGCTCGGTACTGTCCTGCGGCCTGTAACCCAGATGGCCGGCCCTGGAATTGTCGACGGGCTTCACCGTGTTGTCTGAAACGCCGAAACTGATCGTGTGGCCGACATGGGGTGCGGTCAGCGCGGCGGTGACCAGCCGCACGCAATCATCGAAGGAAAGCCACGACCAGAGCTGCCGCCGGTCGGCGGGTTCGGGAAACGAGGAGAAGATGCGGATGCAGGCGCTCTCGATGCCGAACTTGTTCCAGTACAGGCTGGCGAGTGCCTCGACGAAACACTTCGAGACGCCGTACAGCGTGTCCGGGCGAACCGGTGCGTCGGTATCGATATGCGCATCGAGCGTGTGATAGCCGATGGCGTGGTTCGAGGAAGCATAGACGATGCGCTTGACGTCGTTGCGCCTTGCGCCTTCGTAGATGTTGTAGCCGCCCTTGATGTTGGCATCGAGAACGGTCTCCCAGGGCGACTCGTTCGCTGCGCCGCCGAAATGAACGATGGCATCCACGCCCCTGGTCGCGGCCATCGCGGCATCGGCGTCGGAAAGATCGAAGGCGACGGCTTCCTCGTGGTCCTCAAGGTCGGTGATCTCGACCCGGTCGGCGAGACGCAGCCTGTCGGCCAGCGGCGTAAGGCCCCTGCGCAGCTGGCTCCCGAGCCGACCCGCGGCGCCCGTGATGAGGATGGTTTTGTAGCGCTTCGTCATAACCGTCTTTCGAAATGGATGGATTGCAGGCCGCCGGGGATGGAACCGGCAGGATTCGGCCGCACCCCCGCGACCGGCACGAAAGCTGCCGCCGGGCGGGGCGGGTGTCAACCGGATTGATCGGAGGCGGTGAAACGCGGCTCCGGATCAGGCCCGGTCTTTCGCGGCGAGCGTGGAAAAATCGGGATTGACCATGGTCGTACCCGACAAGCGCGCCGGACAGTTGCGCTCCTGATGCGCGCGGATGGTACCGTAGATGCCGTCCTGTCGAAGGGCACGATACACGGATCGGACAAGGGAGAAAAAACCGGCCGGGGGTGGCCAGGATTATTGCGTGGCGCCGGGATTGCGGCCCGCATTCAGGGGCACGATTTTCGCGGATGGCTGGTCCGGCTCCGCAATCGTCGCATAGTGCCTGTGATGCCAGATCAGCGGCCGGCGTTCGGGCGTGTGCTCGCTGTCGACGACGCCACCGGCGAACAGGACATGCGTGCCGGTCTCGATGGCACCGAGCATTGCGCAATCCATCGTGGCGACGCTTCCGGCCAGCCTGGGGTGCCCCGATTCCCAGGCCGACCAGAGGCCGGTTTCGAAGCGGTGTTCCGGATCGCTGCGGCCTGCAAAGGCGTCGGCAACCGCGCGCTGGTCCTGTGCAAGGATGGCGAAGGAGAAGCCGCGCGACTTGATGATGTGATCGACCATCGGGCTCGCCAGATCGATGGAGACAAGGATCGCGGGCGGCTCGACGGAAAGCGAGAACACCGACGTTACGGTGCGTCCGAGCTGCTCCCCGCCGTGCCGGGTCGTGACCAGGCAGGCGGTCGAGGCCATCGACGCCATGGCGTCGCGGAAGGACCGGCTGTCCTCATGGGGCCGCGATGAAGCTTCGAGACGGAAGCTGTCGATCATCTCGATCCCCAATGACCCGAACGCATTGTCACGCACCATTCCCGCTCCGATCTGGCCCTTGATCTGGCCAAGCCGAACCTAGCCGAGCCCGACTTAGCCGAGATTCGCTTCGGCGAACTCGTAATTGGCGAGCTTGTCGAGGAAGTTCGTCGCGTAGTCCGGACGCCGGTTGCGGAAGTCGAGATAGTAGCTGTGCTCCCACACATCGAGGCCGAGGAGCGGCTTGCCTTCGCCGGTTGCGACCGGGTTGGAACCGTTCGGGCTCTTGGTGACCTTGAGCTTCCCGTCCGTGCCAAGGATCAGCCACGCCCAGCCGGAACCGAACTGTCCGACGGCCGCTGCCTTGAAGGCGTCCTTGAAGGCTTCGACGGAGCCGAGATCCTCGACGATCTTGGCTTCAAGCTTGCCCGGCATGGCGCCGCCGGAAGGCGACAGGGCGTTCCAGAAATGGATGTGGTTCCAGTGCTGGCCGGCATTGTTGAAGACCGGAGCCAGATCGCTCTTCCCATTGGTGAAGGCGATGATCTCCTCGAGCGACTTGCCCTGAAGGTCGGCGTTCTTCTCGACGAAACCGTTCAGCGCCGTCACATAGGCCTGATGGTGCTTGTCGTGGTGAAGCTCGAGCGTCTCCTGGCACATGCCGCGTTCGGCAAGCGCCGAATGGGCGTAGGGGAGGGCCGGCAGTTCGAAAGCCATGATCATTCTCCATGATGGCCGCGCTTGCAATTCACGAGGGGCGCGGCTAATTTCCAAGCTCCGACTTTGAAATCCATCGCGATGAATATGTCAAGTCCATCCTTGGAAAATACACCCTGGACTCCCCGGAATCCGGCCGAACGCATCCTGATGGCGCTCAAGATGCATGGCCCGCTGACGACGTCGTCGCTGGGCAGGCAATTGGGCACAACCGGCGAAGCGGCGCGCCAGCAGCTCGTCCGGCTCGCCGACGAGGGACTGGTTTCCGCCAGCAGCGCGCCTTCCGGCGTCGGCCGCCCGACGCAGAAATGGGAACTTACCGCCGTCGCGCAGGCCCGGTTTCCCGATACGCACGCGTCGCTGACCGTCCAGCTGCTCGACATCATCCGGGAAAGCCTCGGCGAAGCGGCCCTCGACGGCATCGTTGCCAGAAGGGAGAAGGACACCTATTCCGCCTATCAGACCGCACTGTCGGGTTGCCGCAGTCTGAGAGATCGGGTTGCGATGCTGGCTGAACTGCGCTCGGCCGAAGGATACATGGCCGAGTGGCGGGAAGAGGAGGACGGTTCGCTTCTCCTCATCGAGAACCACTGTCCCATCTGCGCGGCCGCCACGACCTGTCAGGGCTTCTGCCGCGCCGAACTGCAGGTGTTCAGATCCGTCCTCGGACCGACCGCGCGTGTCGAACGCAGCGAGCACATCATTGCCGGTGGGCGGCGCTGCACCTATGTGATCCGGGAGACCGATGCGTAGACACCTTGGACCTGCGCGTTGCCGCCGCTGTCGACTTTATTGTGCGATGCATTATCTTTATTGTGCCCCGCGTCATGATTGGGATCACCCCGGATGATTGGATTGCAGGTGTCTGTCCATCGATAGTCACCCGGAGGTGAGGGCGCTGCCGCCATCCAAAGCCGCCCTTCCAAAGCCTGCCCAAAACCCACAACTTCCACCGACAGACCTCGAACGAAACGAAATTTCATGATCAAGCGCCTTGTCATCGCCATTGTCCTGCTCGTCCTCATCGGCGGCGGACTGGTTGGCTTCAATCTCTTCCGCAACCAGGCGATCGAGCAATTCTTTGCGAACCGGCCGGTACAGCCCACGCCCGTCGCGACGGTCACGGTCGGTGAAGCGGCATGGAAGCCGACCATCGACGCCATCGGCACGGTCAGTGCGTCACGCGGCGCCGACCTCGCCGTCGAGACCGCCGGTACGGTCAAGAGCATCGAATTCGAGCCGAACCAGCAGATCAAGGCGGGCGACCTGCTGGTCCAGCTCGACGATGCCGTCCAGCGGGCCGATCTTCAGGCGGCCCGCGCCGATCTGGATCTCAAGGAGCAGGCACAGGAACGCGCGCGCGAACTGCAGCAGCGCGGCGTCGGCTCCGACGTCACGCTCCAGGCCGCGACCGCCGCGGCGAACACGGCCATCGCCCAGGTCGAAAAACTGAAAGCCGTCTTGCAGCAGAAGCAGTTGCGCGCGCCGTTCGACGGCACCATCGGTATCCCCCAGGTCGATATCGGCCAGTATGTTTCACCCGGTACGGTTGCCGTCACGCTGCAGGACCTCGAGAATCTGCGCGTCGATTTCAGTCTTCCCGAACAGAGGCTCTCCGATCTGAAGGCCGGGCAGCCGATCCGCATCGGCATCGTGGAGGATGACCTGCCGATCAGCGGCATGATCACCGGCATCGACCCGAAGATCGACCCTTCCTCGCGGCTGGTTTCGGTCCGGGGCGAGTTCAAGGCCGGCGGTCTGACCTTTTCGCCCGGTCAGTTCGTCCGGCTCAAGGTCGAACTGCCGGAAGAGGACGGGGTCCTCGCCGTTCCCCAGACCGCCGTCGTATCCAGCCTTTACGGCGACTACGTCTACACCGTGCGCAAGGACGAGGACCGGCAGCAGGCCGAGGGCGGGACCGAGCCGCTGGAGGTCCGCCAGGCCTTCGTGACCGTCGGCCGCAGTTCGGGCGACCGGGTCGAGATTGTGAGAGGTCTCGAATCCGGCGCCGTGGTCGTGGTCTCCGGCCAGAACCGTCTGGTCAATGGCGGGCCAGTCACCATCAACAACGACATCGTTCCCGGCTCGCAGTCGCAGGCAGACGCCCAATGAATTTTTCCCGGCTCTTTATCCGGAGGGCGGTGCTGTCCACCGTCCTGGCGGCATTCATCCTTCTGCTTGGCTTCCAGGGGCTCGCGAACCTGTCGGTGCGCCAGTATCCGGAGGTCGAGGAGACGGTCATCACGATCACGACCGTCTACCCCGGCGCCAGCGCGGAACTCATCCAGGGCTTCGTGACCTCGCCCATCGCGGCGGCCGTCTCGACGACCGAGAACATCGACTATGTCACCTCGCAGAGCCGGCCTTCCGCCAGCGTGGTGACCGTGCAGATGGAACTGGGCTCCGATCCGGACGTCGCGCTCACCGAGGTGATGTCGAAGGTCCAGCAGGTGCGCAGCAAGCTGCCCGCCGACGCCGAGGATCCGACCATCGTCAAGGGCACGGGCACGCAGTTCGCCACGATGTATCTGGCGCTGCAGAACCCGAACATGACGGATGAGCAGATCACCGAATACATCGAGCGGATCATCCGTCCCCGCATGTCCACCATTTCCGGCGTGGCCGAGATCCAGATCATCGGCGCGGCCAATTATTCCATGCGCATCTGGGTCGATCCGGTCCGCCTCGCCTCGCGCGGCGTCACCGCATCGGACGTGCTCGCGGCCATCCGCTCGTCCAACTTTCTCGCCGCGCCCGGCAAGACCGAGAACGAGTTTGTCTCCTATCCGATCTCGCTGCGCTCGACCCTTCAGACCCCGGAGGGTTTCTCCGCGCTGCCGCTGCGCTCGACGGGCGACGGAGTGGTCCGGCTTCGTGACGTGGCCGAGGTGGAACTGGCGGCCGAGAGCGACGAGATGATCGTCAATTTCAACGGCAATCCCGGTACCTTTCTCGGCGTCTTCCCGACGCCTTCGGCCAACCCGCTCGAAATGGCGGACAATGTAGACAGCGAATTGCCGGCCATCCAGGACTCCTTGCCCGACGGCATGACCATTACCAAGATGTTCGACGCCACCGATTCGATCGCGGCCTCCATCGAGGAGGTGTTCAAGACGATCGCCGAGGCCGTCGCCATCGTCGTCGTGATCATCCTGCTCTTCCTGGGTTCGTTCCGCTCGGTGCTGATGCCGATCGTCACGATCCCGCTCTCGCTGGTCGGCGTGTGCTTCTTCCTTTTCATGCTGGGCTATTCGATCAACCTGCTGTCGCTGCTCGCCATGGTCCTGGCGATCGGTCTGGTCGTCGACGACGCCATCGTGGTGGTCGAAAACATTCACCGCCACATCGAGGAAGGCATGTCGCCGCGCGATGCCGCCTTCAAGGGCATGGAGGAAATCTCCGGCCCGGTGGTTGCCATGACGATCACGCTCGCCGCCGTCTTTGCCCCGCTGGCCTTCACCGGCGGGCTGACGGGTGCGCTGTTCCGGGAGTTCGCACTGACGCTCGCCGGCGCGGTCGTCATTTCCGGCATTGTCGCCTTGACCATCACGCCGATGATGGCGGCGCGGCTTCTCAAGAAAGGCAATCACAGCCGGTTCCAGCGCATCGTCGACACCAGTTTCGACTGGCTCGCCAACACCTATGAACGCTGGCTCGCCGGATCGCTGAACTATCGCGCCATCTCCCTGCTGGTGGCCGCGGTGCTGCTCGGCCTGACCGGCTACCTCTTCCTGAACACCAGTTCGGAACTGGCGCCCGAGGAGGACGCCGGCGCACTGTTTGCGCTCGTCAACGCGCCGTCCTATGCGACGCAGCGCTACACCGAGACCTATACGACCCAGATGCGGGAACTCACCAAGGACATTCCCGAACTGAAGGCCAACTTCTCCATCGTCGGTTTCGGCGGCCAGACCAATTCGGGCATCGCGCTGTGGTCCTTCAAGGACTGGGCCGACCGCGACCGCTCGCAGGCCGAACTCCAGCAGGACATCCAGGGCAGGCTGTCCGGGCTCACCGGTGTTCAGGCGCTGGTCTTTGCCCCGCCCTCGCTGCCCGGTGCCGGTGGCGGACTGCCGATCTCGATGATCATCCAGTCCACGGGCGACAGTTCGCGGGTCTATGAGGTCGCCGAGCAAGTACGCAAGCAGGCCGAGGCTTCCGGCCGCTTCATCGTTGTGCAGAATTCGCTGAAATTCGATGGCACGCGTCTGGTGGTCACGATCGACCGCGACCGCGCCGCCGCGCTCAACCTGCCGGTCAGCGAAATCGCCTCGACACTCGGCCTGCTCGTCGGCGGCAACGCCATTGCCCAGTTCGACCGCGATTCCAACAGCTACGACGTGATCGTCCAGGCGCCGCGCGAATACCGCAACAACCCCGACAGGCTGGGCTACATGTTCGTGCGCAGTGCAACGGGCAAGATGGTGCCGCTCTCGGCGGTCACCGAGATCAGGCGCGAGGTCACGCCGGCCGCCGTCGAGCAGTTCAACCAGCTCAACTCGGCGACCATCTCGGCCCTGCCGTTGCCGGGCGTGACCACCGGCGAGGGGCTGGCCAAGCTGCAGGAGATCGCCGGTGAGCTCATGCCGGACGGCTTCTTCCTCGAATATTCCGGCCAGTCGCGGCTGGAGATCGATCAGGGCAACACCATCCTGATCGCCTTCGCACTGGCCGTGCTCGTGATCTATCTGGTGCTCGCCGCACAGTTCGAGAGCTTCCGCGATCCGCTGATCATCATGATGGCGGTGCCGCTGTCGATCTTCGGGGCCATCGTGCCGCTCAATCTCGGCCTGGGCACGCTCAACATCTACACGCAGGTCGGCCTGATCACCCTGATCGGACTGATCACCAAGCACGGCATCCTGATCGTGGAGTTCGCCAACCAGCTTCAGGAGGAACGCGGGTTATCGCTGCGCGAAGCGGTGACCGCGTCTGCCAAGGTGCGCCTGCGGCCGATCCTGATGACGACGGCGGCGATGTCGCTCGGCGTCGTGCCCCTGATCATAGCCTCGGGTGCAGGTGCGGCGGCGCGCTACTCGATGGGCCTGGTGATTTTCTCCGGCATCCTCGTGGGCACGCTGTTCACCCTGTTCATGGTGCCGATGTTCTACAGCTTCATCGCAAGCCGAAAGGAAGCGGCAGACTGAGTTCGCTCAGCCGCGTCACCCAACCTGGCCAACAACACGGCCCCGCGCTCCGGCGCGGGGCTTTTTTGTGCCCTGCTCCAGCGATACGGCAGGCAGCCAAGGCAAGGCAGAGGGTGTCGGCTTCGCCCTGTCCGGCTCCTGTGACGGCATTGCCGACAATGACTACGAAGCCTGGCGACTGGCGCTGCAGCCGGGATACCGCTGGTAACCCCGGCCACCGCGCGTTCGACCTTCGCAAGATGCCCGCCTTGGCGGCATTAATTTATCTGGCAGAGAGGAAGCTGAAAATGTTCGAGCCTGCTTCAAGCAAGCGAAGCGCCCGCCGGCCAACAAAGCTATTTGGCAGGCCGCGCCATCGCAGGCCCGAGCGAAGCTAGGAATAGCCGTGAGATATGAAAAATGGCGGAGAGAGAGGGATTCGAACCCTCGATACGGTTGCCCGTATACACGCGTTCCAGGCGTGCGCCTTCAACCACTCGGCCACCTCTCCTAACTTGTCACCCCTTCTCCGCTCCGAGTGGCTTGAAGAAAAGCGCATGCCTTTCTCCATGGATGGGTCTGGCGAAGCCAGACCCGGGGCGCCTTCAACCACTCGGCCACCTCTCCTAACTTGTCACCCCTTCTCCGCTCCGAGTGGCTTGAAGAAAAGCGCATGCCTTTCTCCATGGATGGGTCTGGCGAAGCCAGACCCGGGGCGCCTTCAACCACTCGGCCAACTTTAACGGCTGGATCCCCAAGCTGCGACCGCAAAAAAATCGACGCACCCTGCAGGGCCGGGGCACTATACAAATTGCGCGTCCATGTTCAAGCACGTTCCTTCGCGCAGCTGGCGCTGTTTTGCCGCGTCCCGAAGGGGCGCCCGAAAAGACCGGCGCCGAGTTCTCCTTGCATGGCTGCCCGCCGTCGTCGAGGCCATTGCCCGTTTGCCCGCCTGCGACTACATTGTCGGGGATGCCGGCCGTTGGGGTGGATGGCGGCAGGAAGATTTCATGCGGCAAGAGCGACCGGCAGACGCGGGCCTGATACTGGCGCGTTCCGGTGGCAACACTACGGTAAGGGTCATGTTCAGGGCCATTCTTCGGGCAATCAGTCTGGTATGCCTCGCCGTCGCGCTGGTCGCCGGCGTACTCGACGTCACGCGCTCGATCGCCGATTCGCGCCTCGTCCTGACACCGCTTTATGTCGACTGGGGCCGCTTCAATC
Source organism: Rhizobiaceae bacterium (assembly GCA_041987205.1). Classification (GTDB taxonomy): domain Bacteria; phylum Pseudomonadota; class Alphaproteobacteria; order Rhizobiales; family Rhizobiaceae; genus BOKV01. Next base: position 9,271 of record JBHIWX010000066.1, on the reverse strand, counting down.
CGGATTCGCTGCTCAGCCTGAGGACGACGGTCGAGCAGTCGCTGCACCCGTTCCTGTGGGATCCGGTGCTTGTCACCGTGTTCAAGTCGCCGACATGGATCATCTTCGGCATTCTCTCGATCCTGTTCGGCCTGCTCGCCCGTCGCCGGCGACGGCCCTGGCAGGAAAACTTCACGGTCTGAGCGCCGGTTCGGGCGATCCATGCGTTCAGCCGTCTTTGCAAACGCGGCGCGCGCACTAAATGGATCATGTACGCTCGGGCAGGATTGATCGACCGATACCCGCCCGAAGCCAAAACGATGAGGAAACCGCGAGATGTTTCTGTTCGGCATGCTCAACAACAAGATGAAACTGCCTGAAGCGCAGCACGCGCTGCCCGGTCGCGCCGAGCCGCTCGAGACGGCGAGCCATCATTTCGTCTCCGGCGCCAGCCTGCACGAGCCGTTTCCCGAAGGCATGAAGAAGGCGATGTTCGGCCTCGGCTGCTTCTGGGGTGCGGAGCGCAAGTTCTGGGAAACGCCGGGTGTTTACGCCACCGCGGTGGGTTACGCCGCCGGTATCACGCCCAACCCGACCTACCAGGAGGTCTGCACCGGCCAGACCGGCCACAACGAGGTGGTGTTCGTCGTCTACGATCCGCAGAAGGTCAGCTACGAGCAGCTCCTGAAGGTCTTCTGGGAAGCACACGAACCCACACAGGGCATGCGCCAGGGCAATGATGTCGGCACGCAATACCGTTCCGGCATCTATGCCTACAGCGAGGAACAGAAGGCGGAGGCCAACGCCTCGCGCGCTGCCTACCAGCAGGCACTCAAGGCATCCGGCCATCACCGCGACATCACCACCGAGATCGTCGCCGCGCCGGCCTTCTACTATGCAGAGGAATATCACCAGCAATATCTGGCGAAGAACCCGCAGGGCTATTGCGGGCTCGGCGGAACCGGCGTCGCCTGCCCGGTGGGCGTCGGCGTGGCGGCTAGCTGATCACCTTCGCCGGATCGAGCCGGAACCGGGCGCGGATGACGCCGTGGTCGTTCGTACCCAGCAGCCGGTGATCCTCGAAATTGAGATGATCGTTGTTGACGTCCAGCCCGTCGAATGACCACACGCGCCTACGGCTGTTGTCGTAGAACTGCTCCGACACGAGGATCTGGTCCAGCGATTCGCGATTGTTCTGGTGGATGTGGGTGTAATAGACGTCCCGCGTCGAGCGGTATTCCTGCAGGGTTTGCGCGGTATAAAGGTCGGTGTCGCCGCCGCCGAGCGACAGCCCCATGAGATAGTTGGGCTGGCCGGTCAGGATGTTCAGCGTGTTGGACAGGATACCGTCATTGACGTCGCCGAGCACCACCACGGGCACGTCGCTCTTTTTCGTCAGCTCGGTAATGATCATCCGCAGCGCGCATGATTCCGCCGTGCGCCGCACGGTCGAAAGCGCGCTGCCGATCGCTTCCTGGTGCTTGGAATGGGTTTCCTTCTCGTACCATTTCTCGCCGGTGATCCAGGTCGGCCCCTTCGACTTGAAATGACAGACGAAGACATGGACCTCCGGCGCGCTCTCCACCGGCCTGATGACGAAGTGCAATACCGGTCTCGAGAAGCTTCGCAGCCCGACCGAGATCGATGGTGTCTGCGGATCGTCGCCGGTGCTCTTCATCACGAAGGAATCGGGGAACTTGCTGATCCATTCCGGCTTCCCGACCAGCATGGAGGCGCGCACGGCTGCGGCGCAAACGATGCGCTTGCCTTTGTGGTTGGGCGGCACCAGGCCGATATGGCTCTGCGACAGCCCCGCTTCGGCGAGGCAGTTCGCCAGCGAGGATTCGTGCCAGAGCTCCTGGAAACCGTAGACGTCGGATGCCATCAGCCTGAGCATCTGGCCCGTGTACCGGACCTTCAGATCGTATTCCTGCTGCGACCACGGTCTGGTGTTCTTGTAGAGCGGGAGACCCGGCTCGTTCAGATTGTAGAGATTGAAGCTGCAGAAGCTGAGCGGTTCCCGCGCCATTGATATCTCCCCGTTTCGCGAATTCCGTTGGGTTGCCGCGATGTTGCCGCCGGTCGAAACCAGCGTGCATGCCGGACAGAAAATCTACCGGAAATTGTATGACAGAGCGATGACAGGCGGTGTTGATAACCCCGAGGTCGTGCTGCTGGCGTTTATCGCGACGGCCTTCGCGTCGGAACCGGGACGTTGCCGACAGGCACGACGCCGGCAGGCGCGGCCTTCTTCGCCTCGATCGGCTTGGAGTTGAGCACCGTGAGCGGATCGAATTTCGGGATGTCGATGGCCGGGGCCTGAAAGGCGTTGGCGCGGATCCTGAATTCGGCGCGTTCGGCCGAAACCGCCGGAGCGTCGAGCACGCCGGCGCAGGATCTGGGCAGGTCGGAAAGCTGGACCTGACGCGGCTTCCTCGGCTTTCCGGAAGGTTTTTTAGGTTTCTTCGGCACCAGCGCGTCCTTGAACCACCAGTCGAGTATCTTCTTCTCGCATCCCGTGCCAGCGGGCACCGCCGATTGCGGCTTGCAGCCGCTCGCGCCGTCGGGGCAGCGGATGCGCAGGTGGAAATGGTAGTGATGGCCGTAATAGGGCCGGATCTTCGCCAGCCAGGCGCGATCGCCGGTGACCGTATCGCACAATTTCTTCTTCACGCCCGGATGGACGAGGATGCGCTGGACCTGCGGATAGGCGGCAGCCTCGTGCAGCAGCTGTTCATGCGCCTTCGTCCAGCGGGCATCGTCGACATAGAAGGAGCCGGACTTGAGCACCGAGACGGCGCTCAGATTCTCGCGCTCCTGATAGGTCAGCCGCTTGTCCGGCATCGGCATGAACCAGATGTCGGCGTCGAGGCCGACCTGGTGCGAGGCGTGGCCGGTCAGCATCGGCCCGCCGCGCGGCTGCGACATGTCGCCGATCATCAGCCCGTTCCAGCCATGGCGTTTCGCCTTTTGCGACAGGTCCTCGAGAGTGGCGACCAGATCGGGATGGGCCCAGCGCCGGTTACGCGACAGGCGCATCACCTGCCAGTCCGGCCCGTCGACGGGAATGGCGACGCCGCCGGCAAGGCAGCCCTTGGAATAGAAGCCGATCGGCTGCGGGCGCATCTTCGCCGGCAGCGCCTTGGCACCGAACAATTGCTTGGCGGGCGTCTCGTCGGCGCGCGCGGCCGGCTGTCCGGTGAGGGCCACTAGGCCAACAAGGATGGGGAGCGCGGCCAGCGCGGCGGCCAGACGTTTCATGCTCGGCATCGGCAAATCGTTCCTCGAATCCATGCTTGCTGATCACCCGCGTTGATGGCGGCAGCCCCCGATTCGGCCCATGGCGATACTATCGCGCCGTCCCGGATTGGTTAACCCCTGTCGCGGTTCCAGGTTCCCTGCCCACCGGGATCGGACGCATATGTTTGAATGCGCACGCCGCCGGCACCATATTGGAGGGGGCGCGTTGCAGCACCGGCCAGCACCCTGCTGCCGGCCAGAAGCGATGGCATGACATGACCCATATCGACCGTTTCGTTCCAAGGCGCCACGCCTTCCTCAACCTCGTGCACACCTGGCTGCTCGTCGGGGGGTCGCTGGCGCTGTTCGTCGCCTGCGCCTTCGTGTTCTTCGGGCCGGCGGGGATCGTCTATGCGCTGATCTTCGGCGGCGTCAGCCTGCTGGCGGCCTCGCGCGTCTCGCCGCAGCTCGTGCTGCGCATGTACCGCGCCGTGCCGGTCGGCCGCGACCGCTTTCCGGTCGGCCATGCCATTCTCGACGAACTGACCGGGCGAGCCGGGCTCGCCACGCGCCCGAAACTCTACGTGCTGCCCTCCAACATGATGAACGCCTTCGCTGTCGGCCGGCGCACCGATTCCGCGCTGTGCATGACCGACAGGTTGATCCGCTCGCTCACGGGCCGCGAGCTTGCCGGTGTCATGGCGCACGAGATCAGTCACATCTCAAACGAGGACGTGAAGGTGATGTCGATCGCCGACATGGTCAGCCGCTTCACCTCGGTCATGTCGACACTCGGCATGCTGACCCTGTTCATCAACCTGCCGGCCATTTTGTCGGGCGGCACGGCAGGCGTGCCCTGGCTCGGCATCGTGCTGCTCATGGCGGCACCGACCATCGGCGCACTCCTGCAGATGGCCCTGTCGCGCACCCGAGAATACGATGCCGATCTGGGCGCCGTCATGCTGACGGGCGATCCCGACGGCCTGGCCTCGGCGTTATCGAAGCTGGAAGAGGCGCAGCAGCGCCACTGGGAGGGCATGGTCCTGCCGGGCGGTCGCATTCCCGACCCCTCGCTGCTCCGGTCGCATCCGCGCACGGATGAGCGGATCGCCCGATTGATGGCGCTGAAGGGGGAGGACGTGGCCGTGCCGGAGATCGTGCCGGGGCCCGAAACCGCCCCCGATGTCGGCAGGCGTCCGACGCGTTCCTCGCCGGTGCCGAAGATCAGGCCGCGCTGGGGCCGGGGCGAGGCGAGCCGCTATTCGCACTACGCCTCCCTGCTCGGTTCTGGCTCCGTGCCCCCGGTGCCGAAAGGACCTTCGCGCGAGGAAGCCGCCAGCGAGCAGGAACTTGCCGCGCCTTGGGGCAAGCCGCGCGTGCGCATCCGCCGAGGCGGTGTCTACTGGTAGACCTCACCGATATGGATGATTCCAGGCGTCCCGGCGATTTCATTTGAGGATGAACGGCACTAGGGTGGCGCCGATTCGAAACCGGCCGGCACATGCGGGCGGCCGGCCTTGCCGGGCCGGTTCGGGAATGGAAGGGGATGCCGCATGATCCTGTGCTGCGGCGAAGCGCTGATTGACATGCTGCCGCGCCGGCTTGAAGGCGGCGAGGATGTCTTCCTGCCGGTTCCCGGCGGAGCCGTATTCAACACTGCCATCGCGCTCGGCCGGCTGGGTGAGGCGGCCGGTTTCTTCTCCGGCCTGTCGAACGATCTGTTCGGCCGCAAGCTCGTCGCCGCGCTCGAGGCTTCATCCGTCGATCACGCGCTGTGCGCGAGAAGCGACCGGCCGACCACGCTGGCCTTCGTCATGCTCAACGACGGACAGGCGCAATATGCATTCCACGACGACGGCACGGCGGGGCGCATGCTGGCGCCGGGCGACCTGCCGGTCATGCCCGATGGGATCGACGCGCTGCATTTCGGTGCAATCAGCCTGATCGGCGAGCCCTGCGGCTCGACCTATGAGGCGTTGGCCGTGCGCGAGCAGCCGCATCGCGTCATCTCGCTCGATCCCAACATCCGGCCGGGCTTCATCGACGACGCGGCGACCTACCGGGCACGGCTTGGCCGCATGCTGGCGCTGGCCGACATCATCAAGCTTTCCGACGAGGATCTGGCCTGGCTGACCCCGGGCCGCGACTTCAGGGACGCCGCCGGCGAATGGCTGGCCGGCAATGCCTCCATCTGCCTGCTGACGCGTGGCGGCGAGGGCGCGCTGGCGCTGACCCGCCACGGCGAGATCGAGGTTCCTGCCGTCCGCGCCGAGGTTGTCGATACGGTCGGTGCCGGCGATACCTTCAATGCCGGCATGCTGGCCGGGCTGTCGCGGGAAGGCGTGTTGTCGCGTGATGCGCTGCGGGCTGTGTCGCCGGACGCCGTCGAACGCGCGCTCCGGCTCGCCACGCGCGTCGCCGCCGTCACCGTGTCGCGGCCGGGCGCCAACCCGCCATGGGCGAACGAACTCGACTGAGGATTGTCTGCCGTCAGCGCGAAAGCCGAACCTGACCGGCGGAACCACGTGAGGTGCGGATCGCTGTTTCGGCCTGACGCATGATCTGCTGGCGCTGGTAGTAGGGCAGATAGCGCGTCGAACTCGCCAGCCTGCGCCGCAATTCGGCGAGTGTACGCGCATATTCCTTGTCGGTCATTCCGTTGGCGACGCCCTTCAGCGGTGCGGCGCTTTCGATCCGCGCACTCGCCGTGACGATCGTCTGCGGTTTGCCGAAGGCCGACAGCACCGGCAGGGGCAGGACGACGGAAGCCTCCACGGTCAGATCATGCGTGTTGACGGTGGTTTTCACCGAAGCGTCGAGATCATGGGCATTGGCCGCCACGAAGTCCTCGGCCATGCGCTGGCGCTGCGCGACCGTGTGGCCACCGGCCGCCGCGGCGAGCGCGCCGGCATCGGCGGCGTCCTGCAGCCTCGATTCGACGGCACGGATGCGCGAATAGTCGACCGCCGCCCCGGCTAGCGCCATGATCGGCAGCAGGCAGATGGCGAAGATGATGGCGAAATTGCCGCGCTGGTCGACGAGGAAATGCCGTGTGCTCGGGTTTCCGGCCATGTCGGGCTCCTGGAACTGGAGCGCGAAACTCGCACGAGGCGTCTTGGTGACGGCTTAAACAAAAAGCCGGGATTTGAGACAATCCCGGCTTTGCAGTTTCGATCGAATGGAAGCGCTTAGGACAGCGGCGAGATGCGGATCTCGACGCGGCGGTTGGCCTGCCGACCGGCCTCGCTGTCGTTTGGCGCGATCGGGCGGGTCTGGCCGAAGCCGACAACCAGCAGGCGGCGCGCGTCGATGCCACGCGTATTCAGATATTGCGCGACCGAGACGGCGCGACGCTCCGAGAGCGCCTGGTTGTATTGCGGTGAGCCGGTGTTGTCGGTGTGGCCGTCGATGTCGAGCAGCGTTTTCGGATAGCTGCTGAGCACCGCCGCGACAGAATCGAGTACCGGGAAGAAGCCCGGATTGAGCTGGTCCTGATCGGTGGCGAAGGTGACGTTGCCCGGCATGTTCAGGATGATGTAGTCGCCCTGCCGCGTGACGCTGACGCCGGTCGAGGCCAGCTGCTGGCGCAACTCGGCTTCCTGACGGTCCATGTAATTGCCGGCCGCGCCGCCGACCAGCGCGCCGATGCCGGCACCGATCAGTGCCGACTTGCGCTGGTCGCCACCGGACTTGTCCTTGGCGATCAGAAGGCCGGCGACCGCGCCGGTCAGCGCACCGAGGCCCGCGCCGGCGGCGGTGTTGTTGACTTGCGGGCGCCCGGTCACCGGGTCGTTCTGGGTCTGGCAGGCAGCCAGCGAGGCGGCGAGCGACGCAGCGAGCGTCAGCTTGATCAGTTTTGTCATTGTGCGAGATTTCCCGTGTCGTGCGGCCGGCACGCCGTCATCGCGCCCGCCCTGAATTTTGCGCGCGTTTGACCCAAAACAAGGGCGAAAATGCGACGGGTAGCCTGCCGCTTTCGGGAAATCCCGTCAGGCGAGCAGCTTTTCCTCGTATGGATAGGCTGTCAGATCCTCGTGGCCGCCCTCGGTCACCAGCATCTGCTGTTCGAGCTTGACGCCTTCGCGCCCGCCCACCGCGCCGCAATAGCTTTCCACGGAAAACACCATGCCCGGCTCGAATGTCCCGTCATTGCCGGCCGCCTCGTAATCTTCAGGATAGTAGATCGAGGGGTATTCGTCGCAAAGGCCGACGCCGTGCGCGAGGACCGAATAGCGCTGGGCGCGGAACTCGGGCGCGCCGAGATCGGCGGTGTAGGTGAACTCCTTGAAGGTCATGCCGGGCCGCACGAGCTGCATGTTGTTCATCACCTGCTCATGGGCGGCCGTATAGATGCGCTTCTGCTCGTCGGTCGGCGCCACGTCGCCGCACAGCCAGGTTCGGGAGATATCGCAGCACATGCCGTAGACGCCGATCAGATCGGTATCGAAACCGACGAGGTCGCCTTCCTGGATGATGCGCGGTCCGCATTCCTGGAACCACGGGTTGGTGCGCGGACCGGACGCGAGGATGCGCGTCTCGATCCACTCGCCGCCATGGCGGATGTTTTCCGCATGAAGGATCGACCACAGATCGTCCTCGGTCATGCCAGGGCGCAGTTCCGCCTGCATGCGCGTCATCGCCATCTCGCAGGAATGGATGGCGCATTTCATCGCCTTGACGTCGTCCGGCCCCTTGATGGCGCGGGCATGTTCGGTCAGCGCCTGGCCTTCCTTCACCTCGATGCCGAGCGCGCGCAGCGCAAAGACGCCGGACGGGTCCATGCGGTCGACGGCGAGCCGGCGGTTGGCGCCGCCATGGGCGCGCAACAGATCGTCGATCTCGGCGGCGAAGCGCGCGGCATGCTCCTCCACCCGGTCGCCCGAGATCATGTAGAAGAAGGACGCGCCATGGCGCACCTCGCGCACCAGCGGCAGATGGCCGGCCAGATGTTCGCAGCGTGCGAATTCCCACAAGACGACATAGCCGTCCGCCGACACGAAGCAGGCGCGCGACGGATTGTGCATCACCCAGACCTGCATGTTGGTCGTGTCGGTGGCATAGCGGATGTTGAGCGGGTCGAAGCACAACAGGCCGGCATAGTCGTGCTTCTTCAATTCTCCGACCAGCCGGTCGAGTCGGTATTGCCGCATGGCTTCGAGATTGGGCGCCTGCAAACCGGCCTGCGCCCAGGCCTCGAAGGCGAGCGGGGTGGGTCCGATCTCGACGCGGTCATTGTCGTCCGGCGAACCGTCAGGTCGGGTCGCCGGGCGGCGCGAGGGATCGATCTTGCGGTTGGTACTGCCGAAGGGGGAAATCGTGTCCACGAATGCATCTCCGTACACCGCCGCCCATGGCGGGTCGGCGGGAGGAGATTAGGCTCGTGAAAGAAAAGCCAGAATGCCTCAAAACGCCATTGCTGGCCTGTTCGCGCCGAGGCGATGGCGCCCCGGCGGTTGGCCTGGCTTGGCGCGTCAGGCGGCTCAGACCATCTGGCGCGGTTCGGTCAGGAAACGTACGCCGAATTGCCTTCCGTCGCGCCAGACCACCTGGCAGACGGCGCGCAGGCGTTTGGCGTAGTTGGCGAGGATGAAGCGGTCGGGCAGTTCCGACGTCGCTGCCTCGACGCACGCGCCGAGCGTCGAGATGTTGTGCACCAGGCAGGTGACCGGCGGCCGCTTGCCGGCGAAGCAGATTTCGGAAATGTCGTAGGCGGGTTCGCGCCGCGCCTTGCGGCGCTCGACCAGTCCGCGCGCGCTCTGCCTGCGTGGTCTTGCGGTGCCCTGTTCCGGGCGGGCGGGACGGTTTGCGGCGTCGGGAGCCCTGTGGGCCAGTCTTGATTCGATCATGCGAGTACCTGTCGCACTGTGTAACATTCCACGTCACTTGTACCTCTTGTTTTTGGGTGCTCCCACTTGGATCAGCACAAAACGCGGCTGCCGCCGGCCGTCTAAAGTTTCCGTAAGATTGATGCAGAGTGACGTCAGGAAGTTCAGGACCAAGCAATTAATTGTACGACTTTATGAGCCGGGGGCGCGGACTTCCTGAGTAGGTA
>JBHIWX010000065.1:0-26564 GCA_041987205.1 Rhizobiaceae bacterium | reverse complement strand
AGGAAGGCGACATAGTCGGTTTTCAGCGTCTGCCGGTTGACCAGCGAGCCATATCCGAAATATCCGACCAGTCCGTTGCTCATGTCTTGCGTGCCATGTTCCTGCAGGCATTCTATCTAGGCGCTTGCACGCCGCCATGCCAGATGCCTGTCCCGTCCCCTCGCGCCGGAGCGCTGTCTTGCCCGCTCTCTTGACCGCTTGTCCGTGCCGCTTATCGTGACCCGCATGGAACAGATTACCATCCCCACCGAAGACGGCCACGACCTGCCCGGCACACTGTTCGCGGCCAATGAGGGCCTTGTCGGCGACGGACCGCTGGTCCTCATTTCGTCGGCGACGGCGGTGCCGCGCAAGATTTATCGCCGCTTCGCGCAATACCTCGCCGACAATGGCGCGCGCGCCGTGCTCACCTACGACTATCGCGGCATGAACAAACCGCACGGCAAGCGCCGCCGGCATCTGCGCATGTCCGACTGGGCTGTGCAGGACCTTCCGGCGGCCGCGAAAACGCTGGCAAGGCGATATCCCGGTCACCCGCTCGTCGGCCTGGGACATTCCTTCGGCGGCCAGGCCTTCGGCCTTTCGGGCGTTTCGGACCGCTTCTCGCGCTACATGACCATCGCCGCCGGCTCCGGCTATCTCGGCGACACGGAGGACGCGCAAAAGCTCTGGATCACCATGAACATGATCGGCCGTCCCCTCGCCTGGGCGCTCGGCTACCTGCCGGGCTGGGCCGGCATGGGCGAGGACATCCCGTTCGGCGCCTTCGATCAATGGCGGCGCTGGTGCAATTCGCCGGACTATTTCATGTCCGATCCGTCGCTGCCCGAAACCGAGCGGTTCACCGACGTCACCATCCCGATGGTGTCGGTCGGTTTTTACGACGATCCGTGGACAACGCGACGCAACACCGAAACCATGATGGCCTGGTACGAAAACGCCGACATCAAGCTCAGATGGTTAACCGAGGCGGAGGCCGGCCAGCCGGTCGGTCATTTCGGCTTCTTCAAGCCCGACCACGCCGATACGCTGTGGCCGCACATCGCCGACTGGCTGATCCGGGTATGAATCGCGCGATCAGTCGACCCGCTCGCCCTTCACCACGCGATAGGATGGCTGGTACATGGTGACCAGTTCCTCCGCCGCCGTGGGATGAACGGCCATGGTGCGGTCGAAATCGGCCTTGGTCGCGCCCATCTTGATCGCGATCGCCAGCGTCTGCGCCATCTCGCCGGCTTCCGGTCCCGCGATATGCACGCCGATCACCCGGTCCGTATTGGCATCGACCACGATCTTCATGACCATCTGCTCGTCGCGGCCCGAAAGCGTGTTCTTCATCGGGCGGAATTTCGCGAGGAAGATGTTCAGCCGCTCATACTCCAGGCATGCGGCATATTCGGGCAGACCTACGGTACCGATCTCCGGCTGTGAGAACACCGCCGTGGCAACGTGCTCGTGGTCCGGCGAGGTCGGATTATCCTTGAACTCGGTCTCGATCAGGCACATCGCCTCGTGGATCGCGACCGGCGTCAGCGCCATGCGGTCGGTCACGTCGCCGACCGCCAGAATGTGCTCGATATTGGTACGAGAATAGGCGTCGACCTTGATCTCGCCCTTGTGGCCGGTTTCCACGCCGGCCTTTTCAAGGCCAAGGCCCGCCGTATAGGGCAGTCGCCCGGCGGCCATCATGACGACCTCGCAATCGATCGTCGAGCCGTCCTCCAGCGTCACGCGCCGCCAGCTCTCTCCAATCGCCTCGACCGAGGTGAAATGGCGCTGCAGCACAACATCGACGCCGCGCTTGCGCAGGGTCTCCTGAACCAGTCCGCTGATATCGTGATCGAAGCCGCGCAGAATGTGGTCACCGCGATAGACCAGCGTCGTCTTCACGCCGAGCCCCGCGAAAATGCCGGCGAATTCCACCGCGATATAGCCGCCGCCATAGATGACGATCGACTCGGGCAAGCTGTCCAGATGGAAGGCCTCGTTCGAGGTGATGCACAGATCGTGGCCGGGCACCGTATCGAGCAGGTTCGGCACACCACCGGTCGCCACCAGGACGCGCTCCGCGGTTACGACGCGGTTCGCGCCGAGCAGCCGGATCTCATGAGGGCCCTCGAACACGGCACGGCTTTCGAAGATGTCCGCGCCATTGCTTTCCAGCCCCCGGCGATAGATCGCCTCGAGGCGCCCGACTTCCTTGTCCTTGTTGGCGATCAGGGTCGGCCAGTCGAATTCCGCCGGACCTGCGCGCCAACCGAAACCGGCTGCATCCTCGAAGGTCTTGCCGAACTGGGAGGCGTAGACGAAGAGCTTCTTCGGCACGCAGCCGCGAATGACGCAGGTGCCGCCGAAACGGTATTCCTCGGCGATGCCGACACGCTTGCCCATCATGGCCGCGAGCCGTCCCGCACGCACACCGCCCGATCCGCCGCCAATGACGAACAGATCGTAATCGTATTTCTGGCTCATCCGTCGCGATCCACGCGTCGGCCCTGCGCCCTAGCGCAGGCCCGCTTCACCCAGTTTCTTGGCGACTTCCTGCTGCAGGTCGCGCCTGATGCCATTGGTCCACACGCGCGCCGCCTGATCGATGGCGCGTGCCACCACCGGGGTCTGCACGATCAGTTTCTGACCGGCTTCGGAATTGTAGAACGCGCTGATCGCCTTCAGTTCATCTTCCGTGAAGATGCGGGCATAGGCGCGCGCGACCTCTTCTTCCAGATCGCCGCGCCGCGACGCCAGCGCGATCGCGGCATCGTCGACAATGGCCGAAATCTGGTCGGCGGCGTCCGGGCGGGTGTCGATCAGCTGCGTCTTGGAGCGCTCGGCAAGCTCCGGCAGGATACCGTCCAGCGTCTGGGTCGACTTCGACGCGGCCACCGCTTCCCGTGCGGCTTTCAAATGCTCTTCGGAAATGTCCTGGCCGCGCGCGATGCCGGCCATTGCAAGGACCAGCATCAGCGTTACCGCCAGACCGGTCATCGCATTCGTCACTCTGTTGGCTCGATACATCTTCTCAAGTCTCCGGGTTTTCCATGGTTCGTTAGCAGACGGCATCGCCCTTGCGCAATTCGCGTATGCCGCCTTCGCCGGCGAGAATCGCCAGATCGGCGATGTCGATGAACAGGCCGTGCTGTACGACGCCGGGAATGTCGAGTAGCGCGCACGACAGCGCCCTTGCGTCACCAATGCGGCCAAAAGATGCATCGATCAGGTAATGCCCCTCGTCGGTCGTCAGCGGTTCGCCGTCCTTCATGCGGGTTGCCAGCGTCATCTTCATGTCGAGCGACCGGGCTGCCGCTTCAACCGCCAGCTTCGTCGCCTCGAAACCGAAGCGGTTGACCTCGACCGGAAGCGGAAAGGCACCCAGCGTGTCGACCAGCTTGCTGTCATCGGCAATGACGATCATGCGTTGCGAGGCCGCCGCGACGATCTTCTCGCGCAGAAGCGCCGCGCCGCCGCCCTTGATAAGCATCAGTTCCGGCCCGACCTCGTCGGCACCGTCGATCGTCAGGTCGAGTTCCGGCTGCAGGTCGAGCGTCGTCATCGTCACGCCCAGTTCCTCGCAGAGCGCCTGCGAGCGCGTCGAGGTCGCAACCCCCGTCACCTTCAGCCCGTTCGCCACGCGCTGTGCCAGCAGCCGGATGAATTCTTCGGCGGTCGAACCCGTTCCGATGCCAAGGCGCATGCCGTCCTCGACATGGTCCAGCGCCGCCCGCGCGGCGGCGATCTTGAGGTTCGCGCTCATGTTGGAGTGCTGCTTTCCTAGCTTTGACCCGGCCGGCCCGTGCCGGTGGATGCTCGCCTATCACGCCGCCTGACGGATTTCCAGCCTCGCGCCCGGCAAGCCGGTCTTTCAGGGATGGCGCGATTGCATCGCCGGTCGCAACGGCCTACACCCGGTCGCCGGCCGCCGCCCATGGCGATGCATGGCTTCGGCAATCCGATCCACGACCAGACTCCCTGAAAAAAGCTCCTTTACAAAACTGGCACACATGACCGACACACCGCCCCTGCTGGTTCTCGATCTCGACGGCACCCTCGCCGACACCATTCGCGATCTGATTCCCGTCCTCAACCGGGTCACCGCTCAGGTCGACCTTCCGGCCATCGACACGAAGGATGTCGGCCATGTGGTCGGCCATGGTGCCAAGGCCATGCTGGCGCGCGCCTTCGCGTTTCACGGGCTTGAGGCCGATCAAGCCCTGATCGACCGGCTCTTCGAAGATTTTCTGATCGACTACGAGGCCAACATCGCCAGTGAAACCGTCCTGTTCGACGGTGTCGAGGACGCGCTCGACCGGTTTGCCGGCCATGGCTGGCGGCTTGCGGTTTGCACCAACAAGATGGAGCGTCTGGCGCGGCTCTTGCTCGATGAACTCGGCGTGACGCATCGTTTCGCCGCGATTACCGGCGCCGACACCTTCCCGTACCGCAAGCCCGATCCCCGCCATCTGACCGGAACCGTCGACCTGGCCGGCGGCGATTTGGCGAAGACGGTGATGGTCGGTGATTCAACGACCGACATCAAAACCGCGAAAGCCGCCGGCGTGCCCTCTGTGGCGGTCGATTTCGGCTATTCCAACATCCCGGTTGGCCAACTGGGCGCCGATCGCATCATTTCGCACTACAACGATTTGTGGGACGCCGTCAGCGAACTGACCGGCAAAGGCTGGTCTTGGAAGCCCTGACGGAATGGCTGCGCCGGATCAGGCCGCCGGCGCTGCCCTGTAGCGCGCACCTGCACGGTTGTCCGGCGCGTTGTCGATCAGCCACTGAATGAAGTCGCCCGCCGGCAGGGCCTGTCCGTAGAGATAGCCCTGCGCCAGATTGCAACCCGCATCGGCAAGGAACCGCCGCTGCGCCTCGGTTTCGACGCCCACGCCCGTGGTTTCGATCCCGAGACTGTCGGCCAGCGCCATGATCGCCCTGACGGTCCGGCGACCCTGGTCGTTGGCCTCATCGGTCAGCAGTTCGACGAAGGTGCGGTCGATCTTCGCGATGTCCAGGCGCAACCGGCCAAGATGCGACAGCGAAGACCGGCCGGTGCCGAAATCGTCGACCGCAATGCGAATGCCTGCCCGCTTCAGGCGGCGGAAATGATCGAGCGTGCGCCGCGGATCGCCCATCAGGGTCTCTTCAGGGATCTCCAGTTGCAGCCGGTCCGCCTTCACGCCGCTGGTCTCGACAATGCCGAGCACGCGCTGGGCGAAATCGGGCTGTTCGAATTGCTGCCGCGCCACGTTGACGGCGACGGAGAGATCGAAGCCCGCCTCCCGGATCTCGTGCAGATGATCGCAGGCGGCGTTGAGCACCCACAGACCGAGCGGCAGGACGAGCCCGCTCTTTTCCGCGATCCGGATGAATTCGCCGGGATCGAGGACACCCTTTGTCGGATGGTTCCAGCGTACCAGCGCCTCTGCCGACACGGGCGCGCCGATGTGGATGTCGACGATCGGCTGGAAATAGAGTTCCAGCTCCTCGCGCGCCAGCGCCCGGCGCAGGTCTGATTCGATCTCCAGCCGGCGCGCGGCATGATGGTTCAGTTCCTCGGAAAAGAAGCGATAGGTGTTCTTGCCCTCTTCCTTGGCCTGGTACATCGCCATGTCGGCGCTCTTGACGATCGCCTGGTAGTCCGAGCCGTCGCGCGGGAACGTTGCGATGCCAACCGAGGCGCCAAGCATCACCTCCGCCCCGTCGACCTCGAAATGCTCGCCGGTCGCGGCGATGATCCGCCGCGCGACATTGGCGGCATCGGTCTCTTCGCGGATTTCGTCGAGCAACACGGTGAATTCGTCGCCGCCGAGGCGCGCGAAAACCTGTCGGTCGGGACTGACATCGCCATCCGGCGGCAGCTTGCGGGCATCGAGCGAGATCATGTCGTTGGCGCGCACGACCTTGGCGACGCGGTCCGAGAAAAGCTTCAGCAGATGGTCGCCAACCTCGTGGCCCATCGTGTCGTTGACCTTCTTGAAGCCGTCGAGGTCGACGAACAGCACGGCACCGGAGGTACCGGCCCGCTCGGCGCGCTTGATCGAGCGATTGACCTCGCGCTTGAAGAACTCCCGGTTGGGCAGCTGCGTGATGCGGTCGACATAGGCCAGTTCATGGACCTGCTCGATATTGGTCTTCAGCTTCTTGCTGAGTTCGCCGAAAGCCGCGCCGAGTTCGCTGACTTCATCGACACCTTCGATCTCGACCCTCTGGTCGAGGTCGCCATTGGCGAATTTGACGACCGCACCGCGAAGCTTGCGCAGCGGGCGGCTCACCTGCTGGCCGAGCAGCAGCGCCAGCACCATCGCGGCGGCCATGACGGGCACGATCGCCGTAAGATTGGATACGGCGACCGCGACCGCGATGCGAAACAGGCTGGGCTGGCGAACCCACACGGCAGCGGAGCCGAGCACCTTCCCGTCGGCGATGATCGGCTCGGCCACTTCGATGCCGTTCGGTCCGATGTCCATTTCCGCCTGCCCGGTCTTGAGCGATTTCATCTGCATTTCCGAATGCGATGAGACCGGGATCGGCGCCGACCGTGTGGTCAGCTCATCCGACATGAAGGTCAGTTCGCGATCGACGACGGAGACCTTGGTGACCTCTTCGTTCTCGCGAATCGCGGCAAGGATGGAACGGGCATGCGTATAGTCGCGGCTGACGAAAATGTCCCGTAGCGAGCGCGCCGCGACTGTCGCCAGCGTTCGCGCGTCATTGCCGCGCTCGATCCTCGCCTGCCGCAATTCGACGCTGGTGTCCACGATCTGCAGCACGACGAACAGGGCGAGCCCGAACGCCCCGATCAGTGCGAGGAGCCGGAAGCGGAAGCCGCTGCTTGTCTTGCTTAGGCGTTTCAGCATGAATCTTTCGAGCGATCGGATCGCGCGTGTTGTGGCAGCCATTCAACTGGCGTCGTACCACCCATGCCTGGTGAAATAGGTAAATGCGTCCCGATTTGACCCGTCAAACCGGTGCCCAATTGGCCGTGCGGTTAATCCGCGACAAAGCCGACAATTAAAATTGCGGGCAATGTCCGTCCGATTCAACCGACCAGCGCAAGCCGTTGTTCGCCCAATGCAAATGAGGCAATTCGCGACAGAACCTGCTTGTCGGCGAGGATGCGCCGGTGGCCGAGACCGTCTGCCATGAAGAGACGAACATGCTCGCCGGCCGCCGCGTAGGCCCGCGCTTCGCGCACCGGCACCTCCTTGTCGTCGGGAGCATGGATGACCAGCGCGGGGATTTCGGTTCCGGCAAGCTGGCGCGCACCGACGAAAGAAGCCATCGGCCTTCCGGCGATCTTCTCGATCCGCTCGTCCAGCGCCTTGCGTGTCTTTGGTCCGAGCCCGACCATGTCGCCGAATCCCGACAGGACGGCCGGGATCGAACTGGGCGCGGAGACCAGCACCACCCGACCAGCGTGCACCGGTGCGATGCCCGCGATCGATCCGGCAACCGCATTGACCGCCACGGCACCGCCGAAGGAATGCCCGGCGATCAGTTCGAACGGACCGAATCGCTGTTCCGCCGCATGCACGGCGGCGACGGCATCAACCATGGTCAGGCGTCTGCCGGTTGACTGGCCGTGCCCCGGCAGATCGATGGCAACGACCCTGAAACCGAGGTCGCGCAACGTCGCGACCACGCCGCGCATGTGCTCTGCCCGCGAATGCCAGCCATGGATCACCAGGGCGGTCTGATCGCGGCCACGTTCGGCCAAAGGCATGAATTCATGGGCCACGACGGTCCGCCCGCCATGACTCGCCAGGAAATGGCGGTTAGCGCCGGCCATGAAGGGCGCCGCCGCCGCGATGATATCGCGCTCTTTCGCAGAGTTTTTTTCAGGGTTGGGCGTACGGCAAAACAGGGCAAATGCCCAACGCCCCGCCAGATGTGGCGCGAAATGTTCAATTGTGCCAAAAAGAACGCGGATCGATGCGAGAACGAAGGATGCCATGTCGGTAATCCAAAATTAGTTCAAGTCTGAACAGAATAGTTCAATCATGAACAAAATACAAGCCCCGTCGCGCGCTGCTCCCGGAGCCCTGCCCTGGGACAACCCGCGTTTCAGAAACTGGATTGCCGTGCTGCGCGCGGAAAAAGCGGTCGTGCGCGCGCTGACCAGAGCGCTGGCTCCGCTCGATTTGAAGATCGCCCAGCTTGACGTGCTGATGAACGTCTATCGCCATCCGGGTTCTTCGCAGCACGAACTGGCCCGCCGCCTGCTGGTCGGCCGCTCCAACATCACCATGCTGCTGCCCGAACTCGAAAAGCAGGGCCTGATGACGCGTGAAAGCGATGCCAGCGACAAGCGCGTCTATCGCCTGTCGCTGACGCCCAGGGGCGAGGACAGGCTGATGGAAGCGCTCGCCGTCTACACGGAGCTCATCGACAAGGTGCTCGCTGAATCCACGCCGCAGGAATGCGACGCGATGGGCGAACAGATGCGGCGCATCGCCGATAAGCTCGAAAAGGAGTGATCGGCACGAGCGCCCAAAGCGAGATTGCTACTCCCTCGTCTTCCGGCAATGTGTGGCATTCAATTCTTCGCGCCGCTCCCCCTTGAATTGCACCGGCAAATGCCCGAAATTGCCGAGCGTACATATCCGCTTTTTTGTACCGGTGCGCGCCAACGGCCGCAGGTAAGCGGTCAGGAGTTTTAGTTCGCCATGCTGCCTTCCTCGACGTCGACGATGATCGACCCCCGCGGTCGTCAGATCAGCTATCTGCGCGTGTCCGTGACGGATCGCTGCGACTTCCGCTGCGTCTACTGCATGGCCGAGGACATGACCTTCCTGCCCAAGCGCGACCTGCTGACGCTTGAGGAACTCGACCGGCTGTGCACGGTCTTCATCGAAAAAGGCGTGAAGAAGTTGCGCCTTACCGGCGGCGAGCCGCTGGTGCGCAAGAACATCATGCATCTGGTGCGCACCCTGTCGCGCCATCTTGAAAGCGGCGCGCTCAACGAATTGACGCTGACCACCAACGGCTCGCAACTGGCCCGCCATGCCGCCGAACTCGCCGCCAATGGCGTGAAACGCATCAATGTTTCGCTCGACACGCTCGATCCCGACAAATTCGCTGCCATCACCCGCTGGGGCCGCCTGCCCCAGGTCATGGAAGGCCTCGCCGCCGCTGATGCCGCCGGTCTCAAGATCAAGATCAACGCCGTCGCGCTGAAGGATTTCAACGAGGACGAGATCGCCCCCATGATGGAATGGGCGCATGGCCGCGGCTACGATTTCACCCTGATCGAGACCATGCCGCTGGGCGAAATCAGCGAGGACCGCACCGACCGCTATCTGCCGCTCGACAAGGTTCGTGCGAAGCTTTCCGAATCCTACACCCTGTCCGGTATTCCCCTGGATACCGGCGGCCCGGCGCGTTACGTCCAGGTCGCCGAAACCGGCGGCAGGCTCGGCTTCATCACGCCGATGACCCACAATTTCTGCGATACCTGCAACCGCGTGCGCCTGACCTGCACCGGCACGCTGTTCATGTGCCTGGGCCATGAGGACGACGCCGATCTGCGCGCGCCCCTGCGCGCCTCCGAGGGCAATGAACTCGTCTCCGCCGCCATCGACCGCGCCATCGCGCGCAAGCCGAACGAGCACGACTTCTTCATCGGTCGCGATGCACGCCCGGCGACGCGGCGATTCATGTCGACCACCGGCGGCTGATCCGGCCAACAAGCACGTCAACGCAGCCCAGCCATGTGCATTTGGCGCGTGACTTCACCCGCTGTTGTGGTAATTCGGGTCGGTTATCACGTGGCGGGGGGCTGACGTTTCTTACCTCCTGTCGGGAGGAAGGAAACCGATAACGATGCCGTCCGGCCCGCTTCAGGCCCTCCCCGGGTCAGGCGCCGGTTCTTCGGCCGTCGTTCCCCCAGGGCTCAACGTCGAAATGTCTTCAGCAATCCCGCTATCCGACAATTTGCGCGGCGCCGCGTTCATGACGCTTGGCATGGCGGGATTTGCCATCAACGACACGATCGTCAAATCCTTTTCCGGCGAGTTGGGGGTCGGCCAGGTCACCCTGATTCGCGGTCTCATCGCCTCCTGCCTCATCTTCCTGCTGGCCCGGCATCTGGGCCACATGCGCCGCATTACGACCATGCTGCAGCCGCTCATCATCCTGCGCTCGCTCGCTGACATCGCTGCGACCTATCTGTTCCTGACGGCGCTGTTTCACTTGCCGATCGCCAACGCCACCGCGATCCTGCAATTCCTGCCGCTGGCGCTGACTCTTGCCGCCGCGGTCCTCCTGCGCGAGAAGATCGGCTGGCGCAGGCTGACGGCGATCCTGATCGGCCTTGTCGGCGTGCTGGTCATCGTCCGCCCCGGCATGCAGGGTTTCAATTCCTATTCCTTCTATGCGCTGGCGGCCGTGCTCGCCTGCGTCACACGCGATCTCACGACCCGGCAGATGCACAGCGACATTCCGGCGATGTTCATAACCTTCACAGCGTCGGTCGCCGTCACAATCATGGGCGCTGTCCTGTGCATCTTCGAGCCTTGGCAGCCGGTCACCCTGCAGCATTTCGGCCTTCTGTCGGCCGCCGCCCTGGTGCTGCTGTTCGGCTATTACGGCGTCATCGTTTCGATGCGCATGGGCGATATCGGTTTCATCTCACCCTTCCGCTATTTCATTTTGCTGTTCGCGACCCTCAACGGCATGATCTTCTTTTCGGAGTTCCCCGACGGACTAAGCTGGATCGGCTTCGCCATCATCGTCGCGACCGGCATCTATACCCTTAACCGCGAACGCGTCGTTCGCCGGCAGGCGATCAACCCGCCAGCCAACCTGCGTTCCTGAAAGCCCGCATGAGTCAGCCCCGTTTCCTCGACCGGATGTCACATCCCCACATCATCACCCTGGTGATGGCGTCGGCGCTGGGGCCGGTCTCCATGAATGTCTTCCTGCCGTCACTGCCGACGATCGCGCGCTATTTCGAGACCGACTACGCCATCGTCCAACTCGCCGTGTCGCTCTATCTTGTGGCAACCGGCCTGCTGCAGCTTGCCATCGGCCCCCTCTCCGACCTCTACGGCCGCCGGCCGATCCTGCTGGGCTGTATCCTGATCGCACTGATCTTCACGCTTGCCGGTATCTACGCGCCGACCATCGAGATCTTTCTCGCCGCGCGCATCTTGCAGAGCACGGCCATCGCCGGCCTGGTCATCAGTCGTGCCGCAATCCGCGACGTGGTCGAGACCGACGAAGCGGCCAGCCGCATTGGCTACGTCACCATGGCGATGACGCTGGGGCCGATGCTGGGACCCGTAGCCGGTGGTTACCTGGCGGAACTCTATGGCTGGCAGGCGACCTTCTGGCTCGTCTTCGGCTTCGGCCTCGTCACCTTCGCGCTCGTCTGGTTCGACATGGGCGAGACGATCCATTCGCGCGGCGGCGGCTTCGTGACGCAATTGCTGGCCTACCCGGAACTGCTGCGGTCGCGGCGTTTCATGGGTTATGCCCTGACATCCGCCTTCGCCTCCGGCGCGTTCTTCTCGTTCCTGGGCGGCAGTCCCTATCTCGCCAGCCAGTATTACAAGATGCCGGAATCCCATTACGGCTATTATTTCGCCTTCGTCGCCGGAGGCTATGTCATCGGCAATTTCTTCTCCGGCCGCTATTCCCGCCATATCGGCATCAACCCCATGACCGTGGCCGGCGGCATCGCCGCAACCATGGGCATGCTGGTGGCGCTGGCGCTGTGCCTTGCAGGACTGACCCATCCGATGGCTTTCTACGGACCCGTCATCTTCATCGGGATCGGCAACGGCCTGACCATGCCGAACGCCAATGCCGGGCTGGTCAGCGCCCGGCCAAGACTCGCCGGTTCGGCTTCCGGGCTGGGCGGCTTCATCCAGATCGGCGGCGGGGCATTGCTGTCGATTCTGGCCGGGCACCTGCTGACCCCCGACTCGGGGCCAATGCCCCTCATCCTGCTGATGCTGTTCTCGTCCCTTCTCAGCACCGTTACCGCGCTATATGTTGTCAGTGTAGCGCGCAGTCTTGCGCGCGCCGGCGCCACCGGTTCCTGAAACCGGCGATACGGGCCACCGCCCAGCGCGGCAAACCAGCTTGCGGAACCATGACCGTCGCAACCGAGCCGAGACAATTCATTATCAGGCCCTCGCCGGGCGACGAGCGCCTGTCCCGCCCGGTCACCGGCATCGACCAGAACGGCCGGGAAGTCGAGACGCGCGTCGTCGCAGAGCGTCCCCTGACCCTGTTCCTGAACCGTCAGGAGGTCGTCACGATGATGACCATCGGCGATCACCCCGACCTGCTGGCGCTCGGCTATCTGCTCAACCAGAACATGCTGTCGCCGGGCGACGAAGTGACCGCCATCGACCATGACGAGGAACTCGGCGTCGTCGTCGTGCGCACGCCGAACGAAACCGACTTCGAGACCAAGATGCGCAAGAAGGTGCGAACCTCGGGCTGCGCCCAGGGCACCGTGTTCGGCGACGTCATCGACGCATTCGACCGAATTCGCCTGCCCGCCGAGGCGAAGCTGAAGACCTCCTGGCTTCACACGCTTACGAAGAAAATAAACACCGAGCCGAGCCTTTATCTGGAGGCCGGCGCCATCCATGGGTGCGTGCTGTGCGAGGAGGACCGGCCGCTCGTCTACATGGAGGATGTCGGCCGTCACAACGCCGTCGACAAGATCGCCGGCTGGATGTTCCGCGAACGCGAACCCGCCGCCGACAAGATATTCTACACCACCGGCAGGCTCACCTCCGAAATGGTGATCAAGACCGTCATGATGGGCATTCCCATCCTCGTCTCACGCTCCGGCTTCACAGCCTGGGGCGTCGACCTCGCCCGGCAGGCCGGCCTCACCCTGATCGGACGCGCACGTGGCAAGCGCTTCGTCGTGCTGTCTGGCGCCGAACGTATCATCTTCGATGCCGAAACGGACAATTCCGACGACGAGGACAGCCGTCACCGGCGTAAGGGCGCGGATCGCAATGACGACTGACCGAACGGCCCCGGCCATGCTGACCGTCGGCGTCGTCCTCGCAGGCGGCCTGTCACGCCGCATGGAAGGCGCCGAAAAGAGTTTCCTCGAGCTGGCCGGCAAGCCGCTGCTCGTCCATGTGCTCGATCGCCTGGCTCCGCAGGTCTCCACGGTCGTGCTGAACGCCAATGGCGATCCAGGCCGGTTTGCCGATCTCGAACTCCCCGTCCAGGCCGACACCATTCCCGGTCATGCCGGCCCTCTCGCGGGCATCCTCGCCGGCATGCGCTGGACACGGGCAAACGCACCGCACATCCGCTTCATCGCCACGGCGGCGACGGACACGCCATTCTTTCCGATCGATTTCGTCGAGAGACTGGCCGATGCGACCGGTTTCGACGAGGACACGATCGGCATGGCGGCCTCGAACGGCCATCGCCATCCCGTCTTCGGCCTCTGGCCGGTCGCGCTTGCCGACGATCTCGAAGCCTTTCTGAACTCCGGACAGGGTGGCAAGGTCATGCTGTTCGTCAAGCGCCACAGGCTGGTGGAGGTCGAGTTCCCGCTCGCCGGCGACAAGGACGACGCGACGGGCGATCCGTTCTTCAACGTCAACACACCCGACGAACTCGAGCGCGCGCGCCAGTTTGCCGCCGGCCTCGAACTGCGCATTGCCGAAGGAGCGGCACGCGATGCCTGAGCGCAAGATTTTCGGCGTCACCGGCTGGAAGAACAATGGCAAGACCAGGCTGGTCGCCGCGCTGGTTCGCGAGCTCACAGGGCGCGGGCTGACGGTCTCGACGATCAAGCATGCCCACCATTCCTTCGACGTCGACCACGAAGGCACGGATTCCTGGCAGCACCGGCAGGCCGGCACCAGGGAAACGCTGCTGGTTTCGCGCGTGCGCTGGGCGCTGATGCACGAATTGCAGGAAGAGGAGGAACCACCCATGGAATCATTCCTCGACAGACTCGCCCCCTGCGATCTTGTGCTGGTCGAAGGCTACAAGCGGGAGAATCACGAAAAGATCGAGGTCATTCGCAGCGAAAACGGCAAGGATACGCCGCGCTGGCCGAAGGACGACACCATCGTCGCCATCGCGGCCAGCAGACTTCCGGCGGGTTGCACCCTGCCCTGCTTCGACCCGGACGATGTCGCCTCCATCGCCGATTTCATCGTAAACCGTCTCGCCATCGCGACGCCCGGCGACCGGCATGCCGCCGAATAGCGCAAAGGCCCTGCTCGACGACTGCTTCGCGCATGACCGCGACCGGCTGCGTCATGACGAGGCGCTCGCCATCCTCCGCGAGCGCATGTCGGCGGTCGCATCGGTTGAAACCGTGCCGCTCGAAACGGCGGCGGGCCGTATTCTTGCCGCCGACATTGCCGCCCCGCGAAACATTCCCGGCTACGACAACTCCGCCGTCGACGGCTACGCCTTCGTCCATCGCACAAACGGCCAAGGCTCAGAAGAAGGTTTCCTACGCCTGCCCGTGACCGCCCGCATTGCGGCCGGCGCACGGGACGTGGCGCCACTCGCGCCGGGAACCGCCGTGCGCATCTTCACCGGCGCGCCGGTTCCCGACGGCGCCGACACGATCGTGATGCAGGAAGACTGCACGCTCGACGAAACCGCCAGCCCTGTCATTATCGCCATTCCGTCCGGCCTGAAGAAAGGCGCCAATCTACGCCGAGCCGGCGAGGATATGGTGGCGGGCGAAATGCTGGTCGCCGCGCGAACAAGGCTGCGACCGCAGGAGATCGCCGCCCTCGCCTCCGCCGGTTTCGCCGACATCGACGTTTACGCGCGCCTGAGGATCGGGCTCGTTTCCTCCGGCGACGAGATCAAGCGGCCGGACGGCAAACTCGATACCGGAGAAGTCTTCGACTCCAACCATTTCCTGCTACGCGCCCTGCTCGAGCCGATCGGTGTCGACATTGTCGATCTCGGCATCCTGCCGGACACGTCAGACGCCACGCAGATCGCCATGCGGCAGGCCGCGTCGACCTGTGACGCCGTGATCACCACGGGCGGCGCCTCGCGCGGCGACGAGGATCACCTGGTCACCGCACTCGAAACGCTGGGAAAGCGCCATCTGTGGCAGCTTGCCGTCAAGCCGGGCCGACCCATGAGCTTCGGCCAGATCGACGGCACGGCGGTCTTCGGCCTGCCGGGCAATCCCGTCGCCGCCTTCGTCTGCTTCCTGCTCTATGTCCGACCCGCGCTGATCGTGATGGGCGGCGGCATGTGGCGTGAACCGCAACGTTTCCGGGTCACCGCAGGCTTTGCGATCCCCCGCAAGAAGACCGGACGCAGGGAATTCTGGCGCGGCTGGCTGGAACAGGGCGAAGACGGCGATCCGGTCGCTCGCAAGTTCGAACGCGACGGCTCCGGCCTGATCACCGGCCTGCGTCAGGCAAACGGCCTGATCGAGGTCGACGAGGAGACGCAGGCGGTTGCGCCCGGCGACAGGCTGCGCTTCATCCCGTTTTCCGAGTTCGGGATCATCTGATCGGCAATTTGCGCCTCCGCCGAACAAACATGTCGGCCATTGCGGCCCATGCCGGGCAGTGCTTCAATCAAATTGGTGATCCGGGGAGGAGAATCGATGACGCCTGATCGACACGGGGTCGCATGGCTGCCGATGTAAGCCTGCCGTTCTGGCTGGTTATCCTGCTCGCGATATTCGCGGTCATCGGTTTGGCGGACAGGGTGCTGGCGCCGTCGGTGCGCTGGTTCTTCCGCCGCCGCGTCAACCTCGCCATCGACGAGCTGAACCAGCGGCTGGACCTGCGCATTGGCCAGTTCAAGCTCACCCGCCGCCAGACCCTGATCGACCAGCTGATGTACGACCCGAAGGTGATCGACGCCGTCGACACCGAGGCGCGCGAAACCGGCCAGCCGCGCGCGGTGGTCATGAAGAAGGCCGAGCGCTATGCGCGCGAGATCGTGCCCTCCTTCTCGGTGACGACCTATTTCGGTTTCGGCATCCGCATCGCCCGCTGGCTTTCGGAATTCGTCTACCGCGTCCGGCTCGGCTATTCCGACGACGACGCGCTGAAGAACGTCGATCCCGAAGCCACGGTCGTCTTCGTGATGAACCATCGCTCCAACATGGACTATGTCCTCGTCACCTACATGGCCTCGACGCGCGCCTCGCTCTCCTACGCGGTCGGCGAATGGGCCCGCATCTTCCTGCTGCAAAGCCTCATCCGCTCGATGGGCGCCTATTTCATCCGCCGCAATTCGTCGGACGGGCTCTACCGCCGCGTGCTCGGCAGATACGTGCACATGGCGACCGAACAGGGTGTCACCCAGGCCGTCTTCCCCGAAGGGGGACTCAGCCGCGACGGCAGGCTGCGCGAACCGCGTCTCGGGCTCCTGGGCTACATGACCGCCGATTTCGATGCGGCATCGAGCCGTGACATCGTCTTCATCCCGGTCGGCATCAATTACGACCGCGTCATCGAGGATCGCGTGCTCACAGCCTCGAGCGAACGCGAGGCTTCCGGTCGCAATTTCCGCGTCGGCGCCGGCTCGATTCTTGGCTTCATCACCCATATGGTCAGGCTCAGGCTGAGCGGCAGGCTCTACCGCTTCGGATATGCCTGCGTCAGCTTCGGCAAGCCGGTCTCCTTCAAGGCGTGGCAGCGCCGCAATGCGCCTGACTTCCACACCCGATCCCGCGAGGACAAGTTCGACGCGATCTCCAAGCTTGGCCAGCATCTGATCAGGGAAATCGGAATAGTGATCCCCGTCCTGCCGGTGGCGCTCGCCTCGCGCGTCTTCCTCGCCGAAGGCCGCAAATGGATCGGCGAACTGGAACTGAAATCGCGGGTATTCGAACTGATCGAGGAACTGGAGAAGCGGCACGCCCATGTGCTCGTGCCGCGCTCGGATCGCGACTATGCCGTCACCGCAGGCCTGCGCATGCTCACCCTGCGCCACCTCGTCGAAACCAGTGAGGACGGCCTGCACCGTGCCAATCCGGACGAACGCGTGCTGCTGGAATATTACGCCAACTCGATCGCCCACCTGATGTGAGGCAGGTCAGATCTCGACAGCCCCTCCCGGTTTCAGTTTCTTCACCTTGTCGTCATCACCTTCCATCGCCTCGATGAAGGTGTCGGCGGTCTGGTCGATGATCGGAAACGTGCCGAAATGGCAGGGCAGGATCGTCTCGAACTCGAAAAAGCGCCGGCAGGCGAGTGCGGCAACGGCACCGCCCATGGTGAAGCGGTCGCCGATCGGCACGATGCCGATCTGGGGGCGATGCAGTTCCTGGATCAGCGCCATGTCGCCGAAAATGTCGGTGTCGCCCATGTGATACACGCTCGGCGCGTCGGGGAAGTGCAGCACCAGCCCGCCCGGATTGCCGAGATACAGATTGTTGCCGCCGCCCATCTGTGTTGAGGAAGAATGCAGCGCCTGCACGAAAGTGGTGGTGAACCCGCCGCAATCGACCGTGCCTCCGAAATTGCCCGGATTGATGGCGCTCTCGCTGACGCCCTTGCCGACCAGATGCATGCAGATCTCGAAATTGGCGACCAGCATCGCGCCTGTCGCCTTGCAGATGTCGTCAGCGTCGCCGATGTGATCGTCATGGCCATGCGTGAGCAGGACATGAGTTGCCCCTTCCGCCGGTCCTTCCCAGCCGCCATCCCAGGAAGGATTGCCGGACAGGAAGGGATCGATCAGGATTGCCTTGTCCTGATGGTCGATGCGAAAGGCCGAATGGCCGTACCAGGTGATCTTCATGAGCGTCTTCTCTCCCGTTGTCGCCGCTGACTGCCCGTTTGGCAGCACACTCGAATGGCGATAATAGGAACCTCACGCCACGCTGCAACAGGTCGAACCCGCTCATGTCCCAAATCGTCGAGATCGAAAAGCTGAAGGAGCTTCACGTGCCGGGCCTCCGCCTGTTCGGCCTCGACCTCGGCACCAAGACAATCGGCATCGCGCTCAGCGACGGCCTGCTCTCGGTGTGTTCGCCCTACAAGACGATCAAACGCACCAAATTCACGAAGGACGTGGCCGAACTTGCATCCATGGCCGCCAGGGAAGACGTCTTCGCCCTCGTGCTCGGCCTTCCGCTCAACATGGACGGCAGCGAAGGCCCTCGCGCGCAGGCGACGCGCGCCTTCGTGCGCAATCTTCAGGGAAAGCTCGATCTGCCCGTGGTGCTGTGGGACGAACGCCTGTCGACGGTGGCCGCCGAACGCGCCATGCTGGAAGCCGATCTCTCGCGCGCCAAGCGCGCTGAAAGGATCGACGCCGCCGCGGCGGCGTTCATTCTGCAGGGTGCGCTGGACCGGCTGTCGCGGCTGTAGCGGCCATGCTCGCGGCGGGCGCCGCGATGGATCGCTTCTGGATGGAATTGTCATTGGCCGCGATCGGCAATGCCTGACCCGGGATGCTTGTCGACGACACGCCAGCGCTCGCTTCCTTGCCGTCCGGCAAATGCCGGGACGCGGCAGACCCGCGCTTCGCGAACATGCCCTTCGCATAGGCCCAGCTCTGCGGGAACCAGCCGGCTCGCCAGCGCCATGCGGCGATCGAGCCGATCAGCGCGGTGTCGACCGCACAGGCCCAGGCGACCATCGCCGGCACTTCGCCTGCCGGTACGCCCAGCGTGTTGCCGTAAACCCTGAAAACGAGATCGTGGAGTTCGCGCGAGAAGAAGACGGTACCGAAGCTGATGTCATAGAAACTCAGCGTGTACCAACTCCAAAACAGGCACAAAGGCACTGCCCAAAGAACAAGAATGATCCGCATGATCCCGCTTTCCTTGCCGGCATCATGCGGGTCAGGGCGAGACCATGCAATCTTTACCACCCGTTAAGGTTAACGCGCGTGCCCCCTGTGGATACAAACCGCCATTTCCGTTACGTATTGAATTCATGAAGAAAAAAGGCACCGCCGTATGGCGGAGCCTCGTCATTGGGTCCGATGGGAGCCTCCCGGGCTATCCCGCATCGCCCAGATTGATGATTTCGACGCGGCGGTTCTGGCCCGATTGCGGTGCATCGGGGAATTTCAGCAGGCTCTCGCCATACCCTTCCGGGACCAGGCGGGAAGCCTCGACACCGGCATAGTTGACGAGGAAGTCGTAGACCGCCCTCGCCCGCCTCAGCGACAGATCGGCATTGTAGCCATTGCTGCCGGCGGCATCGGTATGACCGGCGATCACGATCCGCGAACCGGCCAGTTCGGCGTCGTTGAGCGCCTCACCCAGAATGATGAGCTGCTTGACCGAACCGGGATCGATGTTCGCCGAATCGTAGTCGAACAGGATTTCCAGATCGACACGGCCGCTGTCGGGATAATTGGTGCCGACGACATCCTGGCGGTCCGCCGGGCGGACGTCGAGCCCGCGCTGGGTACTGGCAACCTGGACATTCGGCTTCTTTACAGAAGGCTTGCCACCGCTCGCCGGCGGGGCGCGGAACTTCTGCACCTGCCCACCCTGCGGCGGCGGGGCACGGAACTCCTGTGTCTCGAATTCCTGGGGCTGCGGCGCGCGGCGCACGGCGACCTGTCCGGAATGGTCGACCGGGCCCGGCACCCGCATGCGGGCGATGTCAGGCTGCGGCGCACGGCGCATGACGCGCGGCTGCTCCTCGAACACCGGCTGCGGCGCGCGTCTGCGCAGGATCCGCTGGCGCGGCTCCTCGCGCACGATCATGCGCTGTTGCCTCGGCGCGACCTGCATCGGCCTGTGCCGGAGCTGCTGGATGATCTGCTGCTGGGTAAAGACCGTCTGGGCCACGACCGGCGTTGCCGATGCAAAGGCGACCGGCATGACGATGCCGAGTGCGGCCAGAAACGAAATGTGACGACGGATGCTCATGATCGAACTCCCTTGTTCGCAGCGCCCATGTCTTCGTCAAGCGCCCTTGCCCCGCCTTGGCGGGATCATCCCGCCTCCATCCTTCAGATAGGCCCGACCACTCCGGCCGGCTGTGCCTTTGCGCACATGTCGTTCAACTGCCTGATTCATAATCGAAAAAGAGGATCGCACTGCCATGGCGCATCTCGCCCTCGAACTGACGTGCATCGCGGTCCCACATTTTCAGCGAACCGTCGAATCCGGCCGAGATCATGTGGATCTCGCCGCCGATCCGGAAGAGTTTCGCACCCGCCGCGACGTCGCCATGGGCGGCAAGCGTCCTGACGGGACGATCCGATCCGAGTTCGAAAAAGGACAGGCTACCGTCCACGCCGGCCACGACGTAGGTCCCGCCGCCGAGCACCTCGACGGAGGAAATCCAGCCGTCATGCCCCCGGAACGCCTCGAGGATCTGCCCGGTCTTCAGGTTCACATGCGCAATCGTACCGTCCTCGTGCACCGCGATCACCACGACCGGCGACAGATAGGCGATATCGGTGATCGACTTGCCCGCCACGGTAGAGACCCGCGACAGCACCTTGCCGTCGGCGATGCGGACGGTCGCGATCGTGCCGTCGCCTGAAGCCGTCAGCGCGGTCTCGCCATCCTTGCCGATCAGGATCGGGCTGACGATGCCGGTGTGGTTGCGCGCCTTCCAGCGCACCTCGAAGGACTGGTCGTCGATCGCCGCCATCGAGCCGTCCTCGCCGCCCAGCACCAGAATACCGCCGGGCGCCTGCGTGATGGCCGTGACCCGGAAACCGGGATAAAGCGCGGCCTTCTTCTTGAACTCGGGGATGGCATAGGAATAAAGCGCGCCGTCGCCGGTCGCGACCGCCACGTTGCGTCCATTGCCGGTGATCGCCACCGCCGAAAAGGCGATCTTCTCGCCCTCGAGTTGCGCGATCAGGCTTCGGGTTTTGGGATCCCACAGCCGGATCGAATCCTTTTCGCCGGCACTGACCGCGAGCGCACGTCCCTGCAGCGGACCTGCCGATTCTTCAGGTTCGCGCGAAGGCGGCTTGTTCGCAGGCGGCAGCGCGGCGACCTGGTCCCCGCCATCCTTCTTGTCGGCCGCATCGCCTCCCACATTCTCACTGGCACCGCCGGTTGCCGCATCATTGTCACGGGCGAAGTAGAAATCGCCCAGCACCGCGTCGTAATAGGCCGGCAACTGGCTGTGGCCGACGCTGAGCGCCGCCTTGCGCACACGCCGACGAACCTCGCGGGCGAGATCGACAAGGTCTAGCTCCGGATCGCCCATCAGCGGCACGAGTTCGCGCGTGAATACCGAGTTCGGGTTGGCATCGTCTTCGCCCAGCCGGTCGAGAGCGGCCTCGCCCTCGTCGGCCGAATACATCACGAAGGTGCCCTGCGGCGCGGTGATGCCGCCGAGCCCCCGCCCGGAACCCAGGCTGCGCGCGGCCGGATTGCTGAAGGGATTGTTGCGGCAGGCGTCGATGACCAGAAGATTGAGCTGCGGCTCGCGCGCCTTGAGGCGGGCGACGATGTCGTCGAGCGCCAGCGATTCGGCCTCGATATACCCTGCCTCGCCCGTCCGCGCGTCCGGGATGTCGACCGGCAGGAGGAAGTTCTTGCCCTCGATCTGCACGCCATGACCGGCATAGAAGAGCATGACCGTGTCGCCCTTCCCGATCCGCGAGGTGAAATCCGACAGCGCGCCGTTCATCTCGCGCCGCGTCGCGTTCGTCGCCTTCACCACCTCGAAACCGAGCGCGGTCAGCGTGCTGCCGATCGCCTCCGCATCATTGACCGCCTTTTGCAGCGTCGTGATGTTCTCATAGGCATCATTGCCGATCACCAGGGCGAGCCGGCGCGCGGCCTGCGCCTGGCCGCCGGCCAGCAGGCCGACGAGCACCAACAGGAGAAGGATCGAAGTGACGCGTTTCATGGTTCCGGTTCCCGGATGTGATTTGGTCACTATCTGGGGCTTGCACCGAGGGGACAATGTGCGCAAATGCACCTTCACCCCGCTTCGGCCTATCCCGCCACGCAGTCGGCAATCTCTTTATGTCAGTCCTGATCAACGGCCTCCTGCCCATTTTCGCGCTCATTCTTCTGGGCACCGCGCTCAAGCAGGCGCGTTTCGTGCCGGAGGAAAGCTGGCCGGGCATGGAACGCATCGCCTACTACATCTTCTTTCCGGCCCTGATGATCGAGACGCTCTACAAGGCCGATTTCGGTGAACTGGCCGCCACGCAGACCGCCATTGCCCTCTTCCTCGGCATCGCGTTTCTTCTGGCACTGATGCTGATCGTGCGGCCGCCGCTGCAGCGCGCGCTGGGGATCGATTCCCCCGCCTATTCGAGCCTGTATCAGGCGACGACACGCTGGAACACCTTCATCATTCTGGCGATTGCCGGCGAGATCGCAGGCGCGAAGGGGCTGACCGTCGTCGCCATCGCCGTCGGCGCGATGGTGGTACCCATCAACGTCGTCAACATTCCCGTTGTTGCCATGCTGGGTCATTGGGAGGGCGAGCGGCCCAATCCGATGCGCCACATCGTCCGCAACCCGCTCATCCTTGGCACAATCGCCGGTCTGCTGCTGAACTTCTCGGGCCTGAAACTGCCGATGCCGGCGGAAACGGTACTCGGCATGCTGGGGCGCATCTCCCTGCCGCTCGGTCTGCTGCTCGTCGGCGCCGGTCTCAAGTTCCGCATGCCAAGGGAGGCGATCGCGACCATTGCCGCAGGCTCCGTCATCAAGCTCCTGTTGATGCCCCTGGTGCTCGGCGCAAGCGCCTATCTGTTCGGGGTGCGCGGCGAGGAACTGGTGATCGTAGCCCTTTGCGGCGCCGGACCTGCGGCCATGAACGGCTATCTCGTCGCCCGAGAAATGGGCGGCGACGCGCCGCTGGTCGCCGGGCTCATCACCGTGCAGACCTTCCTCGCCATGGCGACCATTCCGATCGTCATCGCCATTGCGCAATGGGTGAGTTAGGCGGCTGCCCTACTTCTCGGGATACAGCATGTTGACGATCTTCGCCGTGTCGTGGCGGTTGTCGAGCATGCCGTAGGTCGATCGCCACAGGCCGCCGAGCCTCGTTTCGATGAACAGGTCCGCGACCTCGCCGAGCCCCAGCCGGCGCAGTTCCGCGCCGGCGGCCGTGAGCGCCAGTTGCTCCGTCAGGATACGCGCCGACCCGATATCGCTGGCCGCCATGCTGGCCGCCGTACGGATCACCTCGACCGTCTTGGCCGCGGTCTTGCCGCCCAGATCGTCCTCCAGCTGGCCGAGCACGGTTTCCAGCGTGTCGCCGCCCCTCGTGATGACCCGCATCACGTCGATACACATCACATTGCCCGAGCCTTCCCAGATCGCGTTGACCGGGGCCTCACGGTAATGGCGCGCGAGATTGCCTTCCTCGACATAGCCATTGCCGCCGAGACACTCCATCGCCTCGCCGATCAGCGGCGAGGCCGTCTTGCACACCCAGTATTTGATCACGGGGGTCATCAGCCGCGAATAGGCGGCCTCGGCCGGATCCTTCGCAGACTGGTCGAAGGCCGCGGCGAGGCGCATGGCAAGCGCGGTCGCCGCCGCCGTGTCGAGGGCCAGATCGGCCAGCACGCGCGACATCAGCGGCTGCTTGGCCAGCGTCTCGCCGAAAACCTTGCGGTGGCGCGTATGGTGCACGGCCTCGGCGACGGAGGCGCGCATCAGCCCGGAAGAGGTCGTGGCGCAGTCGAGCCTGGTCAGCGTCACCATCTCGATGATGGTCGGCACGCCCCTGCCCGGCTCGCCGATGAGCTGACCCAGCGCGCCGTGGAACTCGACTTCGGACGAAGCGTTCGAGCGATTGCCGAGCTTGTCCTTCAGGCGCTGGAAGCGCAGCCCGTTCGGCGTGCCGTCGGGCAGGATGCGCGGAATGAGAAAGCAGCCGAGCCCGGTCTGGTTGCCGTCGGCCATCTGGGCCAGCACCAGGAACGCGTCGCACATCGGCGCCGACATGAACCATTTGTGCCCGACAATGCGATAGAGCCCGTCGCCCAGCGCCTCGGCCCGTGTCGTGTTGGCACGCACATCCGTGCCGCCCTGCTTTTCCGTCATGCCCATGCCGAGCGTGATCGCGGACTTCTTGATCGGCGGATTGCTTGATGAATCGTATTTGCGCGAGCGCACGCGCGGCAGCCATTCCTCGGCCACCGATTTGGTGCCGACCAGTGCCGCGATCGCCGCATTGGTCATGGTGATCGGGCACAGATGGCCCGTCTCGACCCCGGATGTCATGTAGTAGCGCGCCGCGCGCAGGAGATTGCGCCGACCCTTCTCCGCCGGTTCATCGTCCCAGATCGAGCAATGCATGCCGAGCGACATGCTCTTGCGCATCATCGCGTGATAGGCCGGATGGAACTCCACCTGGTCGAGCCGGTTGCCCTTCGCGTCATACGCCTTAAGGGTCGGCGTGTGCCGGTTGGCAAGCCGCGCCAATTCCAGCGTCTCGACATGGCCGGCCCAGGCGCCGTGCAGTTCCAGCCCCTTGCGCAGATCCGCCGGAATGTCGCCGACGATCCTGCGCAGCAGCGGATCGTTGTTCCACGCATTGTGGCCGCCAAACACCGGTGACTGATTGAACACGGTGTGGGTATCGAGAATGGATTCGGTCATGCTGCCAATTTAACGGTTCGCGCCTGCAATGCCCATGACAAAGATTGGAGGCAGAGACTGAGGGACGACCATGGCAAAAAGACGGGACAAAACCGCTTACTTGGCGCCTGCCGCTTGGCAAGACCCGCCTTGCCCCCTATAGGTTCCGCTTTAATGACCGAAGCCGTTTCCAACCTTCACCCGTTTACCCATCGTCACCTGCTGGCCATCGCCGATCTGTCGGCGCCGGACATCGAGTTCCTGCTCGAAAAATCCGCCGAGGCCGTGGCGATCTCCCGCCAGCTGAACAAGAAGAAGCCGGTGCTGCAGGGCCGCACCCAGATCAACCTCTTCTTCGAGAGTTCCACGCGCACGCAATCCTCCTTCGAGCTTGCCGGCAAGCGCCTCGGCGCCGACGTCATGAACATGTCCGTCGGCAATTCGGCGGTGAAGAAGGGTGAAACGCTGATCGACACGGCGATGACGCTCAACGCCATGCAGCCGGACCTCCTGATCGTGCGCCACCAGTCGGCCGGCGCCGTTGAACTCCTGGCACAGAAAGTCGGCTGCGCCGTCATCAATGCCGGCGACGGCGCCCATGAGCACCCGACCCAGGCGCTGCTCGACGCGCTGACCATCCGCCGCCACAAGAAATCCATCGCGGGCCTTACGGTCGCGATCTGTGGCGACGTGCTGCATTCGCGCGTCGCCCGCTCCAACATCCTTCTGCTGAACGCCCTTGGCGCCCGCGTGCGCGTCGTCGCGCCCTCGACCCTGTTGCCGACCGGCATCGAACGGCTCGGCGTCGAGGTCTTCCGTCGCATGGAGGACGGGCTCGAAGGCGCGGACGTCATCATGATGCTGCGGCTGCAGCGTGAGCGCATGGCCGGTGCGCTGATCCCCTCCGTGCGCGAATATTTCCGCTTCTTCGGCCTCGACGCCGACAAGCTGCGCCTCGCCAGGTCCGACGCGCTGGTCATGCATCCCGGACCGATGAATCGCGGCGTCGAGATTGCCTCGGAAGTGGCCGATGGCGCGCAGAGCGTCATCGAGGAACAGGTCGAAATGGGCGTCGCGGTGCGCATGGCCTGCATCGAGGCGCTGCTGGTCCGTGAAGGATATCCGGCCAATGCCTGATCGCCAAAAGCAAGCCGCACGCACCATGGTCATCACGGGCGGGCACCTCGTCGACCCGGCACAGGGCATCGATGGCCCCGCCGCGATCCGCATCGAGGACGGCAAGATTGCCGCCATCCACAAGGGCGCGGACAATCCCGGCATGCCGGAAGGCGCCGAGATAATCGACGCAACCGGCAGGCACGTCTTCCCGGGCTTCATCGATGCCCGCGTCTATCTCGGCGAGCCGGGCGCCGAACACCGCGAAACCATTGCCTCGGCCAGCCGCGCGGCGGCCGCCGGCGGTGTCACGGGCTTCGTCATGATGCCGGAGACCGATCCGGTCATCGACGATGTCGCGCTGGTCGACTATGTCCGGCGCCTCGCCCGCGACAATGCCATCGTCAATGTCTACCCCTCCGTCGCCATCACCAAGGGCTTCGGCGGCGAGACGCTGACCGAGCTGGGCCTGTTGCGCGAAGCTGGCGCGGTCATGGCGACCGAGGGCAGCCATTCGCTGCGCAACGCGCTGACGCTGCGCCGCGCGATGACCTATGCGAAGGATTTCGGCCTCGTCATCGCCAAGGAAACGACCGATCCGGACCTTTCCTCCAACGGCGTGATGAATGAAGGGCTCGTCGCCACGCATCTGGGGCTGCCCGGCATTCCGCGCGAAGCGGAAACGATTCCGCTCGAACGCGATCTGAGGCTCGCCGCCCTGACCGGCGCGAAATACCACGCCGCCAAGATTTCGACTTCGGCCTCCGCCAGGGCCGTCGAGCGCTACCGCCAGGACGGCGCGGCGGTCACCGCCGGCATCTCGGTCAATCACCTCGCGCTCAATGAAAACGATATCGGCCGCTATCGCACCTTCTTCCGGCTGTCACCGCCACTGCGCTCCGAGGAAGACCGTATCGCCATGGTCGACGCGCTGGCCAATGGCACGATCGACATCATCGTCTCGAGCCACGAC
>JBHIWX010000064.1:0-26622 GCA_041987205.1 Rhizobiaceae bacterium | reverse complement strand
GAGCTCCTTCTCGCCGAAGCCGGCAACAGCCATGGAAATGCGGTAGGCGTTCTCGT
The DNA here is from genome assembly GCA_041987205.1 of Rhizobiaceae bacterium. GTDB lineage: Bacteria > Pseudomonadota > Alphaproteobacteria > Rhizobiales > Rhizobiaceae > BOKV01. Next base: position 26,566 of record JBHIWX010000064.1, on the reverse strand, counting down.
CGGTGCGTTCGATGTTGTAGGGCGGATAGGTCGAGGCCGTATCCGGCTGGGTCATGTCGTCCAGCATGGAAAACAGACGGTCGAAGCCGACGGTGGAACGGTAGAGGGGGGCAAAGTCGATTGCACGCATGATAGTCCTCCTTTGAAGCGACATTGCGTTGTTCGTTTCGGTTGTCTTGCCGCCGCATGAAGCCCTTATCGGCGCATCGACGGCGTTTCATGGACCCTGTACAGGCGCCCATGAACGGGATGTAGTTTTTCGCCATTCCCGTTTCAAGAGTGGCGGATGGCGTGTGGGCACGGCGAAAGCCGTCTTGTGGAGGCGGGCGCCAGCCTGTAGGGATGTGACATTCCTGTTCGCGATCCGGTCGGCGAATGAATCTGCTAGAATCCGACGACAATCCGATCCCGCCCAACCCGATCAGCGGAAAGGTGCGTACGCCAGACGGCTACGATCTGCGCTATGCACACTGGCGCACCACGCGCCCGCCGGCGCGCGGCACGGTCATCCTGCTGCACGGGCGTACCGAATTCATCGAGAAATATTACGAGACCGTCAGCGATTTGCGGGCGATGGGCTACGAGGTGCTGACCTTCGACTGGCGCGGGCAGGGCGGTTCGGACCGGCTGCTCAAGGCGCGCAAGCGCGGCCATGTCGAAAGCTTCGAGCAATATGTGATCGATCTGGACACGATCCTCGACAATGTCGCGCTGCCGGACTGCCGGGGGCCGCTGTTCATCCTGGCGCATTCGACGGGTGGTCTGGTGGCGCTGCTCGCGGCCCCCGCGCTCGGCAACCGGATCGACCGCATCGTGCTGACTTCGCCGCTGGTCGGTTTCGGCGAGTTCGGCCTGCCGCCAAAGCTGTTGCGGTTTGTCACCGGGATGATGTGCGCCGCCGGATTGGGCGCATTGCCGATTTCGAGGGGGAAGGACCGCGACGCGCAACGGGATTTCTCGACCAATCAGGTCACTTCGGACACGCGGCGCTTTACCCGCAACACGGAGTTTCTGGTCGAGCATGACGAGCTTGCGATCGGCGGGCCGACGGCGGGCTGGATCTTCGCTGCCGGGCAGGCGATGGACCGCATCCACGACCCCGATTACATCGCCTCGATCTCGGTGCCGGTGCTGCTGATCTGCGCGGGCAACGACACTGTCGTCTCCAACCGGGCCACCGAGAATTACGGCCGGCGGCTGCGCTCGGGACGGACCCTGCGCCTGGCCGGCTCCAAGCACGAAATCCTGCAGGAACGCGACGTGTTCCGCGAGCAGGCATTGGCGGCGCTGCGCGCCTTTCTGCCCGGCAGGGATGGCTGAGCGCTAGTTTCCCGCGAGAATCTCAAGCGCGGCGGCGTGCAGTTCCGGGCTCGCGGCAGCGATGATCGACCCGCCATGGATGGCGTTGTCGCCATCCCAGGTCGACACCACACCGCCGGCCTGTTCGACGACGGGGATCAGCGCGGCGATGTCGTAGGATTTGAGGCTCGATTCGACGACCAGGTCGATATGGCCGGCCGCGACCATGGCATAGGCATAGCAGTCGAAGCCGTAGCGGGCGAGCCTGACCCGTGATTCCAGTTCCCGGTAGCGGTCGATGTCGCCCTCGGCGAACAGGAAGGGCGTCGTCGTCATCAGTTTGGCGCTGGCGAGATCGGTCACACCGCTGGTTCTCACTTCGGTGCGGCTGCCGTCGCGGATGACCCAGGTCGCCTTGCCATCGGCCAGGAAGCGTTCGCCGGTGAAGGGCTGGTGCATCACGCCGGCAATAGCCTTGCCGTTGCGCGCAAGCCCGATCAGCGTACCCCAGGAGGGCAGGCCGCAGATGAAGGCGCGTGTGCCGTCCACCGGATCGATGTGCCAGCAATATTCTGCGTCCGGATTGAGCGGGGCCTCCTCCTCGCCGAGAATGCCGTGATCGGGAAAGCGCTCGGTGATGAGGCGGCGGATCGCCGATTCGGCCGCCTTGTCGGCCTCGGTCACGGGGTCGAACCCGCCCATATGGGCTTCCTTGTTGTCGACAGCCAGCCGCATGCGGAAACGCGGCATGGTTTCGCGCGCCGCCACCTCGCACATGTCACCCAGAACGGCCTCGATATCGTCCAGCATCGGCTTTCCCCGTATCGCTATGCGCCGCCGGCGCAATTCGTCTCTTGTTGTCCGCCCCTGTCACCACGGTTTGCCCGGAAGCGGCTCGCGATTCACAGGCAAATGGCCCGTTTTGGTGCCGAAACGCGAGGGTGCTTGCATTTTGTTGCGGCGCAATATATATTGTGCAGTGCGATATGAGAATATCGCAGCCCTCCTTGGGCGTTTCCTCCCAGACTTCGGCCGCACTTCGTGTGCGGTCTTTTTTTGTCCCTTGCCATTTCGAACAGGGTTTGCGCAAGCCGCAGGCGACCATGCGCGGTGGTGTGGAACCGGCCGGATCGTTCCTATTCGGCGGCGAGCGGCTGGGAGCCGGCAAGACCGGCCGGCGGAATCTCGACGAAGCGGGCGGCGAAGATCGCGATGTCCTCGACGAGCGAAGCGTAGTTGGCGCTGGTCTCCAGCGTCGTCTCGTTCATGTACAGGCCGCGATTGATCTCGATCTGCAGGGCATGGATGCCGTTGTCCGGCCGGCCGTAATGCTCGGTGATGAAGCCGCCGGCATAGGGCTTGTTGATCTCGACGTCGTAGCCGAGCTCGCTCAGGAATTCGAAGGCGGCCCAGACGATCTGCTGGGCGCAGCTCGTGCCGTAACGGTCACCCAGGATGAAGTCGGGCCGGCCGCGATGCAGCGCGCCGTCGCGTGTCGACGGCATGGAGTGGCAGTCGATCAGGACCGCGTGGCCGAAGGCGACATGGGTGCGCGCCAGGATGTGGCGAAGCGCTGCGTGATAGGGCTTGTAGAGGCTTTCGATGCGGGCCATCGCCTCGGCGACGTTTAGCCTGCGGTCATAGATTTCCTCGGATTCGGAGACGATGCGCGCGATCGTGCCGAGGCCGCCGGCGACCCTGAGCGACCGCGTGTTGGCGAAGGCCGGCAGCGGCCCGTCGAACATGCGGGGATCGAGTTCGTAGGGCTCGCGATTGACGTCGATATAGGCGCGCGGAAAATTGGCCCTCAGCAGCGGCGCGCCGAGGCCGATGACGGGTTCGAAGACCCGGTCGATCAGGAAATCCTCGGACTTGCGAATGGTATGGGGGTCGAGGCGCGTGGCGGCAAGGAAATCCCGCGGGTAGACGCGGCCCGAATGCGGCGAATTGAACACGAACGGAACCGTCTGCTCTGCCGGCTGGAGAAGCGTGAAAGGTGGATCGAACTCCGCCAGATGGGGTCCGTGGAAATCCCCCTGTCCTACCCCGTACTTGCCGTTGTCCATCGCGTCCTTTTTCGTTGCCTGGTTCGTGGCCTGCTTCTCAGCTTGGGTGGCACGGGATGTTGCGCCCCCGGCTTGACCGTCTCCACTACAGTCTGGCAGTTTGCCTTGCGCCTGTCCATCGTGGCAGGATCGCGACCCACGAGACGATCGGTCGACATAACCGATTTTCACCAAGTGTTTACCCTGTTTGTGGCTTAGATTAGGTTGTCCCCTTCGGGACGATCAATGCGTTCAGCGATGGCCTGGCAATGAAGAAAATCCTGCTTGCCGAAGACGATAACGACATGCGCCGTTTCCTCGAAAAGGCGCTCGAGAAGGCCGGTTACGCCGTTGTCGCCTTCGACAATGGCGCGAGCGCCTATGATCGGCTGCGGGAGGAACCTTTCTCGCTGCTCCTGACCGATATCGTGATGCCGGAAATGGACGGTATCGAACTGGCGCGGCGGGCGACCGAGATCGATCCCGACCTCAAGGTCATGTTCATCACCGGCTTCGCGGCGGTGGCGCTCAATCCCGATTCGAACGCGCCCAAGGACGCCAAGGTGCTGTCGAAACCCTTCCATCTGCGCGATCTCGTCGATGAGGTCGAAAAGATGTTGGCGGCGGCCTGACGCCGCGCCGGCGCGACGGGTTTTCACCCTGCACAAAAGCGGTTGACGAACCGCGCGCGATTGTGGTCTATCGCCGCTCTGTGGACCGGCCCCGCCGGCCCCGTTCCCGACTTGCCTTCGGTAAGGGCGTGTAGCTCAGCGGGAGAGCACTACGTTGACATCGTAGGGGTCACAGGTTCAATCCCTGTCACGCCCACCATTTTTTTATCTCACGGCTGTTCCTCGCTCCGCTCGGGCCTGCGATGGCGCGCGCCACAGGCGCGGTTCGCTCTTCGCTCGCTGGAAGCAGCTTCGGGGTTTCCCCCGAATGCTCCACCATTTCCTGACTTCACGCTGTCGCTCTTCGGGCTTCGCTCCAGTTTCTGTAAGGTCCGAGACGCTAGGCCGCCGAATCCCTTGCGTTCGCCACTTCCTCGTTGCCGCGTTTGCCGAATGCGAATCTGAAGGCGCGGAAATACATGTCCGGCAATGTCCGGTAAGCGTCATCCTCGCCATTACCGATTCCGAAGGTGATCTTCTCTTCTTCCGAAGGGAGGTAGAGCGTTCCGGCGAGGCGATCCCAGAACGTGAACATATGCGCCATGTTCTTGTCCCAGTGGCGCGGATTGGCGCTGTGATGGATGAGATGAAGTGCGGGGCTGCTGATCTGGCGGCCGATGAAGCCGGGGAACATCAGCCAGACATGCGAGTGCCGCAAATGATAGCCGAGCAGGTAGAACGCCACGACAAATGCGTTCAGGCCGAAGATCGTGACCGCGGGGTTCGTTCCCAGAACGAATGACAGCAAGGTTCCGATGATGGCGCCGAGGAAGACGCCGACGATGGCGGTCAGGAACATGTCCACCGGATGCACCCGAAAGACGGTGAAGGGAGTCATCACCGTGGCGGAATGGTGGGTCTTGTGGAACTCCCAGAGGAACGGGACCTTGTGCATGGCGTAATGCGTGGTGAAAAGGGCCGCGTCGAGCGCGAGCAGCTGGACGATGGTCGCCACCACGACCCATGCGGGCTGGGACGTCCAGCCAAGTCCTTCGGGCATGCCCGTCGCCAACTCCGCTGCGATCCATGTCAGCTTGTAGGTTCCGTATCCGACAAGCGCGAGCGCCGGCGCCGCGACCATCAGCAACACGCCGTTGATGATCCAGATCTTGTAATCGACGATGGCGGAGGGATGGAGGAAAAGGCGGAACGGAAGGCAGTAATGGATCGCGCCGCGCAGGCTTGGACGCCGCGATCTGCGCAAATAGACGAAGAGGGCAAGCAGCGCGTTCGCGAGCAGGAAGATGATGTATTCGCGCTTGCCGGGAGCGCCCACCACCGAGATGACCGGTGCCATGAGTGCCGTCGTCCAGGAGAACACTTCATCCATGGTTTTCAAAGCCCCTAGCAATTCGGCGCCCGCGCGGACGCCTGCGCCATTCGGCGCGGCGACGACCAACAATATGCCATCTGCTGTCCCCGACGGGCTGAGCCCGCTAACCGCTTCACTGCGTGCCGCAACCGGCCGAAGCGCGAGCATCGACTATGCTGACAATTTGCTTGCGGTCGCGTTAATGGCGACGTGCGCGCGTGTGCACATTGCCGGTGCCAGGTGAGGTAATGCGATTGGTCGGGCGCTGCGCAGGCGCTAAGGTGCCTGTCAGGGGAGACGAGAGGCGGAGCATGATGGCGGGAGAAGGCAGCGGCGAAAGGAAGACGCCGAAAGGCTGGCGGCCGCGCCGGCGACGGTTTTCCGGGTTCTTCGACCGGATGGGCCGGCGCTTCATGGAGCAGCCCGGCTGGTTCTTCGCGATCGTTACGCTCCTGCTGGTCTCGCTGCCGGTCGCGGTATGGCTCGACCTGCGCCACCTGTCGGACGAGGCGCTGCGCCGCCAGACGGGCGATCTCAATGCCGTCATCTCCGACATCCGCGCCTATTACGCCACCAATGTCGTCGGCCGCGTGCTGGGCAATGACGGCAAGGCGACGCCTACCGACAATTACCACGATGTCGAGGGCGGCATTCCCATTCCCGCCACGCTGTCGATCGAGCTCGGCGACGTGATCGACCAGCGCACCGACGGCATCCAGTACCGCTTCGTCTCCGATTTTCCGTTTCGACGGCGCGCCGGTCACAAACTGACGGATTTCGAGACGCGCGCACTTGCCGCTTTCCGCTATTCGGGGTCGCCCTCCGACGCGATCGTCGAATCGAACGGGTCGCTGCTCGCCCGCAAGGTTTCCATGGCGGTGCCGGTGATCATGGGCTCGGCGTGCGTGTCGTGCCATAACACCCATCCCGACAGCCCCAAGCGGGACTGGCAGGTGGGCGATGTACGCGGCATCCAGTCGGTTTCCGTCGAACAGCCGATCGCGGCCAATGTGTTCTCGTTCAAGTTCCTGCTCTTCTATCTGGTGTTTGCCGGCCTGGCGGGGCTCGGCTTCGCCGTGCTGCAATGGCGCCAGGCGCTGCAATTCGCCGGCATGAACACCGAGCTCGAGGACACCAATGCGTTTCTCGCGACGGTTTCGTCGAAGATCTCGAAATATCTGTCGCCGCAGGTCTATCGCTCGATCTTCTCGGGCGAGCGCGACGCGGTGATCTCCACCGAGCGCAAGAAGCTGACCATCTTCTTTTCCGACATCAAGGACTTCACCCAGTCGACGGAGCGGCTGCAGCCGGAGGAACTCACGGCGCTGCTCAACGAGTATTTCACCGAAATGTCGGCGATCGCTCATGAGCATGGCGGCACGGTCGACAAGTTCATCGGTGATGCGATCGTGATCTTCTTCGGCGACCCCGAGACCAGGGGCACGCGGGAGGACGCGCTCGCCTGCGTGACGATGGCGGCGGCCATGCAGCGCAGGCTTGGCGAACTGGGCCGGATCTGGCGCGAGCGCGGCATCGAGACGCCGTTTCGCGCCCGCATTGGCATCAATACCGGCTATTGCAATGTCGGCAATTTCGGCAGCGCCGACCGCATGGACTACACGATCATCGGCGCGGAGGCGAACCTCGCGGCTCGGCTGGAATCGATCGCCCAGCCCGGCGGCATCGTGGTGAGCTACGAGACTTTTGCGCTGGTGCGCGACCATTTCCAGGCACGCGCGCTGGAACCGATCAAGCTGAAGGGCATCAGCCGGGAGGTCGTGCCCTATTCGATCGATCTCGACCGGATCGAAGGCGCGGGCACGGCGCGCGATGTGCTGGAGGAGAGCAGCGACAGCATGCGGCTCTATCTCGATCTGGACAGGCTGGATGCTGACGAAGCGGCGAAGGTCGAAGCCACGCTCGCTGCGGCGCAAAAGGCGGTTCGGGAAAGGGCGGGCGGCAAGTCCTGACAGGCAGTAAACGCCTACGCTTCCGGCGCCATCGGAGCGGCGTTCAGGCAACAAAAAACGCGGGCCTGAGCCCGCGTTTGTCGAATTCCACAAAACCTGACGGTAGAGGAGAAGAGCGTCAGCGCTTCTTCTTCGTGAGACCCATGATACGGCCGATCACATCGGCCTGCAGGCGGGCGTTCTTCTCGATCGTGGTGTGGGTGATGTCTTCATGCTTTGCCATGGAGACGTTCTTCATCGTTCCGTTGAAGCCCGAGCCCTTGCGCACCGAGTTGCCCTTGCCGTTGGGCAGGTAGAAATTGACCACGCGGGCGACGTTCTTGCCGACATAGATCGGTTCGGTCGGATCGAAGGTCACGACATAGGAGACCTTGATGCCGCGCTTGCCAAGATAGTTGGCCATTTTCGGTGCGTCGTTGCCGCCGAGCGAATGGCCCAGAATGATGATCGGGTAGGAAACGTCCTTCGCCTCGGAGCGCTTGACGATGTCGGCGGCCAGATCCTGCCAGTTCGAATGGTTGGTGACGACGGCGTAGACGCCGGCGCGGGTCAGCTTGGCCTGCATGACGTCCATGCCGCGCGAGAAGACATCCATCAGGCCGCGCAGGAGATAGACCTCGCCGGTGCGCGTTGCGCGCGCCCTGGCAGCCTCTTCCGAACTCGGCTGAACTTTCTTGACCTCTTCGGTCCTGGTCTGGTCGGACTGGCGCGCGGCCGGGCCGGCATTGGTCGAGGTTGCGGTCGTGGTTTCGGAGCAGCCGGCAAGTGCCAGCATGCCGGACACCAGGACTACGGAGGCGAACCGGAAGGAATTTGACTGCATCGAGGCGTTCCGTGGCGAAATGAAAACAGCAAAAACAACTGCGAATCGCACGGACCGCAGCCGGGTAGGATTAAACGGCAATCTGCCCCAATGTTTCCGTGCCGGGAACGCTCTTTAAGACGGTTAACGATCTTTGCCGGCAAGTGTTGCACAATAGCTGCAATCGACGCCGTGGCGGGCGCGCGATGTGCCTGAAAAAACGGCGGTTTGCTTCAATAGATGCCTGGAATGATGCGCTTGGTGCGGGCGCTGTAGTCCCGGTATTCCTGCCCGAATCGCTCTTCCATCATGCGCTCTTCCTGGCCGACGCGAAGGAAATAGAGCGTGCCGAAACCGATGATGCCGGAGAAGCCGGCGAGCCAGTTCGCCAGCAGGAAGGGCTGGGCCAGCGCCCACAGCCAGAAGGCCGTGTACATGGGGTGGCGTACCTTCTCGTAGATGCCGGTAGAGACCAGCTTGTGGTCCTCGCGCAGGTCGAGCGAATGCGACCACATGATGCCGAGCGCCTTGTGGGTGAGGCGGAACAGCCGCATCGACAGGATGAAGATCGCAGCGCCGACGAGCACGATCAGCGGATGGGTCTCGTGGTCGTGCGCGGACGGCCAGCCGGTGATGATCCAGATCAGCGGGATGCCGCCCAGGCCCATCCAGGACGCGATCATGGAGAAGCGCTCGGCCGGCGTGCGCGAGGCCAGCGAGATCTTGGTGCGGCGCGAGCGGCGGTTCGGCACCCAGCGGATCGCGATCCACAGGATGAGACCCGCGCACCAGACGATCATGCCGATCAGCGGCCAGGTCAACCATGTCATGGGCGGGCTCCCGTTTTTGCTTTTTTGCTCGTTTTCCCGGCCTTGCCGGTTTTGGTCGTTCCGGCTTTTGCGGTGGCTGCCTTTGCGGTGGCGGCCTTTCCGTTAGACGCCTTGCCCGCTTTGGCCGTGCTTGTGGCGGGCTTTTTCGGCGCGGGTGTGGCAATCGGTGCGCCGAGCGTCCCATCGGCGCTAATCCGGCCGATTTGCGCGGGATCGCGCGCGAGGGCGGCGGCCGAAAGCGGCCCGAACAGGCGAAGGATGTAGTCGAAGAAGACGCGCCGGTCCTGATACAGGATGTACTGGCGATGGGTGCGGTAGGGCGAGCGCAGCATGCCGTAATAGCGCTTGCGCTCCATCGCGTCCTTGTACTTCACCCGGTCGATCTTCAGCGTCGCCTTGACGTCGCTTATCTCGAGTTCGGCGAAGGGGTCGGCCTTGTAGAAGGCGATGAGATCGTCCTTGGTCTGGATCTCGTGCCAGACGAGATCGGGTTCGGCGATGATGCGTGCCATCCAGTCGCGCATGAAGCCCGCATTCGGTGCAAGCGCAATCTTCAACAGGCTGGAGCCCAGCCCCAGGAAGGTGACGGTCTTGCCGGCCAGCAGTTTCGGCTTTTCCTCCAGCGCGATGGCGAGCGCGCCAGCCGCCCAGACCGAGCCGAAGGAATGGCCGGCGATGACGATCTCGTCATATTTGGCGCGCGCGATCTCCTCGACAAGCGTGCCGGCGAAGATGCGGTAGCGCTGCTCGATGTCGGGATTGACCCGGTTGACCATGTCGCGGGCAAAGCCCCAGTCGTTGATGGTCAGCAGCAGGTAGAGGCTCTGGCCGGGCCAGCGGCACAGCAAAAGCGTAAGGGCGAGCGTGAGCAATACCTTGATCAGCGTTCCACCCGGCACGAACATTTCGACCAGGTAATGGGCCGCCACACCGGTGGCGATCAGGAAGATCGCGATCAGCAGCAGCGGGAAAATGGTGAATGTGAAATAGCGCTTGGACGCGTGCAGATAGCGTCCGACCGTTCCGTCGCCGAAGAAGGCGAGGAATTTCGGGAAATTGCGGAACAGGCCCCAGGGAAAGGGCTCGTTCTCATAGGTCGCGATGACGTCGGACCAGGAGAACTGGACGATGCGGGTTCGTGTCTGCCAGTTCGGGCCGGTGGTGACGCTCTCCGAGATGGCGTGGCTTTCATCGCCGATGGCGTCGGCGAATTTGCGATCGAAGGTGAAGCCCCAGATGGAACCGGTCTTTTGCGCGCCATATTGCAGCCGGTCGAGCTGGCCGAGCGGTGGCGTCGGTTCGAAACCGGGAAAGTTGAACACCAGCCTGGTGCGGATATGATCCGACTGCGCCTTTGCGCCCGACTTCGCCATGCCGCCGCCTCGCCCTCCCGTCATGGTCCGTGGCCGGCAAGCCAGATTGGCCGGCCGGTCGCCGGACGATCATGCGGATTTAGCGGCATCGACGAGATATTTCCATACGTAATCGGAAAAGGAGCGCCAGCACTCCACACGAAACCGGTCCTCCGCCTCGCGAATCAGCACGATTTCGGACTTGCCGAGCAGGGTGCGCGTGCAGGCGCCGACGGGAAACGCGGCGAGTGACAGATCGAGCGGGCAGCCGGAATTCAGGGCGTCGACGGCCTTTGTCCCGGAGATCGCGATCGCGGTGTTGCGATGCGAGACGTCGACGGCGCTGAAATTGCCGTTCTCGACGGTCGCGAGCTTGCCCGCCAGATCGCCGCTGCCGCCATTCTCGGCGATCAGCAGCCATTCGTCGGGGCCAAGCCAGCCGGCCGTGAGATCGGGGCCGGTCGCGCTGGTCTTTGGCGCGGTCGGCAGCGTGACACCGAGCATCACGCCAATGGCCGCCGCCGTCTCTGCATCGGCACGCAGGCTGACGCGTTCGGCCGCGGGGCAGGGCGCGAGCGTCAGACCCGATATGGCGAAGGCGCGCTCGTCAAGCGGATGGATGCGTTCGGCCATGGCGATATCAGGCATCGATCTTCTTCCCTTCCGGATCGTAGAACACGGTGCCGGTTACCTCGACGGCGATGGTCGAATCCGCCATCGGCACGTAGAGGGTCTCGCCCATGCGGGCGCGGCCGTTCTCGATCAGCGCCAGCGCGATCGAATGACCGCAATTGGGCGACCAGTAGGATGAGGTGACGAAGCCGATCATCTTCACCGGAATGGACCCGCCCGGCGTGGCGACGATCTGGGCGCCTTCCTCCAGCACCACCGTCGGGTCCTTCGTTTTCAGGCCGACAAGCTGGCGGCGGCCTTCGGCGACGAGGTCGGGGCGCTTCATGCCGCCGATGCCGACGAAATCGGCCTTTTTCTTGCCCACCGCCCAGGCGACGCCGGCATCGTCGGGCGTCACCGTGCCGTCCGTGTCCTGACCGACGATGATGAAGCCCTTCTCGGCGCGCATGACATGCATGGATTCGGTGCCGTAGGGCACCATGCCGAACGGCTTGCCGCGTTCCCACACCGCCTCCCAGACGGCGCGGCCGTAATCTGCCGGCACGTTGATCTCGTAGCCGAGTTCGCCGGTGAACGAGACGCGCATCAGCCGGGTCGGCACGCCACAGAACCTGCCCTCGCGGATCGACATGTGCGGCATGGCGTCGAGGTCGATGTCCTCGACCAGCGGTTCGATGATCTCGCGCGCCTTCGGACCCTGGACGGCGATGACGGCCCATTGCTCGGAGGTGGAGGTGAGCCAGACCTTCCAGTCGGGGAACTCGGTCTGGAGATAGTCCTCCATCATGTTGAGCACGCGCGGTGCGCCGCCCGTCGTGGTGGTGACGTGGAAGCGGTCCTCGGCGATGCGGCCGACGACGCCGTCATCGTAGATGAAGCCGTCCTCGCGACACATGATGCCGTAGCGGCAGCGGCCGGGTTCGAGCTTGTCCCACGGGTTGGTGTACATGAGGTTCATGAACTTGACCGCATCGGGACCGACGACCTCGATCTTGCCGAGTGTCGAGGCATCGAAAATGCCGGCGACTTCGCGCGTCGTACTGCATTCGCGGGCAACGGCGGCATGCATGTCCTCGCCCTCGCGTGGGAAATACCAGGCGCGCTTCCAGTTGCCGACATCCTCGAACACCGCGCCCTCTTCCTCGGCCCAGCCATGGATCGGCGTGCGGCGGGTGATGTCGAACAAATCGCCCTTGGCGTGATTGACGATGGTGCCGAAGGTGACTGGCGTGTACGGCGCGCGGAAGGTGGTCAGCCCCACTTCCGGAATGTCCTTGCCCAGTTCGGCCGCCGCAATGGCGAGGCCGTGCATGTTCGACATCTTGCCCTGGTCGGTCGCCATGCCGGTCGTGGTGTAGCGCTTGACGTGCTCGATGGAGCGGAAGCCTTCATGCACGGCGAGGCGGATGTCCTTGGCGGTGACGTCGTTCTGGTAGTCGATGAACGCCTTGGCGAGCCTGGCTTCGGGGCCGGCACCTTTGGCCGCGCCGATCAGGAAGCCCTCCATGGAGGCGGTTTCCTCCGCCGAAGGTGCTTCCGCTCCGACAGCGGCAGCGCCCTCGGCCAGTGCCGCCTCGAGCGTCATCGTGCCGTTCGCCGCGCCGGCGCAGGTGCAGTCCTGCTCGGAAAGGTCGGGCAGGAAGCGGCCACCATCGCCGTCGTAGCGCAGCTTGCCGCGCGACTGCGAGAAAAGGTGCACCGAAGGCGTCCAACCGCCCGACATCAGCAGGCAGTCGATCTCTATCTTCTCGGAAGCACCGCCGGCCAGCGGCTCGACCGTCATCGATTTGACGCGCAACCTGCCGGTCGTGCCGGTCACCGCGTGGCCGGTCTTCACCTTGATGTCGAAATCGGCGGCGCGTGAAACCAGATCGGAGGAGACGTCGGTCCGGCAGTCTACGATGGCCTCGATGCCGATCCCGGCCTCGGCCAGTTCGAATGCTGCCGCCCAGGCCGAGTCGCAGGCGGTGTAGACGCCGACCTTGCGGCCCGGTGTGACGCCGTAGCGATGCAGGAATTTGCGTGCGGCAGATGCCAGCATGATGCCCGGGCGGTCATTGTCGGGGAAGACGAGCTGGCGTTCGATGGCACCGGTGGCGAGCACGACATGGCCGGCGCGCACCTGCCAGAGGCGTTCGCGCGGCAGGTCCGGATCGGGCGCGGACAGGTGATCGGTGACGCGTTCGGCTAGCGCCACCATGTTCTGCGCGTAGTAGCCGAAGCCGGTTGTGCGCGTCAGCAGGGTGACGTTGTCCATGCCGGCCAGTTCGGCGACCGCCGAAGCGGTCCAGGCCGGACCGTCCATGCCGTCGATCTTCGTGTCGCCGGAGGCGAGCAGGCTGCCGCCCATCGTGGCGTTTTCGTCGGCGAGGATGACCGTTTTGCCCGCGCGTGCGGCGCCCAGTGCGGCGATCAGGCCGGCGGGGCCAGCGCCGATCACCAGCACGTCGCATTGGGCGAAGCGGTTGGCGTAGCGGTCGGGATCGGCTTCCTTGGGTGCATGGCCAAGGCCGGCGGCGGCGCGCACGAAGGGCTCGTAGACGCGTTTCCAGGCGAAGCGCGGCCACATGAAGGTCTTGTAGTAGAAGCCGGCCGGGATGAAGCGTCCCAACCAGTCGTTGACCACGCCGACATCGAAGGCGAGCGAGGGGTAGCGGTTCTGGCTGGTCACCACCATGCCGTCGAAGACTTCCTGCACGCTGGCGCGCACATTGGGCTGGAAGCGCGCCGTGTCGCGGGCGATGCCGAACAGAGCGTTGGGCTCGTCGGCACCGGCCGAGATCAGGCCGCGCGGACGGTGGTACTTGAACGACCGGCCCATGAGATGGATGCCGTTGGCGAGCAGCGCGGAGGCCAGCGTGTCGCCCTCGAGCGCGGTCAGGCGACGGCCGTCGAGCGTGAAGCTGACCGTTCTGGCGGGTGTGCCCTTGCCGGCAACGCGGTTGGCGCCTGCGGAGGAGGGGGTCATCTTGCCTCTCCCTTGCCACCTGAGTGAACCGGCTCGTTGGCCGGCGTGCCCTTGCCTTTCGGCTGGACGGCGGCGATCTGGGCCTCCGTCAGTTCGGGCTTCGGTTCGCCGGCCCTGTAGGTCATGACGAACTTGTCGGAGACGGCATGGCGGGCGGCGTTGAAGAAGCGGGCGCAGCCATGGATGTGGCGCCAGCGCTCGAACACGATGCCCTTCGGGTTCTCGCGGATGAAGAAAAAGACCTCGAAATCCTCCGGCGAGATGTCGGCCATATCGGTCGGACGGGCGACATGCGCCTCGCCGGCATGGCGGAATTCGAGTTCCGGGCGATCTTCATCGCAATAGGGGCAGCGTATCAGGAGCATTGCTGGCGCGATCCGTAGTCTGTCTGTCTCGGCTATTTGAAGCCGATCTGCTTGGCGAAGGTTGCGAGGTCGGTGTCGTAGATCTGCATGTGCGTGTCGAACACGGATTTGGGGATGCCTTCCCCGATCCGGATGTCGGTGACGAAGCGGGGGTCGTTCTGGTCGTCGAGATAGACCTTGGAGAACAGGTGGCCCTTGTTCCAGTCGTTGGCCTGTTCCAGTTTGATGCCGCCATCGATGTGGAACCCGCAATGAAGGCGAAGCGTGCGGCAATCGGTGTTGTCGTCGCAATTGTAGAAGAAGATGCTGAACTTGAACCCGGCGGCGGCGGACGAGATCATCGGATCGCCTTCCTTGTCCCTGGTCAGTTCGGCGCGATAGCCGAGGTCCTGGAGTGCCGCGACCACGGTCTGCGGCTCCGATGCCTTGATGACCGGGGTGGTCGCCTGAGTGTTCGCCTCCTCGGTGGTCGTTTCCTTGGCTATGGTTTCCTGTGCATGGGCAAGTCCGGGAAGCGTCGCCACGGCCATGCAAACCGGCAGTGTCAGGGCCAGGCCCCGCAGGCATTTCTGCAATGCGATCATCGTTTCGGTCCTCCGTAGATATCCATACGGATGCCAGTATGCCGGGACAGGGTTCAATGCGCCACCGCGGCGGCTGCCGCCTCGTCGATCAGGCGGCCGGTGCGGAAGCGTTCCAGCGTGAAGCCGGCATTGATGGCGTGCGGCTCGTCGCGGGCGATGGTGTGGGCGAAGACATGGCCCGAGCCCGGCGTCGCCTTGAAGCCGCCGGTGCCCCAGCCGCAATTGACGTAGAGGTTCTTGACCGGGGTCTTCGCCAGGATCGGCGAGCGGTCGGGTGTGACGTCGACGATGCCGCCCCAGGAACGCAGCATCTTCATGCGCGTGAACATGGGGAACATCTCGCAGATGGCGTCGAGCGTGTGGTTCAAAATATGCAGCCCACCGGTCTGTGAATAAGAGGTGTACTGGTCGGTGCCGGCGCCGATCACCAGTTCGCCCTTGTCGGACTGGGAGATGTAGGCATGCACTGTGTTCGACATGACGACGCAGGGGAAGCACGGCTTGACCGGCTCGGAGACCAGCGCCTGCAGCGGATAGCTTTCGAGCGGCATGCGGATGCCGGCCATGTGCATCAGCACGGAGGAATGGCCGGCGGCGACGACGCCGACCTTCTTCGCGCCGATCGTGCCGCGCGTCGTCTCGACGCCGGTGACCGCGCCGTCGGGCGAGCGGTTGATGCCGGTCACTTCGCAATTCTGGATGATGTGCACGCCCATGGATGAGGCCGCGCGGGCATAGCCCCAGGCGACGGCATCGTGGCGCGCGGTGCCGCCGCGCCGCTGCAAGGCCGCGCCCATGACGGGATAGCGTGCCGTCTTCGAGATATTCAGAGGCGGGCAATAGGCCTTGGCCTCTTCCGGCGTCATCCATTCGTTGTCGACGCCGTTCAGCCGGTTGGCATGGATGTGGCGCTTGAAGACCTGCACGTCGTGGACATTGTGGGCCAGCATCATGACGCCGCGCGGCGAGTACATGACGTTGTAGTTGAGGTCCTGGCTCAGGCCCTCCCACAGCTTGACGGCGTGATCGTAGATGCCGGCGGATTCGTCATAGAGATAGTTGGAGCGGATGATGGTGGTGTTGCGGCCGGTATTGCCGCCGCCGAGCCAGCCCTTGTCGAGGACGGCAATGTTGGTGATGCCGTGTTCCTTGGCCAGATAGTAGGCGGTGGCGAGGCCGTGGCCGCCGGCGCCGACAATGACGACCTCGTAGCTCGAACGCGGTTCGGGGTTTTCCCATTGCTTCTCCCAGCCCTTGTGGCCGCGCAGGGCTTCGCGGGCGAGGGCAAAGGCGGAAAACTTACGCATCGACGGCACTCCGTTCTCGGTCGGAAGGCATTGGCGGGTGGCATCATCGGACGCCGCGCGCCGACCTTCGCATGCATGACTAGCCGAGCATAGGGGTCGGTCTTTGCGTGAATGCGACGCGTGCTGGCGCTAGTGACGCAACGAGCGCAGCGAGACGAATTCCCAGGTGGCGACGAGGACAAGAATGGACGCGACGGCGATGCCCAGCACGATCGGATCGAATGCGCCGGCCGCAAATGCCGCGAGTACCAGCAATGCCTTGCCGACGAGATGGGAAAAGGGCCAGCGACCGAAAGAGAGCGCCTTGAACAGGCCGTTGCCGAACAGGTAGAGCAGGGCGCCTCCGGCCAGTGTCAGGATCACCGGCATTTCGGCATGGTGGCCGACCGGATGTGCCAGCACGAGTTCCACGCCGACAGCGACGACGATGATGCCGGCCACGATCAGCAAATGAACGTAGGAATAGGCCAGACGTGCGATCGCACCGGGGTCATCGCTATGCGCGATCCGCTCGCGCGAATGCTCCGCGCCGATGTTGAAATAGATCCACCACATCGCGACCGAGGCGACGAAGGTGGCGATAAAGGCAGTCAGCACCGGCGCGGTCCACTGCATTTCGGCGAAGGTGGCGCCGGCAATGAGAATGGATTCGCCCAGTGCGATGATCACGAACAGGCCACAGCGCTCGGCCATGTGGTGGCCGTCGATCTGCCAGTCGCGCGTCGATGACGCGCCCAGGCCGGGCACGCGGTAGCCGAACCATGGCGCGACAAATTCTATTGCCAGCGCGGTGACCCAGAAACCGCGTTGCCAGTTCAGTTCCTCCATCGTGCAGCCGATGAGCCAGAAGATTCCGGCAAGCCCGAACCAGCAGCAGAAGCGGAGGAAACCGAGATAGTTCGCCCTGTCGTGATGGCGTGTCGCCCAGACCATGAACATGCTGCGGCCAAGCTGGACGGCGACATAGGCGATGGCAAACACCTCGGCACGCTCGCCGAACGCTTCCGGCGCGGAGGTGGACAGAAAGAGTCCGCCCAGCATGATGGCAAAGAGCATCAGGCGTATCGGCCAGCGGCGGGGGTCGAACCAGTTGGTGGCCCAGATCGTGTAGACCCAGACCAGCCATATCGCGAGCAGAACGATGACGGTGTTCACCAGTCCGTCGACGCTGAGATGATGCAACAGGTAGTGGGAAATCTGGGTAATGGCGAAAACGAAGACCAGATCGAAGAACAGTTCGGCAAAGTCGACGCGCGCTTCCTCGCCTTCCTTGCGCTCGCGCAGATAATTCGTCTTGAATCCCAAAGCCGCCATGCCGCCGTCCCCTTGTCCTTCCCGATCACGCGACCGCACCTTGGTCGGGAGCGGATTGCGTTTCAAGTGGGCAAACCAGCCGTACAGGGTGGAATCGCTTCGGAAAGGCCGCCCTGACCGCGCGTCCAGCTTGACAAGGGGCCGGGCCATACCCTATCTACGCCATCGAATTTGGCCCGGAGCTTCCGGGTGCGCGCCGCAAGCGGCGCGTTTTGTTTTGAAGGGCGGCCAACGGCCACAGCCGGTCCGCCTGTCCAGAAAAGTCCGGTAAGCGCCATGAAGATCAAGAATTCGCTCAAATCGCTGAAGTCCCGCCATCGCATGAACCGTCTGGTTCGCCGTCGCGGCCGGGTCTACATCATCAACAAGTCCAACCCCCGCTTCAAGGCGCGCCAGGGCTGAGTTTTCGCTCGCGCTGCGCGCGGGCAGGCGTTCGCGCACTGGCGCCTTGCTGAAGCAAGGCTTGTGCTGCCACGCAGGGATGGTGTTTCCAAATCTCGATTAGTTTGCCCTGCGGGATTCGTTTCCCGCAGGGTTTTCGCGTTTGAACGGCGCTCTCGAAAATTTGCGTTTGACCTCCAGGGCGGTGGCGCTAGACTTTTGGCATGCGTCATCTGGCACCGATTTTCGCGGTCGCGTTCCTGTTCGCGGTCCATCCGTTCGCCGGCAGCCTGCCTGCCCATGCCCAGGAAGCTGGCCTCGACGTCGGGACGGATGCCGACGAGGACATCGCCGCGCCGCGCGAAGCGGCCACGCTCGACGATCTATTCGAGGATCTGCGCCGCCAGACCAAGGCGCCGGCCGCCAATCGCGTCGCCCGCATGATCTGGCGCGAATGGGGCGATTCGGGCTCCGACACCGTCAATCTGCTGATGCAATGGTCCGGCAAGGCGCTGGAAGAAAAGAAATACGCCGTGGCGGAGGATCTGCTGACCCAGGTCGTCACGCTGGCGCCGGACTATGCCGAGGGCTGGAACCGGCGCGCCACGCTGTATTTCGCGCAATCCAATTACGGCCGATCCATCGCGGATATCGAGCGCGTTCTGCAGCTCGAACCGCGCCATTTCGGTGCGCTCGCCGGGCTCGGCATGATCCTCGACCGCACCGGCGCGGAACGAAAGGCGCTTGAGACCTGGTACAGGGTGCTGGAAATCTATCCGGCCAATCGCCGGGCGCAGCAGGCCGTGGTCAAGCTGGAAGAAGAACTCGCCGGCAAGTCCAGCTAGATCGGTCTATATGTCCCTGTTCCTTTTCATCGCATGCCTCGCTGTCCTGCTCGTATCGGTCACGGCGGTGCTGACGACCCGGACCGAGCGCCGCTTTCCGGTCATGGGCGCCTTCGTCGAGGTGGATGAAACGCGTCTGCACCATGTCGACCTTCCGGCAGGGCCGGACGCCGACCTGCCGACGATGGTCTTCATTCACGGCGCGGGAGGCAATGTGCGCGACCTTCACGGGGCCTTCGCGCAGCCGCTGGCCGGGCGCGCCCGGATGATCTTCGTCGACCGGCCGGGCTCGGGCTATTCGGGACGCAAGGGGAATGGCGACAGCGCGCCGCAGGCCCAGGCCGATGCCATCGCCGGGCTGATCGAGAAGCTGGTAACCGGGCCGGCGCTGATCGTCGGCCATTCCTTCGGCGGGGCGGTGGCCGCCGCGCTGGCCGTGCTGCATCCGGAAAAGGTGGCGGGCGTCGTCTTCATCGCGCCGGCGACGCATCCGTGGCCGGGCGATGCGCTGTCCTGGTACAATCATGTCTCGAGGCTGCCGCTGGTCGGCCCGGTCTTCACCTGGCTGGTCGCGATCCCGTTCGGCCATCTGCTCTATACGAAGGCCGTCAAGGAAGTTTTTGCACCGGACCGCCTGCCATCCGACTACGAAGCGCGATCAGGAACGCGCCTCGCGCTGCGCCCGGCGAGCTTCCGGCACAACGCCGTCGATCTGGCCGCGCTGAAGGCCCATCTCGTGAAGCTTTCGCCGCGCTATCCCGAGATCAAGCGGCCGGTGACGATCGTGATCGGCGACGGCGACACGGTCACCGCGCCCGAACTCCATTCCAAGGGGCTGGAACGCGACATCGAGGGTGCTCGTCTCGTCTCTCTTGCGGGGCGCGGCCACATGTCGAGCTATTCGGCCACGGCGGACATCGTCGCGGAGATCGAGAAGATCAGTTCGCGGATCGCGGGCGCAGACGCTTCAGGCGATCAGATGCCGGAGCGGCCGTCGCTCGCGACATAGGCGATCCGCAGCATGTTGGTCGAGCCGGGCGTCCTCAGCGGCACGCCGGCCGAGATGATCACACGGTCGCCCGGCCCGGCGAATTCCTCGTCCACGGCAATGCGGCAGGCGCGGTCGACCATGTCGTCGAGATCCTGAGCGTCGTCCGTGATGACGCAGTGCAGGCCCCAGACCAGCGCCAGACGCCGCGCAGTTCGCGCCACCGGCGACAGGGTGACGATCGGGCGGGAGGGACGCTCGCGCGCGGCGCGCAGACCGGTCGCGCCGGAAGCCGTGTAACAGATGATCGAGGAGAGATTGAGCGTTTCGGCGATCTGGCGGGCGGCGGCCGCAATGGCGTCGGCGCCGGTCGGTTCGGGTTCCGAACGCTGGGCGGTCAAGATGCCCTGGTAGAGCGGATCGCGCTCGACCTGCTCGGTGATGGCGTTCATCATCTTCACGGTCTCGACCGGATACTGCCCGGCCGCCGATTCGGCGGAAAGCATCACGGCGTCGACGCCTTCATAAACGGCGGCGGCGACGTCGGAGACCTCGGCGCGGGTCGGCACCGGCGCGTTGATCATCGATTCCAGCATTTGCGTGGCGACGACCACCGGCTTTCCCGCCCTGCGACAGGCGCGCGTGATCTGCTTCTGGATGCCGGGCACGGCCTCGAGCGGCATCTCGACGCCGAGGTCGCCGCGCGCGACCATGATGGCGTCGGAAAGTTCGATGATCTCGGGCAGCCGGGCGACAGCCTGCGGCTTCTCGATCTTGGCGAGCACGCCGACGCGACCGCGCGCGATCTTGCGCACCTCGGCCAGATCGTCCGGGCGTTGGACGAATGACAGCGCGACCCAGTCGACATCCTCGGCAATCGCCGCGTCGATGTCCTCGCGGTCCTTTTCCGTCATGGCCGTGGTGACAAGCTCGGTGTCGGGCAGGCTGACGCCCTTGCGGTCGGACAGGGTGGTGCCGGCGACGATTTCGGCGACGACCTTTTTCGGCGAGCATTCGATCGCCTTCATCTGAACGCGCCCGTCATCGATGAGAATGCGGTGGCCGGGGTGCAGCGCCTCGAGGATCTCGTGATGCGGCAGGTGCACCCGCGTCGCGTCGCCCGGCGTCGGGTCGCTGTCGAAGATGAAGCGCTTGCCGATCTCGACGGTGACCTTGCCGTCGGCGAAGGTGCCGAGACGGTGCTTCGGTCCCTGCAGATCGGCGAGGATGCCGATCGGGCGGCCGATATCGTTCTCGACGTCGCGAATGAGCGCGACCAGCGACCGCATGGACGGGTGGTCGGTGTGGCTCATGTTGATGCGGAACACGTCTGCACCGGCTTTGGCCAGTTCCAGGATCGTCTTCTTCGTGTTGGACGAAGGCCCCAGCGTGGCGAGGATCTTTACGCGGCGGTTTCGGCGCATGGTCCGAACTTCCCCTTTTTTGTCATCGTGCGCGCATCGCAGCATGCCCGCATGACAGCCATGATACGCGTCGAATTTCCGTTTGTCCGCAACACCCGAATGGTATTGCGGTCCCGCCGTGCTTCAATCTTTATTGTTGCGAGCCGCCAGTCTGGCCCGATTCTGTAAGGCGTACCATCCAGCTCTGCTTGTTGGAGGTGTCGATCTCGAAAAACCCGGTCTTCTGGAATCCCCGGGCGAAGCATTCCTGTACGCCCTCGATGCGGAATTCGCGGTCGGAGGTGCACATGAACACGTCGCCTCGCCATTGGCCGCCACGGTCGGCGTCCTCGGCATAGAGGTAGTAGTAGCGCGAGTTGAGATCGCCGTCGATCAGCGAGGCGCAGGTCTCGCCGGGCACCTGCCACCAGCCCTCGGTCTGCCATTTGCCGTTCTCGCGATAGCCGAGGGCGACGCCGACCAGGCTCTTGGTGTCGTTGCACAGGCGGAAATCGGCGTGGGCCGGCGCGACATTGGCGAACAGGGTCAGTCCCGACGCCGCGGCGAGCGCAAGCATGGCAAGGCGCACGGCGCGCTTGCGCGGCGCCGTCCATTCCGTGGCGTCAATGGCGGTTCCTTGCGGGATCAAAGGTGCCGATTCACGTGTCGCGAACATCTTGATTCCTTGTGACGCAAGGCATTTTTACTGTCAATGCGGTCGGGATGTGACGGGCGTGATACGTCGAGGCGGGCGGATCGTCACGCTCGCGGTCTTGCCAGCCAGATGCCTGCCATGATCAGCAGTGCGCCCCCGATCTGGTAGGGGCCCATCGCCTCGGCGAAGAAGAGCCAGCCGAACATGGCGGCGGCGATCGCCTCGATGAAGATGACCAGCGAGGAAAAAACCGCCGACAGGGTGCCCAGCGCCACCGTCAGCAGGCCCTGTCCGCCGGCATGGCTGACGAAGCCGAGCGCGGCGAGCGCCAGCACGCCCTCGGGCGTCGACGGCAGCAGGCCGTTGCCGGAGATCAGCGCGACGCCGAGCAGCACGAGCGAGGTGACGAAGGTCGAGGAGAACGCCAGTTCCCCGCTCTTGAGCGTACGCCGGGCGACGCGCAAAGCGAGAAAATAGAGGCCGAAGAAGAACGAGGTCACGAGGCCGTAGAAATCGCCGATCAGCCGGCCAGGGTCGACGGACCAGCTCGAGCCGATCAGCAGGCTCGCGCCGGCAAGGCAGATCGCGAGCCCGACGAAGGAGCGCGCGGGCACCGGCTCGCCAATGAAGATGCCCGACAGGACGAGGACCCAGACCGGCGCAAGGCAGGCCATGAAGGTGGCGTTGGCCATGGTGGTGTTGAGGATCGCCAGATGCCAGAAGGCGAGGTCGCCGGCGAAGAACAGGCCCGACAGCACGACGGCGGGCGCGAGCGAGAAACCGCGCCAGAGCCGTTCGTCGCCGCGCGCCCGGCGTTCGAGCAGGGTCCAGGCGAGCAGAATCGGCAGGGCCAGCGAGACCCGCCAGAACGCGCTGGCGAAAGGACCTACATCGGCATGGCGCACGAAGACCGGGGAGATGCCCATGGCCAGCGCACCCGTCACCAGTGCGGCGAGGGCGAGCGTGGTGCTGAGCGGCCGCTGCATGGCGGCATTGGTCGTATCGGCTTGCATGTCCGCAGGTCTGCCATCGAAAAACGAAGGCGACCATTGATCGCTTTTGCGTGGTATGACAAGAGCCTGCGCTGATTTGGCGTTGGTACAGCAAGCAGGTTTTCAGGAAGCATGACGGGTGAAGGGTTCGAGCCGGTGGAGTGGATCGAGGGCGATCCATCCAAAGGATTGCTGCTGATCTGCGATCACGCCAGCAACGCCCTGCCGGAGATCTACGGCAGCCTAGGCCTGCCGCCCGAAGAGTTCTCCCGCCACATCGCCTATGACATCGGCGCGCGCGCGGTGACGCTGGGCCTGGCGCAGGTGCTTGGCGTGCCGGCGGTGCTGTCGACCTTTTCACGCCTGCTGATCGACCCCAATCGCGGCGAGGACGATCCGACGCTGGTCATGCGGCTTTCCGACGGCACGGTCATTCCGGGCAATCACCCGATCGAGCCGTCCGAAATCGACTACCGCATCGCCAATTTCCACCGCCCCTATCACGAGGCCGTCGACCAGGCGATCGAGAACATTTTCGCCGAGGGCATCACGCCGGCGGTGTTTTCGGTGCACAGCTTCACCGGCAGCTGGCGCGGCCAGCCGAGGCCCTGGCACGCGACGCTGCTGTGGGATCACGACCCGCGCTTCACGAGGCCGCTGCTGGAGGAATTCGGCAGGGTCGAGGGCATGGTGTTCGCCGACAACGAGCCCTATGACGGGGCGCTGCGGAACGATACCATGTTCCGGCATTGCTCGATGCGCGGGCTGGCGCACACGCTGATCGAACTGCGCCAGGACCTCGTCGGCGACGAGGCCGGCGTGAAGCACTGGGTCGATCTGCTCGCCCCGATGCTGCGAAGGGTCAACGCCCTTGCCGAAGTCCACGAAGTGCGCCATTTCGAGTCGAGGACCGGACCGCTGCAGCATCTCCTGCGGGATCGATGAGGCGCGAACGAGGAGAAGACGGGATGTCGGACGAGAAGATGGACGAAGCCACGAAGACCGAGCTCGAGGCAGCGGCGTTCCGCCGGCTGGTCGAACATCTGCGCGAGCGTGTCGACGTGCAGAACATCGACATGATGAACCTCGCCGGCTTCTGCCGAAACTGCCTCGCCAACTGGTACATGGATGCCGCGCAGGGCAAGGGGCTCGACCTCGACAAGGGCCAGGCGCGCGAGATCATCTACGGCATGCCCTATGAGGACTGGCGGGCGAAGCACCAGAAGGAGGCAAGCGCCGAGCAGCAGGCCGCCTTTGAGAAGAACCGACCGGCCGACTGATCCTTCCGGGTAGGCGCCCGTCTTTCACCGCGCAAGCCCTGCTTGCGCCAGATTCCGGTGGAAAGTTCCGCAAGCACCGCCCGGCTTGCATTGCCATCGCGGCCGCAAGGCGCGATGTCTCCCCCCTCAACCAGCCCTACGGAGAACCCGATGTCCGACACCCTCGTCGCCCGCGAACAATTGCGCTCCATCGTCGAGCGCATCGAAAGGCTGGAAGAGGACAAGCAGGCGATCGCCGACGACATCAAGGATGTGTATGGCGAGGCCAAGGCCAACGGCTTCGACACCAAGGTGCTACGCGACGTGGTCCGCATGCGCAAGCAGGACCAGACCGAGCGGCAGGAGCAGGACGCGATCCGCGATCTCTACCTGCATGCGCTCGGCATGCTGCCGGGCGAGCCGGAAACCGAATCCTGATCACCCTTTAGCGGGCGATCCGATCAGTCGGTGAAGCGGTTGAAGGCCGGGCCATTCCCGGCGCTGAAGCGTCGTGCCGGCTGGACGAAGGCGGTCCTGACGAAACCCGTGGTCAGGATTTCGCGCGGCGTCTCGCGCATCATCCCCATGCCATAGGCCGGTGCCCGAATCCGGTTGACGTCCTCGATCGGCTGGAAGCCGGCAAGCGCGGTCACGCCGATGCTTTCCCAATCGGTCGGGCGCGGCGCCCCACCGTTGCTGGCGGTGCGAGGTGTCGTCACGGCGCGTTGGCCGGTATCGGCCGGTGTCGCTGCGGCCCGGCGCGGGGCGGGGCGGGTGGCGTCCAGACCTGCTGTACGGGTCGGGCGGAAATCGCCGATACCGTCACGTGCGCGTATCCGGCTGTCGGCCTCGATCAGCGAACGGATGGCTTCGCCCGCCGAATTCGAACGGTTTTCGGTCGCGGCCAGCGCCAGTTCGAGCGTGCGCGGCGCGGCGGCACGACGCGGATCGGGCGTGGGCGTGATGCTCGCAACCGTCAGCGGCGACGTGGACGGCGTCGGGATGTTGCCTGGCGCTTCGCCGGGCCGTGCCGGGCGCCTTGCGTCGAGTGCCTCGAGGATCGCGTCGCGCGCAACTTCCGGTGCGACAGCTTCGCCGTCGGCCGATGCCGTTACGATTGCCGATGCGGAAGCCGGGCGCGGCGAGGGCACGGCGGAACGCCGCATCGTCTCGATGTCGTCGGCGGTGAGCGCGGCGATAACCGGGTTTTCGGAAGGCGCCACCGGCATGGGCCGGGTATTTTCGGCGAGCAGCGCGGCTGGCGCGTAGTTCGGGCGCGGCGTCGGCACCGGTATCCGGGCGAGTTCGATTGGCTGCGGATCCTCGTCGGTGACGATCTGCATCGGCGTGCCCGATTCCAGCAGTTCGCGCGAGGGCTGGCCTTCCGGCGCGGGGCCGGCGGTCAGTTCCGCCTGTTGCGGTTGGCTGTCGCTGCCCGTCGAGGTGGTTGAAACGGTACGCGGCGCGGGAATGGAATTGGCTTCCTCGTCTTCCTCCTGCTCCTGCTGGGCGCTGGCGAAGAGGCGGCCGAGAAGGCTGTTGGACTTCTTGTCGTCCTTCTTCGGGGTGGCCGAGGCAAGGGCGGTCTTGCCGCTCGACTTGCGCGCCTTGTAGGAGGCGAGTGCCGCCTCATAGCCCGGCAGGGGCTTGCCGTCGGTCGGTACGTGCAGCGTGCCGCCTCTCGGGAAAACCTTGACGAGCTGGGTCCGCGTCATGCGCGGCCAGTGACGGACATTGCCGGTGTCGAGATGGACGAAGGGCGAGCCTGAAGTCGGGTAGTAGCCGACGCCGCCGACGCCCGCCTTCAGGCCGATGGCGCGCAGCGTGGACAGCTTCACGTCGGGCAGGAAGAAGTCCATCGCCTTGCCCAGCATGTGCTGGCTGTATTTCGCAACGCCGCGCCCGCGCTTGCGCAGCATGGAGTTCGTGGCCGGCGAGCGATAGGCGGAAACGACGTGAATGTAATCCCGGGAGCCGGACTGCTGGTAGACCTCCCAGACCAGGTCCAGCAATTGCGGGTCCATCTTGGTGGGTTCGTTGCGGCGCCAGTCGCGCAGGAACTGATTGACCTTTTTCAGGCCGGACGGAATGTAGGTACCGTTCTTCTTGTAGGCGATGATCGCCTTTTCACCGGTGTGCAGGAAATAGAGCTTGAGCGAACGCGTCTCGGCATCCGCCGCGGCCGTCATCCCGACAAGGGCGGCCAGCATGGTCACGAGCAGCAGGGGCCATGCGCGTGTGCGCCGAACCCTATCGCCGTAGAGCAATTTTCCAACTATGCGCAAAACTGACTTCGCCCGACACGTGAATGCCCCGACCCATTCTTGGGCCATTATGGTTAACAAACCCTGACTTTCCGTCAGGCTTGCACGGCTGAAAGTCTGTTATTGACCAACAGCTTCGCCGGGGGTTCAGCCACACAAATGCGGTGATAGCGTGGCAGGAACGTTAACGGCCCACAATCCTTAGCAAATGCGGCGCTGCGAGGCGAGCGGCGCGACCCGACATGCTTAAGAACGGTGGAAAACATCTTCGCCCGGCAGAGGCGATGCCGGGCGAGGATCAGGATGCGGATTTCAGGTGAAATGGGG
>JBHIWX010000063.1:0-26857 GCA_041987205.1 Rhizobiaceae bacterium | reverse complement strand
TATGACGGACGTACAGGCGAAGCCTTCGACCGGCCGGTGACGGTGGGCTACATCTACATGCTCAAGCTGCACCATCTGGTCGACGACAAGATCCACGCCCGTTCGATCGGACCGTACTCGCTCGTTACCCAGCAGCCGCTGGGCGGCAAGGCGCAGTTCGGCGGACAGCGCTTCGGCGAGATGGAGGTCTGGGCACTGGAAGCCTATGGCGCGGCGTACACGCTGCAGGAAATGCTCACGGTGAAGTCGGACGACGTGGCCGGCCGCACCAAGGTCTACGAGGCGATCGTCCGTGGCGACGACACGTTCGAGGCCGGCATTCCCGAGAGCTTCAACGTTCTCGTCAAGGAAATGCGCTCGCTCGGTCTCAATGTCGAACTGACCGTACCGCGCGCGCCGCATTCCGAGACGGACGAAGAGCATCAACTGCCCGACGCGGCCGAGTGAAACACGAGCCGGCGCGGCGCCCGACACATGCCGGGCGCCGCACCGCAGTTTGCGTGAGCGGCCGCAAGACCAGCGGCAAAATCATTTTCAAGGCCGGCATGGCGCGATGACGAACTCGCCCAACGGCCGCAAGGGTTCCAACCCCCGGGAACCCGACCCGAAGGAGAAGACCACATGAACCAAGAGGTCATGAATCTCTTCAACAGCCCTGCGGCTTCGCAGAACTTCGATTCGATCCGCATCTCGATCGCGTCGCCGGAGAAAATCCTTTCCTGGTCGTTCGGCGAGATCAAGAAGCCGGAGACGATCAACTACCGTACGTTCAAGCCGGAACGCGACGGCCTGTTCTGCTCGCGCATCTTTGGCCCGCAGAAGGACTATGAGTGCCTGTGCGGCAAGTACAAGCGCATGAAATACAAGGGCGTCATCTGCGAGAAGTGCGGCGTCGAAGTCACGCTCAGCCGGGTTCGCCGCGAGCGCATGGGCCATATCGAACTGGCCGCGCCCGTCGCCCATATCTGGTTCCTGAAGTCGCTGCCTAGCCGCATCGGCACCCTGCTCGACATGACGCTGAAGGATCTCGAGCGCATCCTTTATTTCGAGAACTACATCGTCACCGAGCCGGGCCTCACCCCGCTGAAGGAGCACCAGCTCCTGAGCGAGGAGGAGTACCTGATCGCGGCCGACGAGTATGGCGAGGATTCCTTCACCGCAATGATCGGTGCGGAGGCCATCCACGACATCCTGGCGTCGATGGACCTGCCGAAGATCGCGGGCGATCTGCGCACGGAACTGGCCGAGACCACTTCGGACCTGAAGACCAAGAAGCTGACCAAGCGGCTGAAGGTCGTCGAGGCGTTCCTGGATTCCGCCAACCGTCCCGAGTGGATGATCATGAAGATCATCCCGGTCATCCCGCCGGACCTGCGTCCGCTGGTGCCGCTCGACGGCGGCCGTTTCGCAACGTCCGACCTCAACGATCTGTATCGTCGCGTCATCAACCGTAACAACCGCCTGAAGCGGCTGATCGAACTGCGCGCGCCGGACATCATCATCCGCAACGAAAAGCGCATGCTGCAGGAGGCTGTCGACGCACTGTTCGACAATGGCCGTCGCGGCCGCGTCATCACGGGCGCCAACAAGCGTCCGCTGAAATCACTGTCGGACATGCTGAAGGGCAAGCAGGGCCGGTTCCGCCAGAACCTGCTCGGCAAGCGCGTCGACTATTCCGGCCGCTCGGTCATCGTGACCGGTCCGGAGCTCAAGCTGCACCAGTGCGGCCTGCCCAAGAAGATGGCGCTCGAACTGTTCAAGCCGTTCATCTATGCGCGGCTCGACGCCAAGGGCTATTCGTCGACGGTCAAGCAGGCCAAGAAGCTGGTCGAGAAAGAAAAGCCGGAAGTCTGGGATATTCTGGACGAGGTCATCCGCGAGCATCCGGTGCTGCTCAACCGCGCGCCGACGCTGCACCGCCTCGGCATCCAGGCTTTCGAGCCCGTGCTGATCGAGGGCAAGGCGATCCAGCTTCACCCGCTGGTCTGCGCCGCGTTCAACGCCGACTTCGACGGCGACCAGATGGCGGTGCACGTGCCGCTGTCGCTCGAGGCGCAGCTCGAGGCCCGCGTGCTGATGATGTCGACCAACAACATCCTGCACCCGGCCAACGGCCTGCCGATCATCGTGCCGTCGCAGGACATGGTCCTCGGCCTCTACTATCTGTCGATCGTGGCGGACAAGGAGCCGGGCGAGGGCATGGTGTTCGCCGACATGGGCGAACTGCACCACGCGCTGGAAAACGGTGTCGTTACCCTGCATTCCAAGATCAGGGGCCGCTTCAAGACGGTCGACGCGGACGGCAATCCGGTCTCGCAGATTCACGAGACCACGCCCGGCCGCATGATCATCGGCGAGCTTCTGCCGAAGAACGCCGCGGTGCCGTTCGACATCTGCAACACCGAGATGACCAAGAAGGCCATCTCCAAGATGATCGATACGGTCTATCGCCATTGCGGGCAGAAGGAGACGGTCATCTTCTGCGACCGGATCATGTCGCTCGGCTTCAGCCATGCGTGCAAGGCCGGCATTTCGTTCGGCAAGGACGACATGGTCATCCCGGACGCCAAGGCCAAGCTCGTCGCCGACACCGAGGCGCTCGTGAAGGAATACGAGCAGCAGTACAATGACGGCCTGATCACCCAGGGCGAAAAATACAACAAGGTCGTCGATGCCTGGGGCAAGTGCGGCGACAAGGTAGCCGACGAGATGATGCAGCGCATCCGCGCGGTGGAGGTCGACAAGGAGACCGGTCGCCAGAAGCAGATGAACTCCATCTACATGATGAGCCATTCCGGTGCTCGCGGTTCGCCGACCCAGATGAAGCAGCTCGCCGGCATGCGCGGCCTGATGGCCAAGCCGTCGGGCGAGATCATCGAAACGCCGATCATCTCGAACTTCAAGGAAGGCCTGACCGTGATGGAGTACTTCAACTCCACGCACGGCGCGCGCAAGGGCCTCGCCGACACGGCGCTGAAGACGGCCAACTCCGGCTATCTGACGCGTCGCCTGGTCGACGTGGCACAGGACTGCATCGTTACCGAGACCGATTGCGGCACGGATGAGGGTCTGACCGTTCAGGCCGTTGTCGATGCCGGTCAGGTCGTGGCCTCGCTTGGCATGCGAATCCTGGGCCGCACGGCCGCCGAAGACATCGTCGATCCCGAGTCCGGCGAGGTCATCCTCGCACAGGGCACGCTGATCGAGGAAAAGGACGTCGACATCGTCGAGGCCGCCAACGTCAAGCAGGTGAAGATTCGTTCGGCTCTGACCTGCGAGACGCAGAACGGCATCTGCGGTGCCTGCTACGGGCGCGATCTGGCACGTGGTACGCCGGTCAATATGGGCGAGGCCGTGGGTGTCATCGCGGCACAGTCGATCGGCGAGCCGGGCACGCAGCTCACCATGCGTACCTTCCACATCGGCGGTGCGGCGCAGGTCGTCGACTCCTCGTTCCTGGAAGCCTCGCATGAGGGCAAGGTCAAGATCCGCAACCGCAACGTGGTGCGCGATTCCGAGGGCCGACTGATGGCGATGGGCCGCAACATGGCGATCGTGATCGAGGACGAGAAGGGCGTCGAGCGCTCCTCGCACCGGGTCACTTATGGCGCCAAGCTGCTCGTCGACGACGGCGATGGCATCAAGCAGGGCGAGCGCCTTGCCGAGTGGGATCCGTACACGCGGCCGATCCTGACCGATGTCGGCGGCACGGTGGAGTTCGAGGACGTCATCGACGGCATGTCGGTTTCGGAGAACACCGACGAGTCGACGGGCATCACCAAGCGCGTCGTCATCGACTGGCGCGCCAACCCGCGCGGTGCGGACCTCAAGCCGGCCATCGTCATCAAGGACAAGGACGGCAAGGTCGCCAAGCTGGAGCGTGGCGGCGAAGCCCGCTTCCTGCTCTCGGTGGACGCCATTCTGTCGGTCGAACCCGATGCGCAGGTGCATGCCGGTGAAGTGCTGGCGCGTATCCCGCTCGAAAGCGCCAAGACCAAGGACATCACCGGCGGTCTGCCGAGGGTGGCCGAACTGTTCGAGGCTCGTCGTCCGAAGGATCACGCCATCATCGCGGAGATCGATGGCACCATCCGCTTTGGTCGCGACTACAAGAACAAGCGCCGCATCGTGATCGAGCCGAACGACTCCACCATGGAGCCGGTCGAGTACCTGATCCCGAAGGGCAAGCCGTTCCATCTCCAGGACGGCGACGCCGTGGAGAAGGGCGACTACATCCTCGACGGCAACCCGGCACCGCACGACATCCTGGCGATCAAGGGCGTGGAGGCACTTGCCTCCTATCTCGTCAACGAGATCCAGGACGTCTATCGACTGCAGGGCGTCGTGATCAACGACAAGCACATCGAGGTGATCGTCCGGCAGATGCTGCAGAAGGTCGAGATCACCGATGCGGGCGATTCCGGCCTGATCGTCGGCGAGCATATCGACCGCATCGAGATGGACCTGATCAACGAGAAGCTTGCCGAGGACAAGGGCAAGCCGATCGAGGGTACGCCGGTCCTGCTCGGCATCACAAAGGCGAGCCTGCAGACGCGGTCGTTCTTCTCGGCGGCCTCGTTCCAGGAGACCACCCGCGTCCTCACCGAGGCGGCCGTTTCCGGCAAGGTCGATCCTCTGGAAGGCCTGAAGGAGAACATCATCGTCGGCCGTCTGATCCCGGTCGGCACCGGTGGTGTCACCTCCCGGATCAAGGGTCTCGCCTCGCAGCGCGACGAGCTGATCATCGAGGAGCGCCGCAAGGAAGCCGATTCCGTGCCGCTGATCGAGAGCTCGGCGGAGCCTGCGGAATAAGGACAAGGCAGGGCGCAAGCCCACCCGAAAAACATCAGCCCCGCGCCGGCCTCCGGCGCGGGGCTTTTTCATGGCTGGTCAGCTCGCAGTCGTTTGGCGTCATGCGAGCCGGAAAGATTTGCCGGCAGGCATTCACCGTTCCCTAATCAGATCATGTTCATGATGGCCGCAACGATAATGCGGCCTGCCGGTAGCCGGACATCCGCGAACATGACCGGGGATCCCATGACGCTTTCCGTGACCGCAGCACCATCTATCAGTCCGCGCCTGCTCGACCGCATCGAACAGGTCGTGGTGCTGGTGCTCTACCTGTTCCTCGTCATGCGCGTCTGGCCGGATTCGGCGACGCTGCAGAACCTGTTCTCGATGATCCTGCTCGTCTCTGAAGGGGCGGTCGTCGTGTTCCTGCTCATGCGCCGGCCGACGCAGGACATTTCCTACCGCATCGGTGACTGGGCCATCGCGGCCATGGGCTCGTTCCTCGTCCTGCTCGCCAGCACGGGCGGCGAGCCGATTTCGGTACTGGCAGGCACGGTCCTGCTGATCCTCGGCAGCGTGATCCACATTGGCGCGAAGTTCAGCCTCAATTTCAGTTTCGGCCTGGTCGCGGCCAATCGCGGCGTGAAGGACAGCGGCATGTACCGTCTGGTGCGTCATCCGATGTATGCGGGCTACATCATAACCCATGTCGGTTTCCTGCTGCTGCAGCCGACACTGTGGAACCTTGCGATCTATCTGATGGTCTGGACGCTGCTGCTCGCGCGCATCGGCGCGGAAGAGCGCGTGCTGCGCCGCGATCCGGCCTATCAGGCCTTCGCCAAGGACGTGCGCTACCGACTGGTGCCGGGGATCTACTAACCGCTCCGAAACGGGCTGGCGCGTTCGTCAGGCCTTCGGGTCGTCGCCGACCCTGACCAGCACCTTGCCGGTGTAGCGTCCGGTCAGCAGGCCCTGGAACGCGTCGACGGTATTGTCGAAGCCGTCGACGATATCCTCGACGAACTTTATCGACCCATCGCTGACGAGGGGCGGAATTTCGCGCAGGAAATCGGGCATGAACTCGATGTGGTCATAATTGATGAAGCCGTGGACGCGTAGCTTTCTCGTCAGGATCGAGCGCATGATCAGCGGCGAAAAATCGGGGCCTTCCGCCTGCGGCTTGTCGAGGTTGTAATAGGCGATGGTGCCGCACACAGGGATACGGCCGAACTGGTTCATCAGCGGCAGTACCGCCTTGAGCACGTCGCCCCCGACATTCTCGAAATAGACGTCGATGCCGTCCCGGCAGGCCTCTGCGAGGCGTTCGGTACAATCCCCGGCCTTGTAGTCGACGCAGGCATCAAAGCCGAAGGTGTCGGTCACGAGGGCGCATTTGTCGGGGCCGCCGGCGATGCCGACCGCGCGGCATCCCCAGAGCTTCGCCAACTGTCCGACGATCTGGCCTACCGCGCCGGCCGCGGCCGAGACGACGACCGTCTCGCCCTTTTTCGGTTCGCCATGGACCTTGAGGCCGACATAGGCGGTGAAGCCCGGCATGCCGAGCACGCCCAGCGCCGTGGAGATCGGCGCGATCGAAGGATCGACCTTGCGCAGATCGTCGCCGGCGATCACGGCATGGGTGCGCCAGCCAGTGCGCCCGATCACGATGTCGCCGGGGGCGAAGTCGGGATGGTTGCTTTCGACCACCTCGGACACTGCCTCGGCGGTGATCACGTCACCGACCTGCAGAGGTGCGGCATAGGATTTGGCGGGGCTCATCCGCCCGCGCATATAGGGATCGAGCGACAGATAGATGGTGCGCAGCGCGACTTCGTTGTTGCCGGGCGCCGGCAGGTCGACGGTTTCCATCTTCAAATCGTCGTCGCCCGGCATGCCGGACGGATATTGCGCGAGCACGATTTGTCTGGCCTGCATCGAACGGTCCTCCCGTTTGGCGGTCTTCTGGTTCAGCGCGACATTCGATCCGTCGCACTTGTCTGGCGCGGCGTGATCAGTCGGGCGAAATGCCGTGTTCGTAGACGAGCAGAGCGATGTCGCCATCGAGCGCGGCGCAATAGGGATCGAAGAACGGATCCTCTTCCTCCGGCTCCTCGATGTTGCCGATCTGGGTGAGGTCGGCTTCCTCATAGCCTTCCGACGCCAGCGCCTCCAGGCAGCGGCGGACCGCGCTGTCGTCGTCGGCGGCGGTCAGCAGGCAGTGGAAGTCGAGCATCTCCGTCTCGTCGGCGCGACGTACGCCACCGACGATGATGAAGACGATGGCATCGTCGCCATCTTCGGCTTGATCGTTCATGGCGATGTTCCTTGGTCGGCGGATGGATCGGCTTGTGTTCGGTGTCGACGAATCCATAAAGAACCGGGCCACAAAAGGAAACCGCGTCGCCGGCGCAATGCGGTCAAGATTGGCGGTCACCATTGATTCCTGTCCGGCGAGCGAAGGTAATGTTCGAGGGGAATGTCATGTCGAGGGCTTGCGTGATGCCTCAGCAGCGTTATGGCCGCCTTGTGGCAGCAGCCTTGGTGTGCACATGCGTGCTGTCTTTCGAATCGGCCGGACCTGCGCATGCCCGTGCCCTCGACTACGAGACGATCTATGTCGGCTGCGTCGAATCAAGCGGCGGCAATCTGCCGGTCGTGACCCATCTGTATCCCACGTCGCAGGGCATTACCGGCACCTATGTCTTCATCGAGGAAGACGGCCGTCGAATCGAAGGCCGACTCGAGGGTGAAGAGCGCGGAGACGAGGGCGAAGTGCACCTGAAATGGCAGGATCTGTACGGCGCCGGCAGCCTGACCCTCCGCATTTCCCGAGACCAGTCCAGCTTCACGGGGCAGTGGCGCGCGGGCGAATCCGGTTCTTTGGCGAACTGGTGGGGGCGGGAAGGCATCTATTCCATGCTGGCGTCGCAGACATGCGTCCTGGGTGATTCCGCCTGATCGTCATTCGAGCCGGATTTTCAGGGAACGGACCATGGAAATCGGCGGTCGAATGCCCATATGAAGCCGAGCGGGCGGTTTTTCGCGATTTCGGGCGCATTTAGGCCTTTGCAAGGCTTGACGGCAGCCGGCCGGAACACTATTACCGCCACAACCTGACCGATGTGAGCGCACATTCGGTCCGCAGGCGCCTTGCCGGTGGACGAAGCTGCTCAAACAAGGTTGGACCAGCAGAACGTAACACATCGATGCTGCACGACCGGGCAACCGGTCCTCTGGTTTTGAAAAGGTTCCTCCGCACTGGCCGAAAAGGCCGCAGCGGTTGTGAGCCTTTCTTGCATGCGGACATGGTGGCAACCGCCTCCATTGTGCGCGGCAAGTCCGAACGACATGAATTTGCCCGCGCAAGCGGGGCGGGCGCCTTCCGGCGCGAAGATGAAGCGAGTTAAGAGGTCAGGTTTTCATGCCAACCATCAACCAGTTGATCCGCAAGCCGCGCACGCCCGCGGTGAAGCGCAACAAGGTTCCGGCGATGGAGGAGTGCCCGCAGAAGCGCGGCGTGTGCACTCGCGTCTACACGACGACGCCGAAAAAGCCGAACTCGGCCCTGCGCAAGGTCGCCAAGGTGCGCCTGACGAATGGCTTCGAGGTCATCGGCTACATCCCCGGTGAGGGGCACAATCTTCAGGAACACTCCGTGGTCATGATCCGCGGCGGTCGCGTCAAGGACCTTCCGGGTGTTCGCTACCACATCATTCGCGGCGTACTCGACACGCAGGGCGTGAAGAACCGCAAGCAGCGTCGTTCGAAGTACGGCGCGAAGCGTCCGAAGTAATCGCGGTCGAAGGAGAATAGAACAATGTCCCGTCGCCACCGTGCAGAAAAACGCGAGATCAACCCGGATCCGAAATACGGCGATCTCGTCATCACCAAATTCATGAACGCGCTGATGCTGGACGGCAAGAAGTCCGCCGCCGAGCGCATCGTCTACGGCGCGCTCGATTCCATCGAGCAGAAGACCCGCCAGGACCCGGTGGAAAGCTTCCATCAGGCACTCGGCAATGTCGCTCCGCACCTGGAAGTGCGCTCGCGGCGTGTCGGCGGCGCCACCTACCAGGTGCCGGTCGAGGTCCGCAACGAACGCCGCCAGGCGCTGGCCATCCGCTGGCTGATCGGCGCGGCGCGCAAGCGCAACGAGACCACCATGGTCGATCGCCTGTCGGGCGAGCTCATGGACGCTGCCAACAATCGTGGCGCGGCGGTCAAGAAGCGCGAAGACACCCACAAGATGGCGGACGCCAACAAGGCGTTCTCGCATTATCGCTGGTAACGGCAAGCTGACGAGCAAGGTTCAAGGCAATGGCCCGCGAATATAAAATCGAGGACTACCGGAATTTCGGCATCATGGCCCACATCGATGCCGGCAAGACCACGACCACGGAACGCATCCTGTTCTACACCGGCAAGAGCCACAAGATCGGTGAAGTTCATGACGGCGCGGCCACCATGGACTGGATGGAGCAGGAGCAGGAGCGCGGCATCACGATCACGTCGGCCGCGACCACAACCTTCTGGGAAGGCCGTGACGGCAAGAAGCGCCGCTTCAACATCATCGACACGCCGGGACACGTCGACTTCACCATCGAGGTCGAGCGTTCGCTGCGCGTACTCGACGGCGCCATCGCGCTGCTCGACGCCAATGCCGGTGTCGAGCCGCAGACCGAGACGGTCTGGCGCCAGGCCGACAAGTATCACGTGCCGCGCATGATCTTCGTCAACAAGATGGACAAGATCGGTGCCGACTTCTACCGCTGCGTCGAGATGATCAAGTCGCGCCTGGGTGCGACCCCGGTCGTCATGCAGCTGCCGATCGGCGCGGAAAACGACTTCAAGGGCGTCGTCGACCTCGTCGAGATGAAGGCGATTGTCTGGAAGGAAGAGACGCTGGGCGCTGCCTGGGATGTCACGGACATTCCGGCCGACCTTCAGGAGAAGGCCGAACAGTATCGCGAGACGCTGATCGAAAACGCCGTCGAAATCGACGAAGCGGCGATGGAGAAGTATCTCGAGGGCGAAATGCCGTCGAACGACGAGCTGCGCTCGCTGATCCGCAAGGGTACCTGCAACGTCACCTTCTTCCCGGTGTTCTGCGGTTCCGCGTTCAAGAACAAGGGCGTTCAGCCGTTGCTCGACGGCGTTGTCGACTACCTCCCGAGCCCGGTCGAAGTTCCGGCCATTCGCGGTATCGACCCGAAGACCGAAGAAGAGATCAAGCGCATTTCGTCGGATGACGAGCCGCTGTCCATGCTCGCCTTCAAGGTCATGAACGACCCCTTCGTCGGTTCGCTCACCTTCGCGCGCATCTATTCCGGCAAGCTCGAGAAGAGCTCTTCGGTGATGAACACGGTCAAGGAAAAGCGCGAGCGCGTCGGCCGCATGCTGCAGATGCACTCCAACAGCCGTGAGGACATCGAGGAAGCGTTCGCGGGCGACATCGTCGCGCTGGCCGGCCTGAAAGAAACGACAACCGGCGACACGCTGTGCGATCCGCTGAAGCCGGTCATCCTCGAGCGCATGGAATTCCCCGATCCGGTCATCCAGATCGCGATCGAGCCGAAGACCAAGGGCGACCAGGAAAAGATGGGCGTCGCGCTCAACCGCCTGGCAGCCGAGGATCCCTCGTTCCGAGTCAAGTCCGACGAGGAAACCGGCCAGACCATCATCGCCGGCATGGGTGAACTGCATCTCGACATTCTCGTCGACCGCATGAAGCGCGAGTTCAAGGTCGAGGCCAATGTCGGTGCGCCGCAGGTGGCCTATCGCGAGACGATCACCAAGACGACCGAGCACGACTACACGCACAAGAAGCAGTCCGGCGGTTCGGGCCAGTTCGCCCGCGTCAAGATCCTGTTCGAGCCCAATCCCGACTCCGAGGAATTCGTGTTCGAATCCAAGATCGTCGGCGGCAACGTGCCGAGGGAATACGTTCCGGGCGTCCAGAAGGGTCTGGAAAGCGTTCTGGGTTCCGGTCCGCTCGCCGGCTTCCCGATGCTGGGCGTCAAGGCGACGCTGCTCGATGGTGCCTATCACGACGTCGACTCTTCGGTGCTGGCCTTCGAAATCGCGTCCCGCGCATGCTTCCGCGAGGCGGCCCGCGAGGCCGGCGCGCAGCTGCTCGAGCCGATCATGAAGGTCGAGGTTGTGACCCCCGAGGAATATGTCGGCGACGTCATCGGCGATCTGAACTCGCGGCGCGGCCAGATCCAGGGCCAGGAGATGCGGGGCAACGCCGTCGTCGTCGACGCGCATGTGCCGCTCGCCAACATGTTCAAATATGTCGACACGTTGCGTTCGATGTCCCAGGGCCGTGCCCAGTACACGATGCAGTTCGATCACTACGCGGCGGTGCCGAGCGCGGTATCGCAGGAAATCCAGGCCAAATACGCTGGCTGAACCCTTCAACCCGACGGTGTGCCGGGCGAATTGACGGCGCGCAAAAAGACGGAGAGCCAAAATGGCAAAGGAAAAGTTTGAACGCAACAAGCCGCATTGCAACATCGGCACGATCGGCCATGTCGACCATGGCAAGACGACGCTGACGGCGGCGATCACGAAGTATTTCGGCGACTTCAAGGCGTATGACGAGATCGACGGCGCGCCGGAAGAGAAGGCACGCGGCATCACCATTTCGACGGCACACGTCGAATACGAGACCGACAAGCGTCACTACGCCCATGTCGACTGCCCGGGCCATGCCGACTACGTCAAGAACATGATCACGGGTGCCGCACAGATGGACGGCGCGATCCTGGTGGTCTCGGCCGCCGACGGCCCGATGCCGCAGACGCGCGAGCACATCCTGCTGGCGCGCCAGGTCGGCGTTCCGGCGATCGTGGTGTTCATGAACAAGGTCGACCAGGTCGATGATGCCGAGCTTCTGGAGCTGGTCGAGATGGAAGTGCGCGAGCTTCTGTCGAAGTACGAGTTCCCGGGCGACGACATTCCGATCGTCAAGGGTTCGGCGCTTGCCGCATTGGAAGGCCGCGATCCGGAGATCGGCGAGAACGCGATCCGCGAGCTGATGGCCGCTGTCGACGACTACATCCCGCAGCCGGAGCGTCCGGTGGACCAGCCCTTCCTGATGCCGATCGAGGACGTGTTCTCGATCTCGGGTCGCGGCACCGTTGTGACGGGCCGTGTCGAGCGTGGCGTGATCAAGGTCGGCGAGGAAATCGAGATCGTCGGCATTCGCGACACGACGAAGACGACCTGCACGGGCGTCGAGATGTTCCGCAAGCTGCTCGACCAGGGCGAGGCGGGCGACAATATCGGCGCGCTGCTGCGCGGCGTTGGCCGTGAGGACGTCGAGCGCGGCCAGGTGCTGTGCAAGCCCGGTTCGGTGAAGCCGCACCGCAAGTTCAAGGCGGAAGCCTACATCCTGACGAAGGAGGAGGGCGGTCGCCACACGCCGTTCTTCACGAACTACCGTCCGCAGTTCTACTTCCGTACGACGGACGTGACCGGCGTGGTCACGCTTCCCGAGGGCACGGAAATGGTGATGCCGGGCGACAATGTGACGATGGACGTCGAACTGATCGTGCCGATCGCCATGGAGGAGAAGCTGCGCTTCGCCATCCGCGAAGGCGGCCGCACCGTCGGCGCCGGCATCGTTTCCTCGATCGTCGAGTAATCGCTTTCCAAAATCGTTGATCAGGCAACGCCCGGCCATTGGCCGGGCGTTTGTCATTTATGTGCTCAAAACAGCAGGAATGCTTGAAAGTACCGGTCTAGTGAACTATCGAAGTCCGGTGATGCCGATATTGCCGGCATCATTGAAATATTGGTGGGGGCCATGAAGATCAGTGTCGTTATTTCTACCTACAATCAACCCGAATATCTACGCAAGGTTCTGCTGGGCTACCAGCAGCAAACCGATCGTGATTTCGAGATACTCATCGCCGATGATGGTTCGCGGGACGATACCCGCACCATGATAGAGGCGATGTCGGCGAACTCGCCGGTTCCGATCCGGCACTTCTGGCAGGAAGACAAGGGTCACCGCAAATACCGTATCCACAACATCGTCATCGGCGAGGCTGCCGGCGACTATCTCATCTTCACCGACGGAGACTGCATTCCACGCAATGATGTCGTGTCCGTCTTCCGCGCCAACGCGCGGCGCGGCTGGTACATCGCCGGATCGTGCAATCGCCTGCCGATGTCGACCACCGAGGCGATCACCGACGACGACATCGTTTCGCAACGCGTATTCCGGCTCGACTGGCTGCTTCGGCACGGTTATCTGCCGACAAGGGGGTTCCTGCGGCTTGCCGCACCGCGTGCCGTTGGCCGGCTGCTCGACAGGCGCGGCGGTGTCGGGAAGGGCCGGTGTCCGGGCTATCTCAGCGCGTGCTGGCGCGAAGATGCGCTCGCCATTGGCGGTTTCGACGAGCGCATCACCTATGGCGGCGGCGATCGCGAATTCGGTACGCGGCTGTGCAATTACGGCCTCAAGCCGCAGCGTGTGAAGCATTCGACCTATGTGCTGCATCTGGAGCACGGCCGGCCCTATCGCGACGACGAAGAGATGAAGAAGCATCAGAAATGGCTTCGCGAGACCGAAGCGACGGGTCGTATCCGCGCCGGTCATCTGGAAGATGCCGCCTGATAGGAGGGCGAGAGACTTTCGTCCGAAGCCTCTTTCGCGCTCAGCGCAGGAAGCATGTCCGTCCGGTTGCACCAGCAAGCACTCCGTCGTCTGACAAGCCCTCCATTTTTCACCGTCGAAAATTGCCAGGCGCTGTGGCGGGCACCGGCAAATGCCGGTATGGACTGCTACTCCTGATGACGTGCTGGATTGGCTTGTGCGGATCGCTCTCGTAACTCCATATTACAAGGAACCCACCGACGTTTTGCGCCGGTGTCACGAAAGCGTTTCCCGGCAGACCGTGCCGGCCATTCACTATATGGTGGCAGACGGCATACCCAATCGCGAAGTGGACGGTTGGGACGTCCGGCATATCGCGCTGCCGGAAAACATCGGCAACAGCGGCGCCACGCCGCGTGGCATCGCCGCGATCACCGCCTTCGCCGAAGGTGCGGACGCCGTTTCCTTTCTAGATGCCGACAACTGGGTCTATCCCGACCACGTGGCGCGGATCGAGGCCGCGATGGCGAGCGATCCCGAGTTCATCCATGCGGTCCGTCGCATCTTCTTTCCCGATGGCGACGAGCTCTACCGGGAACTGGGCGACAAGGTGATCGACGACCGTGTCGCCGATTCCAATTGCTTCGTCTTCGTCAGGCGTGCCGCCTTCATGGCGCCGCTATGGGCGATGTACCCCACGCAGTTCGGTGCCGGAGAGGACAATCTGTTCGGGCCGACATTGGGAATGCTCGGCCTCAGGAAAGTGCATACCGGCAAGCCCACGGTACATTACCTGACCAACTGGCTGCATCACTATCGCCGTGCCGGCAAGCAACCGATACTCGGCGTTCGTACGCCGTCCACGACGGTTCTCGAAAGATGGAATCGGTCGACCTATCACCAGTTCACCGGGCTGGATCTGCCGCTGGGCGGCGACATGGGGCCTCCGCTGCCGCCGATCGATCCGAAATCTCCGAAAGTGGCGCTGGTTTCGTTGACCGATATTGGAACTGGCGCGACCTCGAAGGAATCGTGCGAAGCAATACTCGGGTCGGTTCCGACCAATGTCTCCCTCTTGCTGGTGGGGCAGGAGCCGCCGCGCATTGAAGGCGAGGAACGGATCACAACCCTCACGCTTCCCCGCTTTGAGCCCGGGATCGAACGCCCTCCAGCCTATTACGAATCGATCGCCGCGATCTTTGCGTTCCAGCGTGGCTTCGACGTGGTCGTGTTCATGTTAGCGGGAAGCGAGTCCGGTGCTTCGGCGATCAAGGCCCTGGTCGACAAGGCGGTGCGCATCCGGCCGGGAGGCAACGAGTTTCTGGTCAGCGCCGACGGGCGAAAGATCCAGGGCATTCCTGCAGGGGAGCCGCTCGACAGGGTGGCGGTGCCTCGGACGATCGCCGGCCGTTTCATTCAGCGCAATCTGGCGCGCGGCGTGCCGGGCTTCGAAGGAAGGGGATGGCGTCGCGTTCTGAAAGGCAGGGCCTGACTGTCGCTCGAGACTTGCTCGCCGTCGGGGGCTTCGTCTGGAAGGCTCCACCCGATTTCGGGGTCAGGACGCTCTTGCTGTCTGTCTCACTCCAAAACTTTCCCGGAAAGCACTTCTGCTTGGTTGCGGTGGGCTTGCTTCCATAGTCTAATCTTCTTCAACATGATCGCTGATGGAGTGGGGAAGAGCGATTGCCAAGTGAAGTATTGCAGCAGAATCCGGTGCGCGAACCGCCGCCAACCGGAGACTTCATTTCTCATCATTCAAGCTTTTCGGGCGAAACAACCGGCACACTGATATTTCGGCATGGACTGCTGTTCCTGCTGGCATGCTGGATTGGCGTTTGCGGAAATGGGCAGGCTTTGGCCGCGTCCCTCGATGGGCCACCCATGCGTTTTGCGGTCGTGCGCAATATCGGCACCGAATGCTATCCGGTATGCGCCGAATGGATTTCGGCGCAGGGCACGATCACGACGAAAACGGCCAGTCAGTTCAGGAATTTCCTGCGGCGCGGGGTCGGAAACCGCAAGCTGCCGGTTGTTATCGAATCGAGGGGAGGAGACGTTGATTCATCGTTAGCGATGGGGCGGCTGATCCGCGCTAGAGGGCTCGATGTCGGCGTGGGCCGTACGAATTTCATCGGCTGTTCGCCCGGAGCCAAGGGCTGCAAGCCGCGGAAAGACGGCACATTCATCGGCTCTGCAATCTCGGTCAACGCCTATTGCGCCTCCGCATGCGCGTTCGTGCTTGCCGGTGGCGTCAGTCGTGTCGTGGGGAGGCCAAGCTATCTGGGTGTGCACCAGATAACGACGATCAGGCAAATGCAGAAATTGCTTTACCGCCTCGAGACGCGATGGGTGAACGGCAAGAAGGTCACGAAGAAGCGTATCATCAAGCGGATTCCGACCGGTACTGAGACCTCCACCAGAATGTCGAAGCAGCTTCGGCGGAAGATCGCGAAGTATCTCGCGGAGATGGGGGTCAGCGCGGACCTCCTCGAGTCGATCGAGAAAACGCCGGCGTCCACCATGTTGCGACTCACACAGGACGAGATGGCCGCCATGAAACTGGTGACGGATTCTGGCGAGGTGAAATACTGGTTCAGTGACGGACAATGTTCTCAGCCAAAGCCGTGGCCGTCGTTTTGTCGAAAGGAATCCCAACCCTCGCGGGTCGAAATCGTTCGCCATGTCAACAAGAACTGCATGCCACACTGTCCCGAATGGA
Organism: Rhizobiaceae bacterium; assembly: GCA_041987205.1. Classification (GTDB taxonomy): domain Bacteria; phylum Pseudomonadota; class Alphaproteobacteria; order Rhizobiales; family Rhizobiaceae; genus BOKV01. The sequence goes on along the minus strand of JBHIWX010000063.1, from coordinate 10,742 downwards.
TATCCCTGCGAGGCGACATCGACAGGAATGCGTTGCCGCTGCTTCGGGAGGCATTACTCGAGCGGGACGATCCCTTGCCGGTCGTCATCTTCTCGCGCGGTGGAAACCTGGACCTGGCATTGGAACTCGGACGCTTCGTCAGGGAGCAGGGGCTGACCGTCGCGGTGGGCAAAACCGTCCTGTACAATCAGTGCCGGTATGCCGGAGAGCCTTGCGGCGAGGGGACGGCCCACCCATTTCAGGTTGGCTACATCGAGAAAGTGTCCAGAAGGCCGGCTTGCTCCGATGTTTGCGTGCTCGTCCTGGCAGGCGGCGCCGCGCGCATCATCCGTGATGACGATACCATCGACCTGGACACTCCCGCTTCGATGGCAGGCGTTTCGGCAAGTCGAAACAGTAACGCCGCAGCGCGGGCCGAGGCGAAGGTCAAGGCGTATCTCGACGAGATGGGAATCAGCCCGGAACTGATCGCGTCGTTTCCTTTGGCTGACGAATCCGCCCTGAGGCTGAATGGGCATGCGCTTTGGGCCCGCAAGTTCGCCAATGCTAGAAGTTACACCTTGCTGCGCTAGGTGTTGCGGCGTTTGCCCCTTGTTGCCAGGCGCAGATCCGGTGCGCGGCGTGCCGGGCTTCGAAGGAAGGGATGGCGGCGCTATTCCGAAAGGCAGAGCCTGATCATCGTGCGAGAGGCGGGTCGGCGCCGGATCGTGCATTTCCGCAGGGCGGATGCTGTTTTTCCTTGAAGATACGAAGTGTCGGGATTAGGAAAGCGCGTCTTGAGACCCCCATGGGTCGTTCAGGGGTATAGCTCAGTTGGTAGAGCGGCGGTCTCCAAAACCGCAGGTCGCGGGTTCGAACCCTGCTGCCCCTGCCATTATCTTCCCATCTCTTTCGATGAAGCCGGCTTGCCGCGTGCGCATCCCGTGTCGGATGCTGGCGTCCCAGGGCGTCAATTCACCGGCAGCTTGAAGGTAAGGCCGGCGCGAAACACCGTGACGCCGCCAAGCTCGGCGAAATCGCCGGGATCGGAATCGAGTGTCAGGTTTCTCGTGTCGACGCGGTCGCCGAACATGTAGTGCAGCGCCTCGAGCCTGAAGGCGCAATGTTCCGAGAATGCGACTTCCATGCCGCCGCCGGCAACGAGGCCGGTTGCCGTGCGGCTGAAACCGCTTGCGCCGCCAAAACCGTCATCGTCGACGGCGTCATATTCCCAGTCGGCCCATGCGATGCCGCCCGTTGCATAGAGCAGGGTGTTGCCCGACAGGTAACCCGCCCGGCCGCGCAGCGAGGCAAGCCAGTTGATGGCGACGCCAGCGCTGTCGTTGAAGGCGAAGTCGCCGTAAGGATCAAACCGGCGATCCTTGCGGCCGAGCCAGGTCCAGTCACCCTCGATGCCATAGACCATGTCGCCGGAAATCCAGTTGAAGCCGGCGTGAACCCCGGCAATCGCGCCGTCGAGGTCGAACAGGCTGCCGAGCACACTGTCTTCGGTGTCGAAGGGGTTTTCGATCTCGCTGATGTCGTAGATGCTGTCGAAGTCGACCATGCCGTAGCCTGCATGGCCGCCGGCATAAAAGCCGCTCCAGAACCCGCCCGCATCGGGTGCGTGGGTGCTCGCTGCCTGCATCAGTCCCGCTTCGCCCTGGCCGCCGAAGCGGTAGGACAGGCCGAGGCGCGCGACCAGCACGTTGTCGAGGCTGACGGAATCGCCGGGGTCGGAATCGGCCGTCAGGGTAGACGTGTCGCGGCTGAGGTCGAAGCCGTAGTAGAGCCCTTCCAGCCGCAGCGCCAGATTCGGCGTGAGCAGATGCTCGATGCCGCCGCCGACCACGTAGCCGGCGCCGGAAAAGGCTATCGATCTTTCGGGGCCGCCATTGTCACGATCCTGCGCTGCGTAGCCGGCATCGGCCCAGGCGATACCGGCCGTGCCGTAGACGAGCGTGGGGCCAGAGACGAGACCGGCGCGACCGCGCAGCGAGGCGAGCCAGTTGAGTTCGGCGGTCGCATTGTCGGTGAAAAGGCCGTCCGGGCCTTCGTCCTCGGCGTCGTAGACCCGGTCAGACTTGCCGAACCACGTCCAGTCGGCCTCGACGCCATAGAGAAAGCCGCCGATTTCGCGATCATAGCCGGACTGCAAGCCGAAGATGCCGCCTTCGACCTCGAAATCCTCGCCGAAAACGCTGCCTTCACGGAAAAAGGACGGAAAAGCCTCATCGCCGTCGAAGATGCCGCCGTAATTGGCGGTGCCGAAGCCGGCATGGGCGCCTGCGTAGAAGCCGGTCCACGGGCCATTGCCTATATATGCGCCGTTGCCCGCATAGGGAGGATTGCCGATGTCCTGTGCCTGTGCGCCGACATGACAGGACACCAGCGCCAGGACGGATAGCCCGGCCGCCAGCGCGGTGCGACGCATGCGTAATGCAGGCCGGTACATCGCGTCTCCAAGGAATGTGGTCGGTGCGTGCGTGCCCGAGGCGTCAGTAAATCCCCGCACGCACATTAACGCGAGGATCGGGCGACCAAAACCGCAAAGTGCATTATCTCGAACACTTGACCGCGCGGTGTTGCCGTGGTGCTACGTAGATGTACGAGGCTTGGGAGGAGGGCGGCCAAGAATCTTGCCGCAAGCCCCTTGCGCTTGGCCGGCTTAGCTTATATTTAACCCCTCTGACCCGCGAACGCGCGGAGCCGATTGATTCGGCTTGGCGCGATTTTTGTTGTCAGTTGTGTCCGAATCGCTTCCCGGGATATTGGATTGGGAAATCGGGTCCGGTGCACGTCAATCAATAACGGATTTCCGGCGACAGGCCCGGCAACAGGCGAGAAATTCATGGCCGCCAAGACCAACCCCTTTACCTTTTTCCAGCAGGTGCGGTCTGAGGTTTCCAAGGTCACCTGGCCGAGCCGTCGCGAAACGATGATCACCACGCTCATGGTTTTCGTGATGGTGATCCTGGCCGCGCTGTTTTTCTTCGCGGTCGACCAGATACTGGGTTGGGGCGTCGGCCAACTCCTCAATCTGGCTGGATGATGCGATAACCGGACGGCAATCGCGACAAGGCGGGGCCGGCCGTACGAGGGATACCTGACTGAACATGGCACATCGTTGGTACATCGTTCACGCCTACTCGAACTTCGAAAAGAAGGTGGCGGAATCGATCCAGGAAAAGGCACGGCAGAAGGGACTTGAGGACAAGTTCGAAGCCGTCATGGTGCCTACGGAGAAGGTCGTCGAGGTGCGGCGCGGCCGCAAGGTGGACGCCGAGCGCAAGTTCTTTCCGGGCTATGTGCTGGTGAAGATGGATCTCACCGACGAGACCTATCACCTGATCAAGAATACGCCGAAGGTGACCGGCTTTCTCGGCTCCGACAACAAGCCGATGCCGATCTCCGACCGCGAGGCTCAGCAGATCCTGCAGCAGGTGCAGGAAGGTGTGGAGCGGCCGAAGCCGTCCGTGTCCTACGAGATCGGCGAGCAGGTCAGGGTTTCCGACGGACCGTTCGCCTCGTTCAACGGCGTGGTCCAGGAAGTGGACGAAGAGCGCGCCAGGCTGAAGGTGGAAGTCTCCATCTTTGGTCGCGCGACGCCGGTCGATCTGGAATACGGCCAGGTCGAAAAACTTTAAGGGAATGCCCTCCGGTTCGCCGGCGGGCGGTGCGAAAGGGAGTTGGTCTCCCGATTGCGCCACAGTGTGGAAGGCCAGGCGGCGCAAGAGCCAGACCGTCGATGCCGCACCACGCGACTGCAACGCTCCGGTGACCGGGGCAGACTGAACGGGCCGGGGCGAACATGCCGCCGGCGGAAACAGAAGGCAGAGAATAATGGCCAAGAAGATCACGGGATATCTGAAGCTTCAGGTTCCCTCGGGTTCCGCCAGCCCTTCGCCGCCCATCGGGCCGGCACTGGGTCAGCGCGGTCTCAACATCATGGAATTCTGCAAGGCGTTCAACGCCAAGACGCAGGAGATGGAAAAGAACATGCCGGTGCCGGTCGTGATCACGATCTACGCCGACAAGTCCTTTACCTTCGAGATGAAGCAGCCGCCGATGAGCTTCTTCCTGAAGAAGGCGGCGGGCATCAAATCCGGTAGCGGCGCGCCCGGCAAGGGTTCGTTCGCCGGCAAGGTGACGAGCGCGCAGGTGCGCGAAATCGCGGAAAAGAAGATGTCGGATCTCAATGCCGACACCGTCGAATCTGCGATGCGCATGGTTGAAGGTTCGGCCCGTTCGATGGGCCTGGAAGTGGTGGGCTGAAGACCATGGCTGGAAAACGTACTGCTGCTGCCCGCGAGGGTATCGATCGCAACAAGCTCTACTCGCTCGGCGAGGCCGTGAAGATGGTCAAGGAGCGCGCCAAGGCCAAGTTCGACGAATCCGTCGAAGTGGCGATGAACCTTGGCGTCGACCCGCGCCATGCGGACCAGATGGTTCGCGGCGTGGTTCAGCTTCCCTCCGGTTCCGGCAAGACGGTGCGCGTCGCCGTGTTCGCCAGGGGCGACAAGGCGGAAGAGGCCAAGAAAGCCGGTGCCGACATCGTCGGTGCGGAAGATCTGTTCGAGCAGGTCAATGGCGGCCAGATCGATTTCGATCGCTGCATCGCGACCCCGGACATGATGCCGCTGGTCGGCCGTCTCGGCAAGGTGCTCGGCCCGCGCGGCATGATGCCGAACCCGAAGGTCGGCACGGTTACGCCCGACGTGGCCGCGGCCGTTGCCGCCTCCAAGGGCGGTGCCGTCGAGTTCCGTGTCGAGAAGGCAGGCATCGTGCATGCCGGCGTCGGCAAGGCCTCGTTCGACGAGAAGGCGCTGGAAGCCAATATCCGGGCGATAGCCGACGCGGTCATGAAGGCCAAGCCGTCGGGCGCCAAGGGCACCTACGTCAAGCGCGTTGCGCTTTCGTCGACCATGGGCCCCGGCATCAAGGTCGACCCGGCCAGCCTCTCGGCGGAAGCCTGAGGCACTGAAGCATTCCGGAAGCGCCTCGGCGCTTCCGGCAACCAATCCGGCAGGCGACTGCCGGTCCCGTCAGGCGAGAATGCGTGGCGGGTTCCTGTCCGAGATTGCAGGCGGAAAGGGCGGTTTCGTCCTTGCCTTAATCTCCCGGAGCCTTCGTGAAGGTATTCGGGATCCTGCATGAGATGGGAGTGAGAACCGGATTTTACCCCCGAAAGGGGAAGAGAAGGTTCGAACTCGTTGGCCTTGCGCCCTTTCGCAGATCCTTCGGGTGACGCGGATGGACCGTCAGGAGACAGGACCTTGAGACGTCGTTCGGGTGCTGTCCCGCCATCTCCTTCGGGAGGCGGCAAGGCGGAGGATGGGCGGCAATGTCAACGGACGGTCCCCGATTTCGGGAGCCGTCGAAACGGAGAGAAGAAGTGGACAGAGCGGAAAAGCGCGAGTTTGTCACTTCGATGCGTGAGGCATTCGACAATGCCGGCGCCATCGTCGTGGCCCACTACACCGGTCTTTCCGTTTCCGAGATCAGCGCGTTCCGCGCCAAGGTCAAGGAAGCGGGCGGCACCGTAAAGGTCGCGAAGAACCGCCTTGCCAAGATCGCTCTTCAGGGCACCGAGGTAGAACACATGTCGGAATTGTTCCAGGGGCAGACGCTTGTCTGCTACTCGGGCGATCCCGTCTCTGCCCCGAAGGCCGCCGTGGATTTCGCCAAGACCAACGACAAGCTGGTCATCATCGGCGGAGCCATGGGTGCCACCAGCCTCGATGAGAGCGGTGTGAAGGCGCTTGCCTCCATGCCGTCCCTCGACGAGCTGCGCGCAAAGATCGTCGGCATGATCAACACGCCGGCGACCCGTATCGCACAGGTTGTCAACGCACCGGCAGGTCAGCTTGCCCGCGTTTTCAATGCATACGCCCAGAAAGACGAAGCGGCATAAGGCTCTTCACCCAACCTACGTTTGAGTTCGAACTGTAAAGGAACATGAAAATGGCTGATCTTTCGAAGATCGTGGAAGACCTTTCCAACCTCACCGTCCTGGAAGCCGCAGAGCTTTCCAAGATGCTGGAAGAAAAATGGGGCGTTTCCGCCGCGGCTCCCGTAGCCGTCGCAGCTGCAGCCGGTGGCGCAGCCGCGGGTGGCGAAGCTGCCGAGGAAAAGACCGAGTTCGACGTCGTTCTGGCAGCCGCCGGCGACAAGAAGATCGAGGTCATCAAGGAAGTCCGTGCCATCACCGGTCTTGGCCTGAAGGAAGCCAAGGACCTGGTCGAAGGCGCACCGAAGACCGTCAAGGAAGCCTGTGGCAAGGACGAAGCTGAAGAGCTGAAGAAGAAGCTCGAGGCCGCCGGCGCCAAGGTCGAACTGAAGTAATCAACGGCCGGACGCGGGTTCGTCCCGCACCGGCCGAACACTTCCGGCTCGCCGATGCGGCGTAACCGGAAGCGAAGAATCCGGACCGGCCCCTGTGTAAAAACGGGGGCCGGTCCAGACCGTTTCTTTCCACCGGACGACAGGATGGTCCGGAATTGCGGCGGCGGGTCCGGTTAGCGGACCCAACCAGTAAAGCGTACCGAATCGGCGGATTTGCCGCCGGTATTCCGATGGCCGACAGGATGGGCCCTTCGGAGACCAACCAAACCTAGTCAAGTGTCACGCGCGAACACTTACGAGGAGCACAAATGGCTCAGCCCAAGAAATCCCAGTCCATCCAGTTCAACGGGCGCAAGCGCGTCCGCAAGTTTTTCGGCCATATTGCCGAAGTGGCAGAAATGCCGAATCTCATCGAGGTCCAGAAGGCCTCCTACGACCAGTTCCTGATGGTCGACGAGCCCGAAGGCGGGCGTACCGACGAGGGTCTGCAGGCCGTCTTCAAGTCGGTCTTCCCGATCAGCGACTTTTCCGGCGCTGCGATGCTGGAATTCGTACGCTACGATTTCGAGGCACCGAAATACGATGTCGAGGAATGCCGCCAGCGCGACATGACCTTCGCCGCGCCGCTGAAGGTGACGCTGCGTCTCATCGTGTTCGATATCGATGAGGAAACCGGTGCCAAATCGGTCAAGGACATCAAGGAACAGGATGTCTACATGGGCGACATGCCGCTCATGACCAGCAACGGCACGTTCATCATCAACGGCACCGAGCGCGTCATCGTCTCCCAGATGCACCGTTCGCCTGGCGTGTTCTTCGACCACGACAAGGGCAAGACGCACTCTTCCGGCAAGCTGCTGTTCGCCGCGCGCGTCATTCCCTATCGCGGCTCCTGGCTCGACATCGAGTTCGACGCCAAGGACATCGTCTATGCGCGCATCGACCGCCGCCGCAAGATCCCCGCGACCTCGCTTCTGATGGCGCTGGGTCTCGACGGCGAGGAAATCCTGTCGACCTTCTACACGCATTCGGTACTGACGCGCGACGGCGAGGGCTGGCGCATGCCGTTCGACGCCGATGGGCTGAAGGGCTCGAAGGCCGATGCCGACATGATCGACGCCGATAGCGGCGACGTGGTTGTCGAGATGGGCAAGAAGCTGACCACGCGCGTGCTCAAGCAGCTTGTCGAAAAGGGCCTCAAGGCGCTGCGCATCTCCGACGAGCAGGTCGAGGGCCGCTATCTGGCGCAGGACGTCGTCAATCTGGAGACCGGCGAGATCTATGCCGAGGCTGGTGAGGAAATCTCCGCCAAGACGATCGCCATGTTCGACGAGAACGGCATTACCGAGGTGCCGGTGCTCGATATCGACCATGTCAATATCGGCGGCTACATCCGCAACACGCTGGCAGCCGACAAGAACGAAAACCGTCAGGACGCGCTGTTCGACATCTACCGCGTCATGCGTCCGGGCGAACCGCCGACGATGGAAACGGCGGAAGCCATGTTCCAGTCGCTGTTCTTTGATTCCGAGCGCTACGACCTTTCCGCGGTCGGCCGCGTGAAGATGAACATGCGTCTCGGCCTCGAGACCGAAGACACGCTGCGCGTGCTGCGCCGTGACGACATCCTGCAGATCGTCAAGACTCTGGTCGACCTGCGCGACGGGCGCGGCGAGATCGACGACATCGACAATCTCGGCAACCGCCGGGTGCGTTCGGTCGGCGAACTCATGGAAAACCAGTACCGTCTGGGCCTGCTGCGCATGGAACGCGCGATCAAGGAGCGCATGAGCTCGATCGAGATCGACACCGTCATGCCGCAGGACCTGATCAACGCCAAGCCGGCGGCAGCGGCGGTTCGCGAGTTCTTCGGTTCCTCGCAGCTCTCGCAGTTCATGGACCAGACCAACCCGCTGAGCGAAATCACCCACAAGCGCCGTCTCTCGGCGCTTGGACCGGGCGGTCTCACCCGCGAGCGTGCCGGCTTCGAGGTGCGCGACGTGCACCCGACGCATTACGGCCGCATCTGCCCGATCGAAACGCCGGAAGGCCCGAACATCGGTCTGATCAACTCGCTGGCCACCTTCGCGCGCGTCAACAAGTACGGCTTCATCGAAAGCCCTTACCGCAAGATCGTCGACGGCAAGGTCACCGATGACGTGGTCTATCTCTCGGCAATGGAAGAAGCGCGCTACAGCGTCGCCCAGGCCAATGCCGAGCTGACCGAAAGCGGTTCGTTCGTCGATGAGTTCGTGGTCTGCCGGCATGCCGGCGAAGTGACCATGCTGCCGCGCGACACGGTCGACCTGATGGACGTTTCGCCGAAACAGCTCGTCTCGGTCGCCGCCGCGCTCATTCCGTTCCTGGAAAACGATGACGCCAACCGCGCGCTGATGGGCTCGAACATGCAGCGTCAGGCCGTGCCGCTGGTACGCGCCGAGGCGCCGTTCGTCGGTACCGGCATGGAGCCGATCGTGGCCCGCGATTCCGGCGCCGCCATCGTGGCGCGTCGTGGCGGCATCATCGACCAGGTCGATGCGACGCGTATCGTCGTGCGCGCCACGGAGGATCTCGATCCGTCCAAGTCGGGCGTCGACATCTACCGGCTGCAGAAGTACCAGCGCTCCAACCAGTCGACCTGCATCAACCAGCGTCCGCTGGTGCGCATCGGCGATATCGTGGACAAGGGCGACATCATCGCCGACGGTCCGTCGACCGATCTGGGCGATCTGGCGCTGGGCCGCAACGTGCTCGTCGCGTTCATGCCCTGGAACGGCTACAACTTCGAGGATTCCATCCTCCTGTCCGAACGCATCGTGCGCGATGACGTCTTCACCTCGATCCATATCGAGGAGTTCGAGGTCATGGCCCGCGACACCAAGCTCGGACCGGAAGAGATCACGCGCGACATTCCGAACGTTTCGGAAGAGGCGCTGAAGAACCTCGACGAAGCCGGCATCACCTATATCGGTGCCGAGGTCGGTCCCGGCGACATTCTCGTCGGCAAGATCACGCCGAAGGGCGAGAGCCCGATGACGCCGGAGGAAAAGCTCCTGCGCGCCATCTTCGGCGAGAAGGCCTCGGATGTTCGCGACACCTCGCTCCGCATGCCGCCCGGCGCCTATGGCACGGTCGTGGAAGTGCGCGTCTTCAACCGCCATGGCGTGGAGAAGGACGAGCGCGCGATGGCGATCGAGCGCGAGGAAATCGAAAAGCTGGCGAAGGACCGCGACGACGAGCAGTCGATCCTCGACCGCAACGTCTATGGCCGCCTGTCGGAGATGATCTCCGGCAAGGAAGCCGTGGCCGGTCCCAAGGGCTTCAAGAAGGGTGACAAGATCACCGCGGAAGTCCTTGAAAACCATCCGCGTTCGCAGTGGTGGAACTTCGCCGTCGGCGACGAGAAGCTGCAGGCCCAGGTCGAGGCGCTGCGTAACCAGTACGACGAGTCCAAGAAGATGCTGGAAGGCCGCTTCATGGACAAGGTCGAGAAGCTGCAGCGTGGCGACGAACTGCCGCCGGGCGTCATGAAGATGGTCAAGGTCTTCGTCGCCGTGAAGCGCAAGCTTCAGCCGGGCGACAAGATGGCCGGTCGTCACGGCAACAAGGGCGTTGTCAGCCGCATCATGCCGATCGAGGACATGCCGTTCCTCGATGATGGCACGCATGTCGACATCGTGCTCAACCCGCTCGGCGTGCCGAGCCGCATGAATGTCGGGCAGATCCTGGAGACCCATCTGGGCTTTGCCTGCGCCGGCCTCGGTCGCAAGATCGAGGAAATGCTCGATGCCTATCGTGAGAGCGGGGATATCCAGCCGCTTCGCGCGCAGATCGAGGATGTCTACGGCGACAACGAGCGCAATGCGGCGATCGCCCAGTATGACGACGATTCCGTTGTCCGGCTGGCCGACCAGCTCAAGAAGGGCGTCTCGATCGCGACACCGGTCTTCGACGGCGCGCACGAGCACGACATCGTCGAGATGCTGGAACAGGCCGGCATGCATTCGTCGGGCCAGTCCACGGTCTATGACGGACGTACAGGCGAAGCCTTCGACCGGCCGGTGACGGTGGGCTACATCTACATGCTCAAGCTGCACCACCTGGTCGACGACAAGATCCACGCACGTTCGATCGGCCCCTACAGCCTCGTCACCCAGCAGCCGCTGGGCGGCAAGGCCCAGTTCGGTGGCCAGCGCTTCGGGGAAATGGAGGTCTGGGCGCTCCAGGCCTATGGCGCGGCCTATACGCTGCAGGAAATGCTGACGGTGAAGTCCGACGACGTGGTCGGCCGCACCAAGGTCTATGAGGCGATCGTCAAGGGTGACGACACGTTCGAGGCCGGCATCCCCGAGAGCTTCAACGTGCTCGTCAAGGAAATGCGCTCGCTGGGTCTGAACGTCGAACTCAAGTCGATGGAA
>JBHIWX010000062.1:0-26859 GCA_041987205.1 Rhizobiaceae bacterium | reverse complement strand
GATACGGAAACGCCGTGCTCGGCCGCGCGCAGCCGTAGCTTGCGTTTCACCTCTTCATCGAGATCGCGGATGGTCAGGGTGGCCATGTCTCGCTCCGTTCATCAAGAATGCGATGGAGCAAAGATAAGACTTGATCGCGGCGCATGCAATGCATGCACTGCAGTCATTGCATGCAATTTGTTCAGATCAAGCCGAATGCAATGACGGCCAGCAGAACGGCAATCGCCCAGAGCGCGAGATTGCCCCAGCGGTTGCGCCGTGCCTCGGCGCGGCCGATGGCCTCGACGGTCTTCTCGTCGAGCCGCATGCCCTGCTCGCCCATTTCGGCAAAGGATTGCGACAGTGCTTCGGCACGTTCGGCCAGTTGCGGCAGGGTACGCACAAGATGACCTGCAGCGGACAGGCCTTCCCGCGCATCCTCCAGCACGCCGGCCGGGCCCAGATTGGACCGAATCCAGTCGCCGACCACCGGCTCGGCCGTCTTCCACATGTTGAATTCGGGATCGAGCGTGCGCGCCACCCCCTCGACCACGACCATCGTCTTCTGCAGCAGGATCAGTTCCGGCCGCGTCTGCATGTCGAACAGTTCGGTGACCTCGAACAGCAGGGTCAGCAGCTTGGCCATGGAGATGGTGTCGGCCGGCTGATCGTGGATCGGCTCACCGATGGCACGGATCGCCTGGGCGAAGCTGTCGACAGAATGGTGACGCGGCACGTAGCCGGCCTCGAAATGCACGGCGGCGACGCGATGATAGTCGCGGGTGATGAAGCCGAAGAGTATCTCTGCAAGGAAACGGCGTTCCTTGCGGCCGAGCCTGCCCATGATGCCGCAATCGACGGCGACGATATCGCCCTTGCCGTCGACGAACAGATTGCCGGGATGCATGTCGGCGTGGAAGAAGCCGTCGCGCAGGGTGTGGCGCAGGAAGGACTGCACCAGCGTCGCGGCCAGATGCTTCAGATCGTGACCGGCCGCTGCGACCCTGTCGATCTCGGTCAGCTTGATGCCGTCGATCCATTCCATGGTCAGGCAGTCGCGACCGGTCAACACCCAGTCGACCGATGGCACCCGGAAACCCGGATCGCCGGCGATGTTGGCGGCCAATTCCGAAAGAGCCGCAGCCTCGAGGCGCAGATCCATCTCGATGCGGGCCGACTGGCGCAGTGTGTCAACCACGGCGACGGGCCGTAGGCGACGGCTGGCGGGAATGTGGCGCTCCTGCAGGCGGGCGGCCGTATAGAAGGTGTCGAGGTCGCGGCGGAACCGCGCCCGCACGCCGGGGCGGATCACCTTGACCGCGACTTCCACCCCGTCGCTCGCGCGTACTGCCTTGTGCACCTGCGCTACGGAGGCAGCGGCGACGGGTTCACTGAACTGCGAAAAGACCTCGTCGAGCGGGCGGCCGAGCGATTCCTCGACACGCCGCCTCGCCTCGGCCTGCGGGAACGGCTTCATGCGGTCCTGCAGGCTTTCGAGTTCGCCGGCGATCTCGCTGCCGACGACGTCGGGCCGTGTCGCCAGGAACTGGCCGAGCTTGACCCAGCTCGGTCCCAGCCGGTTGAGCGCGACGGAAAGACGCTCGGATTTGCCGCGCTTCATCGAGCGGCGGCGCGCGATCAGCCCGGCGAGGCGATGGGCCGCCTTGCCCGCAGGCGACATTGCATCGGCCGGCAGCGCGGAGACGACGCCCTCGCGTGCCAGCACCCAGCCGGCGCCGGCCAGCGCAAGCAGCGAGCGCAAGGCGGTCCACGGAGATGTCGAAACGTCGCTCAAAGCTTCCAGCCGGAATGCAGCGCGGCGATGCCGCCCGAATAATCGGTGTAGTCGACCCGCGCAAAGCCGGCCTCGCGGATCATCTCGGCGAAACGCGCCTGACGCGGGAATTTCCGGATCGATTCGACCAGGTAGCGATAGGGCTCGCCATCGCCGGTCACGGCCTCTCCGATACGGGGAATGACACGCATCGACCATTCCTCATACGCGCGGTTGAGAACCGGAAGGTCGACCTCGGAAAATTCCAGGCACAGGAAACGGCCACCGAACTTCAGGACTCGGAAGGCCTCGCGCAGCGCCACATCGATGCGCGGCACGTTGCGGATGCCGAACGCGATCGTGTAGGCGTCGAAGCTCGCATCCTCGAAGGGCAGTTCCTCGGCATTGGCCTCGACGAAATCGAGATTGTCGGCAAGCCCGGCCTTCTGTGCGCGCTCGCGGCCGACGCCGAGCATGGAACCGTTGATGTCGAGCACGGTGACATGGGCGTTGCGCCGGCTGGACTCGACGATGCGCATGGCGATGTCGCCGGTGCCGCCGGCGACGTCGAGGGAGCGCCAGTTGCCGACACGCGGCGGCGCCAGTCGTGCGACCATGGCGTTTTTCCAGACGCGATGCATGCCGCCCGACATCAGGTCGTTCATCAGGTCGTAGCGCGAGGCGACCTTGTGGAAGACATCGTCGACAAGGCCCTGCTTGCCGTCGCCAACGCTGCGGAAGCCGAAAGAGGCGCGCATGTCCTCGGCGCGTTCGGCCCTCGCCCTGTCGCTTGCCGTTTCGTTCATTATAGTACTGCCTTCCATTCGGGCGCCCGGAGCGCGGCGCATCCTATCGGAAGCGCATGCCATTGCAACGCGCGGCGGCTCGCCGCACGCAGCTTTGAAAGCGGCCTGGACGACCCGGCCGATTTGCCGAGACTGGCATATTTCGCTTGATCGGCGCTGGCAAGAAGCGCAATTGGCGCAGCGTCAAACAGGAGCATTTGCGAGCATGCCGGAACTGCCGGAGGTAGAAACGGTCAGGCGGGGTCTGTCCGGCGTGATGGAAGGCGCCACCATCGCCGATGCCGAAATTCGCCGGCGCGACCTGCGCTTCCCCTTTCCGGTCAATTTCGCCGCCCAGCTGAAAGGCCGCCGCATCGCCGCACTGTCGCGCAGGGCGAAATATCTGCTGGCCGAACTCGAGGGCCTCTCCGGCGAGGCAACCGATGTACTGGTCATGCATCTGGGCATGTCGGGCTCGTTCCGCGTCGAGGACGAAGGGGCGGAATTCACGCCCGGCAGCTTCCATCATGAGCGCTCCACCGCCGGCAAGCACGATCATGTCGTGCTGCACCTTGAACACAAGGGCAGGCGCCACAAGGTCACCTACAACGATCCGCGCCGCTTCGGCTTCATGGATATTCTCCCCGCCGACGGGCTGAACGACGACCCGCGCTTTGCCGGTCTCGGGCTGGAGCCGACCGGCAACCGGCTCGACGGAGCAGCGATCGCGGGTCTGTTCGCGGGCAAGACGGCACCGTTGAAGGCGGCCCTGCTCGACCAGCGGCTGATCGCCGGGCTCGGCAATATCTATGTGTGCGAGGCGCTGTGGCAGACGGGCCTTTCGCCGCGGCGGCTGGCCGGCACGATCGTCAAGGCCGATGGCGGCTCGACCGAACGATGCGAGCGACTGGCACTCTCGATCCGCGACGTCATCGCGCGAGCAATCGAGGCCGGCGGCTCGACCCTGCGCGACCATCGGCTGACGGACGGTTCGCTCGGCTATTTTCAGCACAGTTTCCGGGTTTACGATCGCGAAGGCGAGCCCTGCCCCACCCCCGGCTGCGGCTCGACGATCCGGCGCGTCGTCCAGTCGGGAAGGTCGACCTTCTTCTGCCCTTCCTGCCAGCGGTAAGTCGCAATGCAAATGGCGGATATTCCGCGTTGACGCCCGGCGGGGGTGAATGTATAAGCCCGCCAGACTTTTTGGGTCTATCGCGGCGGCCGGTTGGCCGCCCTGTTTTTTCCGGCCTGCCTGTACAACGCAACCGTTCAACGGTTCCGCGACATGTCAGTCGGTCAGGAAGCGACACAGCCACTGGCGCGATAGCCTGCAGACGAAACATCCGGAAGGGCTGATCATGGCCAATACACGTTCGGCGAAAAAAGCCGTTCGCAAGATCGAACGGCGCACCGAAAAGAACAAGGCGCGGCGTTCACGCATGCGCACCTATATCCGCAAGGTCGAGGAAGCGATTTCCAGCGGCGACAAGGCGGCGGCGTCCGAGGCACTCCGTACGGCACAGCCGGAAATCATGCGCGCCGTTACCAAGGGCGTGCTGAAGCTCAACACGGCTTCGCGCAAGGTCTCCAGGCTGGCGGCAAGGGTCAAGAAAATCGAAGCTTGATTGCCGCTTCAGAATGGACTTGAATAAACCCGGCTCCGGCCGGGTTTTTTTATGCCCGCGCACACCGCGCACCTTTGCGCGACCCACCTGCAGCCGGTAAAATTCCACATTCATATGATTGTAATCTGTTTTTCACGGAATTTTTTCCTCTAACAAATTTCTTATGTTTCTCAGTAAGTTACCCCTATGTCGGTATTCACAATTTTTTCGCTTCACCGAATTTAAAGGGAAATTTCAAGTCAAGTCTCCCGAGCAAATAAAAAAAAGTTCGAGCGCATCTGCAACGCATCCCATGCGCCTTCGCTCATGAAAACGCTATGATTCACAAGCGCTTCGCAGCGGGATTTACGAGCAGGTAAATCGGCCGCGACATCGTGCTCGCGAGTCTTTTTTCAGGTGTGGCCGATCGCGTATTGCGGCCCGAAAAACGCCTGTGTAGATTGCCTGGGTGAACGGCGTTGGGGGCGGCGCGAACCGTTCTAACAGCACATGTGGCGAGACTGCCGAACCGGTGCGATTCCGGAGGCGAGACCACTTGTGCCGTTAAAACGGGGTGCCGACCAGATGCCAGGGTATTGTGGGAATCCGTTCGGGTCTGGCCCGGCCAGTCGAACGGATTGTCTGTCGGATCGCCAGCGCGATTTAACGGACGAACCTTGCGTATCTGCTTCGGCGTTCAGGGGACCGTCCGGTTTCCGATGACACTGTGAATTGATGAACCATCGCATGCGTGCCGGAAACTCCATTCCGGCGCGACGGGGAAGGTATGTCCAAATTCGGTCAACAGGCCGATTACCCCCGGCGACAAGCATAGGAGCCTATTTTTTCAGCGTACTGCCCGGACAGGCCGGGTCAGATTCTTTGTAACAAATTCAATAACCGGCAGATCGATCAAAAGCCGGAAAAAGCGGCGGACAGGAGGACACTATCGCATGGCAAGGCGTGGGACAGGCGAAATGGCAATCCATGAAAACGACGGGGAATCCATCAATCCAGGCAGCAAGGCGGCTGCGACAATGGCGATGGGAAGGCGAACACCGCCCCTGTCAGATGCCGGGCGAAGCCTGGCAACCACGCGCGCCAAGGGCGAGGCCCCGGCGAAATCGGTCGCGAAAGCCGCCGGCGAGGACAGCGCCGACAACAGCGTCGAGCAGCAGCAGTGGCGCCGGGTCGCCCAGCAGCTTCAGGTTCGGCTCGGCAAGGAAGTGTTCAACAGCTGGTTCGGCCGCATGAAGCTGGAATGGATTTCCGGCGGCGTGGCCCAGCACACCGTCCCCACCGCCTTTCTCAAGAACTGGACGTCCTCGCATTACCGCGACCTGCTGACCGAGCTTTGGCAGGCCGAGGACAGCTCGATCCTTCGGGTCGATATCGCGGTACGCAGCGCGATGCGCCGGGCCGCCCCGGTCGAGGCCGAGACAAACGGCACGGCGAACGAGGCCGATGCCAAATCGGCGCGTGCCGCGCAGAATGCAAACATGCCGGCGACTGCCGCCGGCGGTGGCATGCGCCGTCGTCCGCCGGGCGCCGACCGCGCGCCGGGCTTTGCCGGGTCGCCGCTCGATCCGCGCCACAGCTTCGCCTCCTTCATCGAGGGGCGGTCCAACCGGATGGCCTGCGCGGCGGCACGCACCGTGGCAGACGACGACAAGGGGGCGGTGCGCTTCAATCCGTTGTTCATCCATGCCTCGGTCGGGCTCGGCAAGACGCATCTCCTGCAGGCGATCGCCTGGGAGGCACGCACCCGCGACCCGTCCAAGAAACTGCTTTATCTCACGGCCGAATATTTCATGTGGCGCTTCGCCTCGGCGATCCGCGACCAGACCGCGCTGCAGCTGAAGGAAAGCCTGCGCGACATCGACCTGCTGCTGATCGACGACATGCAGTTCCTGCAGGGCAGGGCGATCCAGGCGGAGTTCTGCCATCTGCTGAACGAACTGATCGACAGCGCCCGGCAGGTGGTCGTTGCCGCCGATCGGCCGCCGGCGGAGCTGGAAAGCCTGGACGAGCGGGTGCGCTCACGCCTTAAGGGCGGGGTGACGCTGGAAATCGAGGCGCCCGACTATGAATTGCGCAAGGCGATCCTGTTTGCCCGCTATGAAGAGGTCAAGCGCGAGCAGCCGGCGCTCGACATTCCCGAGGACATCCTCACCTATGTCGCGCGGCAGGTGACCACGTCGGGACGCGACGTCGAGGGCGCGTTCAACCAGCTTCTCGTTCAGCACCGGTTCTGCGACGGACCGATGAACTTCGAGGAACTCGACAAGATGCTGGGCCATCTGATCCGCTCGGGCGATGCCCGGCGGGTGCGGGTGGAGGACATCCAGCGTGTCGTGGCACGTCACTTCAACGTCTCGAAGAACGAGCTCCTGTCGAACCGGCGCACACGCGCCATCGTCCGACCACGCCAGATCGCGATGTATCTGGCCAAGGTGCTCACCCCGCGCTCGCTGCCGGAGATCGGCCGGCGGTTCGGCGGCAGGGACCACACCACCGTGTTGCATGCCGTACGCAAGATCGAGGATCTCGTCTCCAACGACCAGAAACTGGGGCGCGAGATCGAATTGCTGAAGCGTCTCGTCCTCGACTAGGACGTTTCGGGACTGTCTATCAGGGTGGGCGGTGGCCAGTCGGCCGGCGGACCCCGTGCAACCCGGCCGCGTTATCCCCAGCAATGAGGGAAAAGCGACTGGGCAAGCGGGCCGGCTGGCTTGCCCGCTCTTGAAAAGCCGACGGATATTTTTCACTTTAGCGGGCCGGGTCGTTACGATACCGGCCCGTTCGTTTGCGCGACACACGATATCGGCAATGTGCGGGTCGAATTGGGACGAACCCCGGGGGACATGTCCCGAGGGACGGACGAGCCATTCCAAACCCGGACATAATCCGGACCGACTTCCTCGCGGAAGGCGCGGAAGGAACGTTCCCTGACCGGGCAGTGTAAGCCGAGTGAACTGGAAAGTTGCAAACCGATGCGCGTGACTATCGAGAGATCGAACCTTCTGAAATCGCTCAACCACGTCCACCGTGTCGTCGAGCGGCGGAACACGATCCCCATTCTTTCGAACGTGCTGATCCGCGCCGAAGGCAGCGAACTGCACCTGAAGGCCACCGATCTCGACCTTGAAGTGTTCGAGAAGGCCCCGGCCATGGTCGAGCAGTCGGGCGCGACGACGGTGCCCGCGCACATGCTCTACGACATCGTGCGCAAGCTGCCCGAGGGTTCCGAGGTGATGCTGGCCGGCGAAGCCGATTCCAACGCACTGACGATCACCGCCGGGCGGTCGCGCTTCACGCTGCAGATGCTGCCGGAAAGCGATTTCCCCGACATCACCGCCGGCGATTTCTCTCACACCTTCCGCCTGCCGGCCAAGGACATGGCCAGCCTGATAGAGCGCACGCAGTTCGCGATCTCGACGGAAGAGACGCGCTACTATCTCAACGGCATCTTCCTGCATGCGGTGGAGGATGGCGGTAAGCTCTATCTGCGCGCGGTCGCGACCGACGGCCACCGTCTGGCGCGCGCCCAGATCGAGGCGCCTTCGGGCTGCGAGGGCATGCCCGGCGTGATCATTCCGCGCAAGGCAGTCGGCGAGATCCAGAAACTGGTCGAGGAGCCGGACGCTGCCGTGACCATCGAATTGTCGGAGACCAAGATCCGCATCAACGTGGGTCCGGTCATCCTGACCTCGAAGCTGATCGACGGTACCTTCCCCGACTACAACCGGGTGATCCCGACCGGCAACGACAAGGAACTGGTGATGGAGCGGGCGAGCTTCGCCAGCGCCGTCGACCGCGTCTCGACGATTTCCTCCGAACGCGGACGGGCGGTGAAGATGCAGCTTGGCGACGGCCAGGTCGTGCTCACCGTCAACAATCCGGATTCGGGCTCCGCGACGGAGGAAATCCCCGTCGGCTACGAAGGCGCGCCACTCGAGATCGGCTTCAATTCGCGCTACCTGCTCGACATCACCAGCCAGCTCATCGGCGACGAAGCCACCTTCATGCTGGCCGATCCCGGTTCGCCGACGCTGATCCGCGACTCGGCCGATGAAAACGCCATCTACGTCCTGATGCCGATGCGGGTGTGACGCGACGCACCACGCTCGCGCTTGTCTATCGGGGCGTGCGGACGCAATAAGGACGCATGACCGACTCGCCGCGCGTCCATCTTACACGGCTCAAGCTTGAGAACTTCCGCAACTATGCGCGGCTGGCGCTCGACTGCGATCGCCGCCACGTCGTGCTGACCGGCGAGAACGGCGCGGGCAAGACCAATCTGCTCGAAGCGGTCTCCTATCTTTCGCCGGGGCGCGGGCTGCGCCGGGCCTCGCACGATGCGGTGGCGCTGAAGGGTTCGAACGGTGCGTGGTCGGTCTTCGCAGAACTGGAATGCAGCGCCGGACCGGTCTCGATCGGCACTGGGCTCGCCATGACGCCGGTGGGATTGGAAAGCCAACGCCGCGTACGCATCAACTCGGTACAGGCGAAATCCGGCGACGCGCTGCTGGAGCATGCCCGCATCGTCTGGCTGACGCCGGCGATGGACGGGCTGTTCACGGGCGCCGCTTCCGACCGACGCAAATTTCTCGACCGGCTGGTGCTCGCCGTCAATCCGGGACACGGGCGCCATGTCGCCGATTTCGAGAAGGCAATGCGCCAGCGCAATCGCCTGCTTTCCGACGAGATGCCGAACGGTGCGTGGCTCGACGCCATCGAGACACAGCTTGCCGAAACCGGCACGGCGATCGTTTCCGCGCGCATGGAACTGGTGAGCCTGCTGTCGGGTCTTATCGTACGCGATTCCGATCCAACCTCGCCCTTCCCCGATGCGGTGCTGGCGCTGGAAGGCACGCTCGACACGCTGGCCCAGGAGATGGCGGCAAGCGATCTGGAAGGCGAGTACAAGGACCGGCTCGCCGCCGGACGCCGGCTCGACGCGGCGGCGGGACGCACGCTGGAAGGCCCTCACCGCTCCGACCTCAAGGTCACGCACCGGCCCAAGGCGATGGCCGCCGAACTGTGTTCGACCGGCGAACAAAAGGCGCTGCTGGTCGGCATCCTGCTCGCCCATGCAAGGCTCGTCGCGGAGCTGACCGGGGCCGCGCCCATCCTGCTGCTTGACGAGATCGCCGCCCATCTCGACAGTGGCAGGCGCGCCGCGCTGTTCGACCGGATCGAGGCGCTTGCCTGCCAGGCCTGGATGACCGGCACAGACCGCGCGCTGTTCGACGCCATGGGCGAGCGCGCGCAACATTTCACCGTCGCCGGCGGAACGGTGGCGGAAAGCTGACCGAGAAAGACGAGGAACATGTCGCTCGACCAACATGAACTGGAACGCTATGCCCGCCACATCGTCCTGCGTGACATTGGCGGGCCGGGCCAGCAGAAACTGAAGGCCGCGCGCGTGCTGGTGATCGGCGCGGGCGGGCTCGGCTCCCCGGTCATCGCCTATCTGGCGGCGGCAGGGATCGGCACGATCGGCGTGGTCGACGACGACACGGTCAGCCTGTCCAATCTGCAGCGCCAGATCATCCACGATACCGACCGGGTGGGCGAAGCGAAGACGATCAGCGCGGCGCGCGCCGTGCAACGCATCAATCCCTATGTCTATTTCGAACCGCACCAGATCCGCCTGACGGACGCCAATGCGCGCGCGCTCGTTGCCAGATATGACATCGTCGCCGACGGGTCGGACAATTTCGACACGCGTTATGCCGTCGCCGATGCCTGCGAGGCGGAGGAAAAAATCCTGGTCAGCGCCGCCGTCGGTCAGTTCGACGCCTCGCTCACCACGCTGAAGCCGCATCTGAGCGACGAGAACGGCAAAGCCTATCCGCGCTATCGCGACCTGTTCCCGAAAAAGCCACCCGACGGCCTCGTCCCGACCTGCGCGGAGGCCGGCATTCTGGGCGCGCTCACCGGCGTGATGGGCTCGATGCAGGCGCTTGAGATCATCAAGGAAATCACCGGCGCCGGCACCAGCCTCGCCGGACGGCTGCTGATGTATGACTCACTCGCTGCGCGCTTCGAGGAGGTTCGGTACGGGCGCCCGGCTGAGGAGTGATCCGATGCTTGCCGTTACGGAAGGTCGCTGCCATGAATAGCGGAACCGACAATCCGAGCCGGATCGACCATGCAGATCGCGCCTGAATTCTCTTTCGAATCCTACCATATCCTTCTCGCGGTTATCGGCGTCATCATCATCGCCGCGCGCTGGCTGCCGCGTTTCGTCTCGACGCGCGAACCGGCATCCGCGCCGCTGATGATCCTCCTGGGCGCCGGGGCTGCCCTGCTGATCCCCAACATGCCTGTCCCGCCCGATCCGCGCACGACGCCACTGCCCTGGGAACTCATCAGCGAGCTGACGGTGATCGTGGCGCTGTTCGGCGCAGGCATGCGCATCGACTCCCTCACCCCGCGCAGCAAATGGGGTCCGACCATCCGCATGCTCGGCATCGCCATGCCGCTGACGATCGCCGCGATTGCGCTGCTCGGCACGACGATCGGCGGTTTAACGCTGGCCGGCGCCATCCTGCTGGGCGCCGTGCTGGCGCCGACCGATCCGGTGCTTGCCGCCGATGTGCAGGTCGGCCCGCCACAGGAAGGCAAGGAGCATCCGGTCCGGTTCACCCTGACAACCGAGGCCGGATTGAATGACGGATTCGCCTTTCCCTTCGTCTATCTCGGGCTGCTGGTTGCCGCCGGTAATTTCGGCCCAAGCATCTGGTTGTCGGACTGGCTCGCCATCGATGTCGTCTACCGTATCGCCGTCGGCGCGGCGATGGGCTGGGCCGGCGGAAGGGCGCTGGCGTTCCTGCTGTTCCAGGTGCCTAAGGCCTCGCCGCTCGCGCTGACTGCCACCGGCGTGATCGCGCTGGCCGGCGTGCTGCTGTGCTACGGATCGACGGAACTGGTGGAAGGATATGGTTTCATCGCCGTGGCCGTCATGGGACTGACATTGCGGCGGGTCGAAGCCGATCACGATTATCACCGGCGCCTGCACGATTTCTCCGAAGCGCTCGAACACGCGTTGACGGCGATCCTGCTGATCGCGCTGGGCACCGTTTTGCCGACGGTCTTCGCCGACCTGACATGGATGCATGTTGCACTCGCGCTGGCGCTGATCGTCGTCATCCGGCCACTCGCGGGTTGGCTGGGACTGATCGGTTCGGACTTGAATTACCGCGACCGCGCGGTGGTCGCGGTCTATGGCGTGCGCGGCATCGGCTCCATCTACTATCTGTGCTACGCCGGGCGGCACATGGAATTTGCCAATGAAAACCAGCTTTGGGCGCTGGTTGGCCTCGTCATCCTCTTGTCGACCATCCTGCACGGTTTCAGCGTGGGCTGGGCGATGGACAGGCTGGACGATGATTGACGGGCGAGCCTTCTCCTGGAGCAATTGCCTGTTATTCGGTCTTGTGGTGCACTGCAAAATACGGTTTACCTCGTCACGAATGATTTTTCCGGCATTTCGGGGCATGCGGCTTTCGCGAGCCGCCCGAGATTGTCGCGCAGTGCATGGATCCGGTGAGATTCCGGGTGGCGCTTCCGGCCGCTGATCTGCCGGACAACCTTTTAAAACCCCACCTTCCAGAACCCACATCGTCGCTGCGGCGTTTCATCGACAAACGCCGGTCCAGCGCATTTCGGACGTTTCATGATTTCTCTCACCGACTACCGCCGCCAATGGTTCGGCAACATTCGCGGCGACGTGCTGGCGGGGACCGTCGTCGCGCTGGCGCTGATCCCGGAGGCCATCGCCTTTTCCATCATCGCGGGCGTCGACCCCAAGGTCGGGCTCTATGCCTCGTTTTCCATCGCGGTGCTGATCGCATTCACCGGCGGGCGGCCGGGCATGATCTCCGCAGCGACTGCGGCAACGGCCGTGCTGATGGTCACCCTCGTGCGCGATTACGGGCTGGACTATCTGTTCGCCGCGACGGTGCTGGCGGGCCTGCTCCAGATCGGCGCCGGGCTGCTGAAGCTCGGGCGCTTCATGCGCTATGTTTCGAAGTCGGTGATGTCGGGCTTCGTCAACGCGCTGGCGATCCTGATCTTCATGGCGCAATTGCCGGAGCTGAACCCGGCGACGCCGGGCGTGACCTGGCTGACCTATGCGCTGGTGGCGGCCTCGCTTGCGATCATCTACCTGTTCCCGAAGATCACGACCGCCATCCCCTCCCCGCTGGTCGCCATCATCGCGATCGCCAGCCTCGTCTTCTTCATGGGGTGGGACGTGCGCACCGTGGGCGACATGGGCGAACTGCCCGACACGCTGCCCTTCCTGATGGTCCCGCAGATCCCGCTGACCTTCGAAACGCTGGTCATCATCTTTCCCTATTCCGCCGCCGTCGCCGTTGTCGGGCTACTCGAAAGCCTGATGACGCAGAACATCGTCGACGACCTGACGGACACGAAATCGAGCCGCAACCAGGAATGCATCGGCCAGGGCATCGCCAACACCGCCACCGGCTTCATCGGCGGCATGGCGGGCTGCGCCATGATCGGCCAGTCGATCATCAACGTGAAGTCGGGCGGACGCGGCCGGCTCTCGGCCTTCATCGCCGGCACGTTCCTGCTGATCCTGATTGTCGGGCTGGATGATTTCGTCGCCCGGATCCCGATGCCGGCGCTGGTCGCGATCATGATCATGGTGTCGATCGGCACGTTCTCGTGGTCGTCGATCAAGGCGCTCACGGTGCATCCGCGCTCGTCCTCGATCGTCATGATCGCCACCGTGGTTACCGTGGTCTACACGCACAACCTTGCCATCGGCGTCCTGATCGGCGTGCTGCTTTCGGGCATCTTCTTCGCCGGCAAGATCGCGCAGCTTTTCCAGATCACCTCGACGCTTTCGGCCGACGGGCGCGAACGCACCTACACGATCGAGGGCCAGCTCTTCTACGGCTCGGCCGAGGATTTCGCCAATGCGCTGGATTTCCGCGAGGCGCTGGACCGC
Organism: Rhizobiaceae bacterium; assembly: GCA_041987205.1. Lineage (GTDB taxonomy): Bacteria > Pseudomonadota > Alphaproteobacteria > Rhizobiales > Rhizobiaceae > BOKV01. Next base: position 13,731 of record JBHIWX010000062.1, on the reverse strand, counting down.
GTCGTCATCGATGTGAGCCGCGCCCATATCTGGGACATCAGCTCCGTTCAGGCGCTCGACATGGCCATCCTCAAATTCCGACGCGAAGGCGCGGATGTCGAGGTCGTCGGCATGAACGAGGCCTCGGAGACCATCGTCGACAAGCTCACGGTCCGCGGCAATCCCGGCGCGGTGGACAAGCTGCTCGGCCATTGAGCAGCATCGCGGGTGGCGACGGTTTCGCCGATCCCCTACAAAGACAAAGGGTCAGGGAGAGGACGACAATGGACAAGATACTCGCGCTCGTCGACGGCTCCGCCTATTCGCGCAGCCTGTGCCGTCACGTGGCATGGATCGCCCGGCGGCTGGATGCGTCCGTCGAGATCATGCATGTGCTGGGCCGGCGGGAAGGTGCTGCTTCGTCCGACCTTTCCGGGGCGCTGCATCTGGGCGCGCGCAGCGCGCTGATGGAGGAACTCGCCGCGCTGGACGCACAGCGGGCGAAGCTCTCGCACGCCAAAGGCCATGCCATCCTGGAAGACGCGAAGAAAATCCTCGAAGAAGACGGCGTCACGTCGGTTACCGCACGGCTACGCAAGGGCGACCTGCTCGACGCCGTGCGCGAGGTCGAGGCCGACACGCGGATGATCGCGATCGGCAAGCGCGGCGAGGGCGCGGATTTCGCCTCCGGCCATCTCGGCTCCAATCTGGAGCGCATCGTGCGTACCTCGAAGGTGCCGGTCTTCGTGGCTTCGCGCGAGTTCAAGCCGATCACCAAGGTGCTCATCGCCTATGACGGCAGCGCCGGCGCCAGGGTCGCGATCGACCGCATCGCGGCAAGCCCGGGCTATACGGACATGGAAATCTGCGTGCTCTGCGTTGGCCGTGACGACGAAGCCACGCGCACCACGGTGAACGACGCTGTCGCGAAGCTGCAGCAGGCGGGCCTCAACGCAACGCCGCGCATCATGGCAGGCGAGCCGGAAGCCGTGCTGGGCAAGCTCGTCGTCGACGAGGCATTCGGGCTTCTGGTCATGGGTGCGTTCGGTCACAGCCGCATCCGCAGCCTGATCATCGGCTCGACCACGACGGCGATGATCCAGACCGCGAAGATCCCCGTGCTGCTCTATCGTTGAGGCATTGAGGCGCGGGGCAATCCTGCCAGCGATGCATGCCGCCTCCCATCTTTCGAACGCACTGGTTCGCGTTCTCGGCCGAGCGGCCTGGCGAACCCTAACTATCAATCGGCAACACCCGGTCGGGCGGGCGGTGGCCGTCGAACAGTGTGCGGATGTTGATGATCACGCGGTCGCCCATTTCGAGGCGGCCCTCGATGGTGGCCGATCCCATATGCGGCAGGATCACGGCCTTGCCCTTCTGCGACAGTTCGAGGAATTCCGGGCGCACGGCGGGCTCGTGCTCGATGACGTCGAGCCCGGCGCCGGCAAGCTTGTCGTTCGCCAGCGCCTTGATCAGCGCCTCCTCGTCGATGACCTGACCGCGCGCGGTGTTGACGATGATCGCCTCGGGCTTGAGCAGCGCCAGACGGCGGGCCGAAAGCAGATGGAAGGTCGCCGGCGTGTGCGGGCAGTTGACCGAGATGATGTCCATGCGGGCCAGCATCTGGTCGAGGCTTTCCCAGTAGGTCGCCTCCAGTTCCTCCTCCAGCGCAGCCGCGACGCGCTTGCGGTTGTGGTAGTGGATCGACAGGCCGAAGGCCTTGGCGCGTCGCGCGACGGCGGTGCCGATGCGGCCCATGCCGATGATGCCGAGACGCTTGCCCCAGATGCGCCGGCCGAGCATCCAGGTCGGCGACCAGCCTTTCCACTTGGCCGTATCGATGACCGCCACGCCCTCGGCCAGCCGCCTTGAGACGGCGATCATAAGGCCCATGGTCATGTCGGCGGTGTCTTCGGTGAGCACGTTCGGCGTGTTGGTGACCGTGATACCCTTGCGCGCGGCAGCGGCGACGTCGATGTTGTCGACGCCATTGCCGAAATTGGCGATCAGCTTGAGCTTTTCGCCGGCCTGGCCGATCAGGCCAGCATCGATGCGGTCGGTTACGGTCGGCACGAGCACGTCGGCCTCGTGCACGGCGGCCAGAAGCTCGGCCTGGGTCATCGGCCGGTCTTCGATGTTCAGCCTCGTGTCGAAAAGCTCGCACATCCGCGTCTCGACGGCATCAGGCAGCTTTCTCGTCACAACGACAAGCGGTTTCTTGCGCGGCATCCGCTCCGGCTCCGGCGTTTTCTTTTTTGTGCGGGCCGTTGACGGAGCCTTAACCACGCCCCGCCAAACTGGCGCTTCCTCTACCCGGTTTCTTAGCAGACCGGAACGAGGGAAAAAAGCCGGCGCGGCGAACGCCGGCAAGTCGGTGGCCGGCGGAGCCGCCGGAGACGAAAAAGACGAGATCGTACCTTGCCCAGACATTCCAGAACGCGCCTAGCCAGATTTGTCCTTGCCACACTGGCGAGCCTTGTTCTGCTCTCGAGCCAGACCGTCGACAGCGCGATGGCCGCGGCGCGCGGTGCCAGTGGCCTGCCGCTGCCGCGCTACGTCTCGCTGAAGTCGGGCCGCGTCAACATGCGCGTTGGACCGGGCACCGAATACCAGGTCGAATGGCTCTATCTGAAGCGCGGCCTGCCAATGGAAGTGATCCAGGAGTTCGACAACTGGCGCAAGGTCCGTGACCCGGAGGGAAATGAGGGCTGGATCCTGCACTCGCTGCTGTCGGGTTCGCGAACGGTGATCATCGCACCGTGGAACAAGGGCAAGGCGGACGGCATGTTCGAGATGCATGCCAAGCCGACCTCCAATTCGCCGCTGGTCGCCCAGGTCGAACCGGGTGTCGTGGCGAGCGTTGCCAAATGCGACAGCGGATGGTGCGAGGTCAGCGCGGGTGAGGCCAATGGCTACATGCGCCAGAACCAGCTCTGGGGCGTCTATCCCGACGAAGATTTGTAAGACGCGGCAAACCGACGCGCCGGCCAAAAAAGACGCCTCAATGCCCGAAACGGGCAGTGGCAACTCTCAAATCCTGAAATTGCAGATCGCGACTATTCGTCGGAAGCGCGCACGCGCACGATGACGTCGACGCGCGAAATCTCGAAGCCGTCCGGCGGCTCGGGCAGGTTCTCGACACGGATGAAGCCGTCGGGCATGTCGATCACTTCCTCGGAGGATTCCAGGAAGAAGTGATGATGGTCGCCCGTATTGGTGTCGAAATAGGTGCGCGTGGTGTCGACCGAAATGGCGCGCAGCAGGCCGGCGCCGGTGAACTGGTGCAGCGTGTTGTAGATCGTGGCGAGCGAAACCGGCACGCCTGCATGGCGCGCTTCCTCGAAAAGCACCTCGGCGGAGATATGGCGATCACCCTTCGAGAACAGGATTTCGCCCAGCGCGATGCGCTGCCGCGTCGGACGCAAACCCGCCCGGCGAAGCATTTCCGCCAGTTCCTTTTCCGACAATGCCTTGGCGTGCAAAGCCTTGCCGGCGTCGATCGATGATGGCATTCCGGTCATTCGGTTGCCCTGTTTGTTGGCCCCGCTTTTTCCTGCCGTGAATATAAGTGGCCTGTCAAGAGGCGGCAATAGGCCGATCCCCGTTCGAATCAGGCATTCCGGCGGTTCTGAGCGGGCGCCTTCATCCGGTCTTTTTCCACAGCCAATCTTCCTTTGGACACCGGCTATGGCTGTGTTAAGAACCGCGCAAACGGGCAAGGTGGCCGGGCAGGAGGACGGGGATGACCGGCAACGCCAGGTCGAACGCCGGATCAGGGCCCGCGCCATGGGCCGCATCAAGGAAAGCCGAGGGGAATGGCGGAGCGTAAATCCAGTTACAACTACGAGGAAATTCTCGCCTGCGGTCGCGGCGAGCTTTTCGGTCCCGGCAATGCGCAATTGCCGGTGCCGCCCATGCTGATGTTCGATCGCATCACCGAGGTGACCGAGGACGGCGGCGAGTTCGGCAAGGGCGCGATCCGGGCCGAATTCGACATCAAGCCGGACCTCTGGTTCTTCCCGTGCCATTTCATCGGCAATCCGGTGATGCCGGGCTGCCTCGGCCTCGACGCGCTGTGGCAGCTGACCGGGTTCTTCCTCGGCTGGCTGGGCCTGCCGGGCAAGGGCATGGCGATCTCCACCGGCGAGGTGCGGTTCAAGGGCATGGTGACCCCGAAGACCAAGCTGGTCGAGTTCGGCGTCGACCTGAAACGCGTCATGCGCGGGCGGCTCGTGCTCGGCATCGGCGATGGCTGGATGAAGGCCGATGGCGAACTGGCCTATCTGGCAAAAGATTTGAAGGTCGGGCTGGCACAGTCCACCTGAACGCGCACGACGAAATCGGCCATGCTGGTTTTCCGCAGGGCCGGGTTGGTATGTGCAAGACTGCGTCCCAGGACACCTGAGAGGAAATGGCAATGAAACGTGTGGTCGTGACGGGAATCGGTGTTGTTTCCTCGATCGGAAACAACAGCCAGGAAGTGCTGGCGTCCCTGCGCGAGGCCAAATCCGGGATCAGCCGGGCGGACGACTACGTCCAGTACGGGTTTCGCTGCCAGGTGCATGGCGCGCCGAAGCTCGATCCGTTCGAGGTGCTGGACCGGCGCACGGCCCGCTTCATGAGCAAGGGCACGGCGTGGAACTATATCGCTATGGACCAGGCGATCGTCGATTCGGGGCTTGAGGGCGGCGATATCGTCAATCCGCGTACCGGCATCATCATGGGCTCGGGCGGTCCGTCGACGCGCACCATTTTCGAGGCCGGACTGACGACGCAGGAAAAGGGGCCGCGGCGGATCGGGCCGACGGCCGTGCCGAAGGCGATGAGCTCGACGGCCTCGGCGGTGCTTGCCACCCAGTTCGAGATCAAGGGCGTCAACTATTCGATCTCATCGGCCTGCGCGACGTCGAATCACTGCATCGGCAATGCCTACGAAACCATCCAGATGGGCAAGCAGGACATTATCTTCGCCGGCGGGTCGGAAGATCTCGACTGGACGATGTCGAACCTGTTCGACGCCATGGGCGCGATGTCTTCGAAGTTCAACGACACGCCGGAAGTCGCCTCGCGCGCTTTCGATGTGAGCCGCGACGGCTTCGTGATCGCCGGCGGCGCCGGCGTTCTGGTGCTCGAGGAACTGGAGCACGCCAAGGCGCGCGGCGCGAAAATCTATGGCGAGATCGTCGGCTATGGCGCGACGTCGGACGGCTACGACATGGTCGCGCCTTCGGGCGAAGGCGGCGTGCGCTGCATGAAGATGGCGCTGGCGACCGTGAACGAGCCGATCGACTACATCAATCCGCACGCGACTTCGACGCCGGTGGGCGACCAGAAAGAAATGGAGGGCATCCGCGAACTGTTCGGCGACAAGTGCCCGCCCATTTCGGCGACCAAATCGCTGACCGGCCATTCGCTGGGCGCGACCGGCGTTCAGGAAGCGATCTATTCGCTGCTAATGCTCAATAATCGCTTCGTCGCCGAGAGTGCGCATATCGATGAACTCGATCCCGCCTTCGCCGACATGAACATCGCGCGCGAGCGGATCGACAACGCGGAAATCAACACGGTGCTGTCCAACTCCTTCGGATTCGGCGGCACCAACGCTTCGATTGTTATGCAGCGTTACAATGGTTGATCGGCCACGGGCTTGATCATTCCCTCCCGGACCGGGACAAAGCTGATCAGGACAACAGCGCATCGGCATTCGACCGGGGCAGTACACAGACACCGGACCGGTGCGCGACGGGGGAGATCGAGATGGAAGGTTTGATGGCCGGCAAGCGCGGCCTCGTCATGGGAGTGGCGAACGACCATTCCATCGCCTGGGGTATTGCCAGGAAGCTCGCCGAACATGGCGCGGAACTCGCCTTCACCTATCAGGGCGACGCCTTCGGCCGGCGTGTCAGGCCGCTGGCGGAGAGCGTCGGGTCGGACATCCTGCTGCCCTGCGACGTGGAAGACATCACGACCGTCGACGCCGTGTTCGACACCCTGAAGGAGCGCTGGGGCGGCATCGACTTCCTCGTCCACGCCATCGCCTATTCCGACAGGAACGAGCTGAAGGGACTCTACGCCGATACCTCGCGCGAGAACTTCATGCGCACCATGGTGATCTCGTGCTTCTCGTTCACGGAGATCGCCAAGCGCGCCGCCGGGCTGATGACGCAGGGCGGGGCGATGGTGACGCTGACCTATGGCGGTTCGACGCGCGTCATGCCGAACTACAATGTCATGGGCGTGGCCAAGGCGGCGCTTGAGGCAAGCGTGCGCTATCTCGCCACCGATTACGGTCCCGGCAATATCCGCGTCAATGCGATCTCGGCAGGGCCGGTTCGCACGCTGGCGGGCTCCGGCGTTTCGGATGCGCGGCAGATGTTCAACTACCAGAAGCGCAACGCGCCGCTGAGGCGCACGGTCGAGATCGACGAGGTTGGCGGCTCGGCGCTCTACCTGCTGTCCGATCTATCGTCGGGCGTGACCGGTGAAATTCATTTCGTCGATTCAGGTTATTCGACCATCTCCATGCCGCGCATGGAAGAGCTCAAGACCATCGACCGCGGCGAGTAAGAACGGCGAATCCGGAGACCGGATTCGCCGCCATCGCAGAAGCGGGATGGGTGGGGCCACTCACGGTTTCACGTAAGCATATCCCTGCTCCTGCAATTCCGTCAGCCGGACCACGCCGGATTCGACCACGGTCGCCTCGGATATCAGCACGACATCCTCGCCGGTCTTCTTCTTCAAGTTGGCCATGGTGTTACCGCAGGCCGAAAACTTCATTTCGGGGTCTTCGAGCGACATCGTGGCAATGCGCTCCTTGACCGGGCTCTTGTCGGCGATGAACATGTTGAGGCCGGGGCCATAGGCGACGATCTCGACGACGAGCTTCTCGCCCTTGTCGGCGTAGTATTTCTTGACGTTCTGCACATTGTTCAACGCCAGATTCATGACGGCCGGGTCGTTCTGGTCGACATGAAAGGCGATTCTGTGCGTCCCGTCGGCCGCGTTTGCGGCGAGGGCAAACAACAGGCCGAACGCAAGCGCCAGGCCGGACAGCAAGTGTTTCATCTTTTCCTCCCTTCACATTCTTACATTTGAATGTATGGATTCATACTAGCGCGTTTCCGAGTGGCGTGAAATGGAAATACGCGTCACAGACATTGGACGGCCCGCTCGCCATTCGCAGACGCAACCGCATGGCAGGCTGTCACCTTCAACGCGGATGAAACACGAATTTTCATGGGAATTTCGTGCATGACGCGAACCTGCAGAAAACTTCTTTCCCGCCTTGATCCAAATCAAGACAGGGTCGCGGCCGGCGTCTAGTTTGTTCTCAAGCGGTCTGGAAGGCACGGGGGTGCCGGAAAGCGATGGGGGGAGCGGCGGATCGGCTTCCCATCAGGACCGGATAATCGATCCGCAAGGAAAAGGATTTCGCTGCGGTTTTAGGTACCCTCCCTCCCCGCATTCCCGTCACACACTGCGAGGATACCGTAGCGAATGGCGCCCGGCTTGCCGGGCGCTTTTTCCTTTTTCAGAGCAAGAATTGCGGATCGGAAGTTCAGCCGGACGAGATGCGCGCTACCGGATCGCCTCGACGATCTTGAACCCACCTTCTTCGGCCAGCAGGTTCACTTTCCTGAAATTGGCTTCCAGCGCCACCTCGTAGGGCAGGTTGCGGTTTGCGACCATCAGCAAATGGCCACCGGGCTTCAACGCGCGGCTCGCCGCGCCGATGAAGCCGATGCCGATTTCCGGCCGGGCCGCCCTGCCCTCGTGGAATGGCGGGTTCATCACGATCCGGTCGTATCGATCGACGGGCTTTTCGGTCAGCAGGTCGCACCAGTGGAAGGTCAGATCCCTCTCGCCGGCCAATGGCGCGAGATTGGCCCTGCAGGCGTCCAGCGCAAGCCGGTCGGCCTCGTAGCTGTCGAGCCCTGTGATCTCCGGGCAGCGCCTCAGCGCCTCGACGCCCAGATAGCCCCATCCCGCGCCGAAATCGGCAACCCTGCCACCCAGCCTGCCGTCGAAATTGCGCGCGAGCAGGACGGAGGCCGGGTCGGGGCCGTCGGAGGAGAAGATGCCGGGCGGGATGCGCATGCCGTCTAATGCGAGCGGTTCGGCGGATGCGGGCAGCATGTTTGCTAGACCGCTTTCCGGCGCGGCGAACCAGAAGACCACGCCGTGATGTTTCGAGGCGTGCTCGAGATCGTCAAAGCTCTGCCGTAGAAGTTTGCGCAGGGGATCGACCCCGTCGGTCTTGCCGCCGGCGACGACGACCCTGCCGCCGGGCCTGACCGCCATTGCGGCCTCGCGCAGCTGGCGGAAATTGTCCTCCCGGTAGCGTCCGAGCAGCACCAGCGCGCCGTCGAAGGCTTCACCTTCCGGTACTTCAGCGAGGACGCGTTCACCCTGCCGCTCCAGCGCCAGATAAGCAGGCCGAAAGCGCTGCACGCAGGTCAGATCCGCCTCGAAATCATCCGGTCGCACGAAGCCGGCTCGGGCGCCAACAAACAGCCAGCGCTCCCCCTTGCCGGGGGCATCAATCAGCCCGCGCTCGAAAGGGTGGAACAGCGTCTTCCAGCGTTCGTCGTCCATGCGTACATCACCCATGCCGGAGCACGTTGCGGCGGATCAGGCGGCTGCGTCGATCCTGCCCTCGCCGATCGCAGCTTCGATATGGGCCTGCCAGGCGGCGATCTCCGCTTCGTAGTCCGATTGCGGCTGGTCCGCCAGCCATGCCTCGCCCTCCGGCGACAATGCCACATGCTCGTATCGCACCGTGACCATGCTGCTATCGCCTTCACCGGCGCGGCACGCAACGACAACGCGGCTGACGCGATGACCGGGCACGAAGCGGAGATAGGCTGCGCGGCCCGCCACGGCGTCCCATTTCAGGCAAGTCCAGATGGTGCGTTCAGCGGCTTCGCCGGTCTCGAACACCATGCCGGCGACCGTCTCGCCGTTCGCCGGCTCGACATAGCGCGGGGTCCAGCCCGGCACCCATTCTTCCTCGCCCTTCGGGGTGAAGAGATGAATGGCGGATGCCGGCGGCAAGGGCACCCGGATCTCGGTCTCGAAGGCACGTTTCATGTGTGGTCCTCCTGCGCGGTGCCAAGTCTGTGGGCGTCGGCGGCCGTATGCGTGCAACCGTAGACGTCCTTGAGCTTGGCGATGACGTCCAGCGTGGCCTCTTCGAAGGGTGGCCTGTTCTCGAAGGCGTGCAGCACGATGCCTTCGACCAGATCGCCGAGGCTCATGTCCTTGTATTCGGCGAGGCCCTTGAGCACCTTCAGCACGGAGGCATCCATCCGCAGGCCGGTTTGCGTTTTCTCTACCATGTTACCAATATAACATCATGGCACATTCCGGGCAACAAAAAAGCCGGGCGCGAGGCCCGGCTTTTCAATTCTTGCTGGAAGCTCACCTTACTCGGCGGCGTCCTTGTCGATTTCCTTGCCGGTCTCCTGGTCGACGACCTTCATCGACAGGCGGACCTTGCCGCGATCGTCGAAGCCCATCAGCTTGACCCAGACCTTGTCGCCCTCGCTGACCACGTCGGTGGTCTTGGCGACGCGACCCTCGGTGAGCTGCGAGATGTGGACCAGGCCGTCGCGGGAACCGAAGAAGTTGACGAAGGCGCCGAAGTCGACGGTCTTGACGACCGTGCCCTCGTAGATCTCGCCCACTTCCGGCTCGGCGACGATTGAGTGGATCCACTTCTTGGCCGCCTCGATCTCCTTGCCGGAGGCCGATGCGATGCGCACCGTGCCGTCGTCCTCAATGTTGATCTTGGCACCGGTCTTCTCGACGATCTCACGGATGACCTTGCCGCCCGAACCGATCACGTCACGGATCTTGTCGACAGGGATGGAGATCTGCTCGATGCGCGGCGCGAACTCGCCGAGTTCCCCACGGCTCTCGGAGAGTGCCTTCGACATCTCGCCCAGAATGTGCAGGCGACCGTCCTTGGCCTGGTCAAGGGCGACCTTCATGATCTCCTCGGTGATGCCGGTGATCTTGATGTCCATCTGCAGCGACGTGATGCCCTCGGCCGAACCGGCGACCTTGAAATCCATGTCGCCGAGATGGTCTTCGTCACCCAGGATATCCGACAGGACGGCGAACTCTTCGCCTTCCTTGATCAGGCCCATGGCAATACCGGCGATCGGCGCCTTGATCGGCACGCCGGCATCCATCAGCGCCAGCGAGGAACCGCAGACGGTTGCCATGGAGGACGAGCCGTTGGATTCGGTGATCTCGGAAACGATGCGCAACGTGTAGGGGAAATCTTCCGCGCTCGGCAGCATCGGACGGACAGCGCGCCATGCGAGCTTGCCGTGGCCGATTTCGCGGCGGCCGGGCGAACCCATGCGGCCAGTCTCGCCGACCGAGAAGGGCGGGAAGTTGTAGTGGAGCAGGAAGTTTTCCTTGTAGGTGCCGGTCAGCGCGTCGATGAACTGCTCATCGTCGGAGGTGCCGAGCGTGGCGATGACCATGGCCTGCGTCTCGCCGCGGGTGAACAGGGCGGAGCCGTGCGTACGCGGCAGCATGCCGACCTCGGCGACGATCGGGCGGACCGTCTTGGTGTCGCGGCCGTCGATGCGGTTGCCGGTCTTCAGAATCGAGCCGCGCACCACCTTGGCCTGCAGGTGCTTGAACACCTCGGAGACCACCTGTGCGTCGTCGGCGGAGGATTCCTCGTTGAGGAACTCTTCCTTGACCTTCGCCTTGGCGGCGTCGAGCGCGTTGTAGCGCTCCTGCTTGTCGGAGATGGTATAGGCCGAGGCAATGTCGCCACCGACGAGGGCTTCCATCTTGCCCTCGAGCTCAGCGTGATCCGGTGCGGTGTGCTCGCGCGGCTCCTTGGCGGCCTTCTCGGCAAGCTGGATGATCGCGTCGATGACCGGCTGGAAGCCGGCATGACCGAACATCACGGCATCGAGCATGGTCTTTTCGTCTAGCTGGTGGGCTTCGGACTCGACCATCAGGACGGCGTCCTTCGTGCCGGCCACGACGAGGTCGAGCTTCGATTCCGGCATCTCGTCGACGTTCGGATTGAGCACGTATTCGCCGTCGATCAGGCCGACGCGGGCGCCGCCGATCGGGCCGAGGAACGGCACGCCGGAAAGGGTCAACGCGGCCGAGGCGGCGACCATGGCGACAACGTCGGGATCGTTCTCAAGGTCGTGCTGCAGGACGGTGGTGATGACCTGCGTCTCGCATTTGAAACCTTCGGCGAAGAGCGGGCGGATCGGACGGTCGATCAGGCGCGAGGTCAGCGTTTCCTTTTCGGAAGGACGACCTTCGCGCTTGAAGAAGCCACCCGGGATCTTGCCAGCGGCGTAGGTCTTTTCCTGGTAGTTGACCGTCAGCGGGAAAAAGTCCTGGCCGGGCTTCGGCGATTTGGCGGCGACGACGGTGGCGTGCACCACGGTCTCGCCATAGGTGGCAATGACGGAACCATCCGCCTGGCGGGCGACCTTACCGGTCTCCAGCGTGAGGGGGCGGCCGCCCCACTCGATTTCCACGGTGTGGATGTCGAACATGTTTTCTTACCTGTGTCTGGCCTGCATTGGCCGTATCTGGCGGTCGCCGTCTATCGGGTGCGGGAACACTGGGCGCAAACGTTTCTGCCCGTCATTTCCCGCGCCGGGGCGCCGCCCGGACGATCATGCGTTTTTGGTGCCCATTCCCGTCAATCGACGGGAGGGCAAGACAACAGGAGGTCCGGACCCTTTAACGCCGCGGTCCGGGCATCCGGTAATCCTGCCCCGTTTACGCTCTTTGAAGCGTATGGACGCCGGTTAGGTTACGGTCCGGCCGGGACGCATGAGGAAAACCCGGTCCGGACATACAAGTCCGGCGGCAGGCCAGATGGCTCGCCGCCGGTAATGAACTACCTGCGCAGACCGAGACGTTCGATCAGCGATTTGTAGCGCGCCTCGTCCTTGCCGCGAACATAGTCGAGCAGGCGACGACGCTGGGAAACGAGCTTCAGCAGGCCACGGCGGGAATGGTTGTCCTTCTTGTGGTCCTTGAAGTGCTCGGTCAGATTGGAAATGCGTTCGGTCAGTACCGCGATCTGGACTTCCGGCGAACCCGTGTCGCCTTCCTTGGTCGCGTATTCGGAGATGAGCGCACTCTTGCGCTCGGGCGTGATCGACATCGGATTGTCCTTGTTGTTGTACGGGCCGGAACGTTCGCAACGATACCGGGCCGGAAGTTTCTCTCGCCGCCCACAGCCGGGATGTCGTCCAGCAGGGGCCAGATGAGTGAAAGGCGGGAACCGGTCCCGCCAATGCGCCGCATATAGGTTATTTCGGACCGAAAAGCCAGCGCAGAATCACCCGCCGGTCAGCAGCCATAACGGACGTTGGCGTTCGCGATGGTCTGGTTGGCCTGATGGGCATTCGCCGTTGCCTGGCTGGCATGATTGCCATGAACCACGCAATAGCGCCTGTGCCTGATCGCCGGGTTGCGGCCATCGTCAACCACCGAAAGCCCGAAGGCCGACCATCCGGTAAATTCCGGGATCAGTTCACGCAAGCGACTAAAGGCATCGAGTGGCTTGGCGAAACACCCCATCTCGACTTGCCAGCCGCAAATCGCCGGCCCTGCGCCGGGTTTCTGGCTTGACGGCTCCGGTTCTGGCTCCGAAGCAGGTGTCGTAGGCGAAGGTGCAGGCACTGCATGTGCCGATTGCGTTACGGAAAAGACAGCAAGAAATATCACTAAGAAAAATACAGGTTTCAAGGATCAACCCCCAGGTTGTGAACGCCCCTGGGCGGGTAAACTATTGACAGAACCACTATGAAACAACCGGGTCGGAACAAGAAAACCGTCCGGCAAGATTGTCCCGACGCGTCGGAAACGTCCTAACAGGCGTTCTTCACATAGGCGTCGCCGCGAAACTGCCGCCAATGGCCGAGCGGAACGGCGCTGCGCGAGGGATACGGTCCGTCGACGGCGCAGAACCAGCCATTGCTGAAGTTCGGATAGAAATTGGTGTCGATGACGTAGGTTCCCGGCGGCGCGATCGAGGCGGCATCGCTGCTGCTTCGCGAACAGCCGACAATGGCGTACCAGCCGCAGGCTTGTGCGATTTCGATCCCGGTCTGCCCATCCCGTGGTCCGGCGGCGCGGACCGCGCCCGCCGCCAGCACCGAGGCCGAGAAAAGAAGGAATGCCAACATTCTCGTCATGCGGTTCATGCCGTGCCCTCCAACAAGGGCAACAGCATCGCACCGGCGGTGATGTCTGGCAACGTTCTTTCCGGCGTCGCGCCTGTACGTGCGGGACGATCCGACCGCTCAGGCGGCGGAGACCTTGAAGACGCGGCGCGGGTTGAACTCGCCCTTTTCCACCGAGCCGATGGCGACCAGTTCCTCGCCCATGGTGGCATAGGCCTCGTCGGCGAAGGTCGGTGCGTCGGCACCCCTTAGCAGGATCGAATTTCCGGCGCGCAGGCGGCTTGCCTGCGGCTGGGTGATCTGGATCTCGGGCAGTTCCTCGAGCGCGAGGCCGACGGGCAGCAATTCTCCGTCGAGCGCATCGAGATCGCCTTCCAACGCGGTCAGTTCATCGAGCGGGATGAGGTCGTCCTCGTTGAACGGGCCGACGGCCGTGCGACGCAGCTTCGAGATATGGCCGAAGCAGTCGAGGTCGCGGCCCATGTCGCGGGCGAGCGCGCGTACATAAGTGCCCTTGCCGCATTCGCATTCGAAGACGGCCTTGTCGATGCCATTCGCG
>JBHIWX010000061.1:0-26979 GCA_041987205.1 Rhizobiaceae bacterium | reverse complement strand
TGCGGCCTCAGCCGCGGAAGTCAATGCGCTTCAGGAGCGTTACTCGGATGCAAGAATCTCGGCAGACGCGCGAACGATTGCAGCTGAGATCATCGCTTTTGAGGAAGCCGTCAAGAATTCAAAAGCCGTAATTTCTCGCCCTCTCGCAGATATTCAGGCGCTTGCGCAGGGTGACGAATTTTCCTATGCAAGCTTCGCGAAGCAGGTAAGGGCCGGCACGCGTTCGCCCACAGATAACGTGTTCGACAAGACTCGGGTGCAGTTCGAAAATGCCTTGTTTCCGAATTTTTTCGAAAATATCCTATTTGGCTCAATAAGCCTCGAAGAGCGAGGCATGAGAGGCTATGGTGGATACGACATGGTGTTTAAAGACAACATGATCTCTCACCGGGCCAGTGTGTTTGAGGAAAATCCATATAACTTCGCCACAAAGCATCATATCGGTATGACGGGTGTTTTTCCTCCCGGGTATCGCGCGACGTGGTACAATCGTCATACCTTAGCTGTCTCCAAGCTTCATAGTGCTATCAGCGAAGGGATGGGTATCACGGAGTTTGCCGGCGTGCTTCAGAAGGATGAAGGTGGTACTGGAAACAGTGATTTTGTCGAGGTCCATATCTATGGAACAATCAATCGCAAGACGATAGAGAAGGTCGTCGCGTCTGGACCGATCACCAGGGAAGACAAGTTACTCTGGAGGGTTTGTTCGAGAAAGCTTGAGGCTGCAGGCGTGGAGACCCTCACAAAATGATGGAAGCGTATGTATCGGGGCAAGTAGCTCGAGCGGCCTTCGTTCAAGGAAATGAAGTTTTCTTCATTGATGGCCACAATCCAGATGTTGAAGTGGAAGCGTCTCTTGCCGACTTGCCATTGCTTTTTTTGGGCGCAGACGACGTAGAAAAGTTAAATGTTAAAGATAAAAGGAATGCATTTCCTTTACTGATAAAGGGTTATTATTTTGATAGAGGCCTACAGCTTCTTGACGCTGCATTGAATGAAGAAGACGAAATAGCTTTCGAAGCTGCGCTCCTCTTTGAAGGAGTGATGGAGTACACGGATTCGATAGAAGCAATCCGGAACTATGTACTAGCTGCAGAGAATCTTGCGCTTCCTGATGAGGTCCGTTGTCGGGAATTTAGACGTCAGGCACCAAGGTTTGCCCAATTTGTGGATGAACTGAAGAATTCTCAAGTCCATATAGCTCGCTTCAATTCAGCGCTCAAGCGCGCTTTCGAATCCGAAGTAATCGAGTCAGACGCACGTGCCGAATTTGTCGAACTAGCAATATCGACTGGTTCGTTTCGCAGCCTTGTCGAAGCAGGTAGTGATACCGACCGCATTAACCAAGCCGTATTGCGGTGCTTTGCAAACTTGTCCAGGCTTCCTCGATCAAGAGCGACAGTACAGGCTTGGACAAAAGATTTCATTCACAAAAGAACGAAAAGAGAAATGCTCCGTCAGGAGCAAGAAATGGAGCACTACGAAGAAGAGGGATATATTCCCAAGTCTTCCGCAGAGAGAAGCAGCTATGAAGATTACCAGGCAGTCCTGCGACAAAAAGCGTCCATAATCGAGAAGCTGAAGGGAGGCGATGTGCGGCAGGCGCGCCGTTTTGCAGGTCAATTGGTTGAAATGCAACTGCAGCACGGCGGCCCGGTGTTTGCGGCAAAATCCCTGTCTTCACTTGCCGTCGAAGCCCGCAAGTTGGGACAACATTCGATTGAGCTGGAATGGGCGAGGGCGAGTACGGAATTGCGCCCGGATGACGGTCGGGCTGTGGGTATACTCGCAGATACTTATCTGGCGCTCTATAGGATCCCTGAGGCTGAAGTGGAATTCCAACGTGCATTGGAATTAGGTGAAGATGAGTTTGGTATGGTGGGAATCGGGCGCGTTAAAAAAGCATCCGGTCGGTATAATGAAGCTTTGGCAATTTTTGATAAGGCAATAGAACGATTTGGTTACGACAACGTTGCTTCTGAGACAATGGCTGTTCGCGCTGAAACACTAAGAAATCTATGGAAATATGATGAGGCGCTTCTCGCATATGATGCGGCTATTAGTTTGCTTCCTGGAGAAGTAGGTTTGATTTGTGGCAAGGCAGCTGTCTTAACGGATATCGGAAGTCTTGATGAAGCTGCAGATGTTTATAAGTCCGTAATCGCGCAGACTGAAGATGAGCCAGCCGCTTGGTGTGGGCTCGCGAATGTCAACAAACTACGTGGCGAATGGGACGATGCGTTGACGATATATGACAAAGCTATCGCACTCTTCCCTGAAAACGAAATATCATATTGCGGCAAAGCTGATGTCCTCAGGTCGCGGGGCAGTTTTTCAGATGCTCTTGCGGCTTACCGATCCGCAGCCGAGCGATTTCCCTTTTCGCCAACTCCAGTTAGTGGCGAAGCCGACACTCTAAAAGACATGCGAGAATACGGCGCTGCTTTAGATGTTTTTAGGGGCGCCCTCGATAAATTTCACCTCGATAGCCGCCTTCGAAATGGCTATGCTAACGCCCTAAAGCTCGTAGGGAAATTCAAAGATGCATTGCAACAATTCGACTCAAACGTTCATGATTTTCCATATGATTTGTATGCGCTTGGCGGGCGCGCAAACCTACTGCGATTGCTGGGAAACTATGAAGCCGCTTTGACGGCATATGATCAGATCATGGAGCGCCGTCCAGATAACCGTTTTGCCTCCAATGCAAAAGCCGCAATACTCATCGCTCAAGGTGAATATGCTTCTGCAATCACATTACTCGATAATATTGAACCAAAGACTGAGGACGAATGGACTACCTTGCATTTGCGCGGAATGTTGTACCTCAAACAGGGCGATTTTGGGCGAGCAAAAGAGTTATTTTCGAGTGGATTTGAATGCAGCTTCTACAGGAAAAGAATAGTATTTGAGACTGCGTATGCGCTAGCAGAATTAAGGAGTGGAGAGCCTGTCACCACTTTCCAGCGGTTGCGTACCCACAATGATAATATTTCCAACATCCTAAGCACGCATATTCTTATGAAGGGCGGGGATTTTGCAAGTGCTGCAAAGCAGTTTTCAGCAGTAAATGACAACCTTCCGACGCCGCTGTTGGAACTCGCAAAAACTATAAGAAAATCAATTGAGACCCGGAATCTTGGTACAGCCGATCAAGAGCGTAATGTGTTTGACCGGGAGATAGAGGTCATATTGCAGGCTGCATGATCCTTTGAGAAGTAAATATTTTTGCCTTCTACCCTCACCCCCTTTCCCTACCTTATCCTCTCTCCCACTGCCGCCTCGCGCAAACGCCGGATCGCGCGCCTCGTGCGTTGTCAGGTCATTAGGAATCAAAATGCGCTGCCTCTCGCCTTTGGCTCGAACGCGCATTTCGATGAGATGCTGGTATCGAGACCTGTAACGCACTGAACATCACGGGAGGCAGCAGCAGCGGAGCGGGAAGCTCACCGCCGACCTGCCCGGTCGTCTCCATCGCTTCTGGGGCCGGCACGGGCGTAAGGCGGGGGCGCCTTCGAGGGTGGGCCGGCAATCGTGTGCCACGGCTGGTCCGCACATCAAATCTCCGCGCAGGGCACTGTTGACCCGCATACAATTCGGCCCGGCGAAAGCAGTGCCCTGTGTGTTTGTCTGGCCGGCCCCCAACATGGCCGGCACGCTCTTACCCATCCCGCCGGCCGGAAACGGCCGGGCGGGCGATTCCGCCTGCGTTGTCGTAGCTTTGCCCGGCCCCGCAAAATTCGCCGCAACGCTTTAGGCTTTTGTTTCTGGTTTCCTGCTAGCGTGAAGGCGTATTGGGGGCCCAGCCGCATGGGCTGGGGACGACACGGCGTCGCGGAAACGGTCATGCAAGCAGTTGGAAAAGCCGGGAGATTCATCGGTCGCGCCTTGATGCGGCCGGGTGTCGTCGCGCCCGCCATGGCACTGGTGGTCTGTGTGATCACAGGACTGTTCGCCGAATATCAGAACCGCGTCGTCCATCACCAGCAGGCGCGCGTAAAGGTCTCCGAACAACTCGGTCTGGTGCGCGCCAAGCTGGAAGGCAATCTCAACGCCAACATTCAACTCGTACGCGGCCTTGTCGCCGTCATCTCCACGCGACCCGACATGGACCAGAAGGAATTCGCCGGCATTGCCGCAGGCCTGCTCGGTGAGCACTCGCAATTGCGCAACATCGCCGCCGCGCCCGACCTCGTCATCCGGATGATGTATCCGATCGAGGGCAACGAGAAGGCCATCGGGCTCGACTACCGGGCCAACGAGCAGCAGCGCGAGGCCGCCATGCGCGCCATGGATACCGGCGAAATGGTGCTGGCCGGGCCGGTCGAACTGCTGCAGGGCGGCCGGGGCTTCATAGGGCGCTTCCCGGTCTACACCCGCGACGAGGCGGGTATATCCCGGCCCTGGGGGCTGGTATCGGGCGTCGTCGACGTCGATTTGCTCTATCGCGAGAGCGGACTGCACAATCCGGAATTGCCGATTGATGTCGCCATTGCCGGGCGAGACGCGAAGGGTAGCGAAGGCGCCTATTTCTATGGCGATCCGGAGGTTTTCGCCGACGAGCCGGTGACCACCGAGGTTTCCTTGCCGAGCGGCAGCTGGCGGCTTGCCGGCATACCCAGCGGTGGCTGGTCGCAAACGCCGGACAATGCCTGGTATTTCCGCTCCTTCCTCGTGATCGCGGGAGCCTTCATCGTGATGTCGGTCGCAATCGCGGCCAGTCTCTACGACCAGCGTCGTGTCAACATGCGCGAACTGGAGCTACGGGAAAAGCAGCTCAAGAAGTTGTCGCAGCGTCTGAAACTCGCGCTCGACACATCGAAGATCGGCGTGTGGGAGCTTAATCTCGACACCGGCGAGATGAACTGGGACGACCGGATGAAGGAACTCTACAACGTTCCCGCAGACGTCGAGCCCAACAAATACGAAATCTGGTCGAAGATGCTGCATCCGGAGGACCGCGTCCTCGCGGAGAGGGAATTCCGCGAAGCGATCCTTGCCTCCGGCACCTATGCCTCTGATTTCCGCGTCCGGCTCGCCGATGGCCGGATACGCTGGATCCGCGCGATCGGTGCCGTGCGCGACGAGCCGGGCGGTCCGCGCTACATCATCGGCGCCAATTGGGACGTATCCAGCGACGTGGAACTGAAGACGAACCTGCTCAATGCCAAGCAGAGCGCTGAGCTCAGGAACCGCGAGCTCGAGAACGCTCGTGCCCAGATGGAGCACAACTCGCTGCACGACAGCCTTACCGGCCTGCCGAACCGGCGTTTTCTCGACCAACTGCTCGACGGGCATGGCGGGGTCATGCCGACGGCGCTGCTGCACATCGATCTCGACCGCTTCAAGCACATCAACGACACGCTGGGCCACGCTGCCGGCGACCACATGCTGGTCCACGCCGCCTCGATCCTGACGGCCAACACCCGTGCCGACGAATTCGTCGCACGTATCGGCGGCGACGAGTTCGTCATCGCGATCACGTCCGAGATCAACGAGCAGCAATTGTCGGCGCTGGCGGGCAGGATCATCGAGCAGATGCGCCAGCCCGTTCCCTTCGAGAACCATGAATGCCGCTATGGCGTTTCCATCGGCATCGCCATGGCCGACCCCAGCCAGAGCGACTACGGCAAGCGCCTTCTCATCGACGCCGACACTGCGCTTTACCGCGCCAAGTCGAACGGCCGGAACCGCTGCGAGTTTTTCTCTTCTTCGCTCAAGGCGGAGATCGTCCGCAGCAAGCGCATCGCCGACGAGATACTCTCCGGGCTGGAGCGTCAGGAATTCATGCCCCATTTCCAGCCCCAGTTCGACGCCCGCAACCTGTCGATCGTCGGCGTCGAGGCGCTGGCGCGCTGGGCTCATCCGCGCGAAGGCGTGCTCATGCCCGACACCTTCCTCAAGACGGCCGAGGAACTCAACGTCGTGCCGCTGATCGACCGCACCATCCTGGAACAGGCGCTGTGGCATTCGACACGATGGAAGTCCGCCGGCATCGACATCCCCAAAATCTCGGTCAACGTCTCGGCCGGCCGCCTCAACGACGCCGACTTGCTTGAGAGCCTCGACGGCCTCGACATCGAGCCCGGCGTCGTTTCCTTCGAACTGCTGGAATCGATTTTTCTCGATGAGCGCGACGAGGCGATCGCCGCCACTTTCACGCGCCTGAAACTGCTCGGCATCGACATTGAGATCGACGATTTCGGCACAGGCTATGCCTCGATCATCAGCCTTATCAATCTGCGCCCCTCCCGCCTGAAAATCGACCGCCGGCTGATCTGGCCGATCGTCGAAAAGGTGAGCCAGCGCCGGCTCGTTGCCTCCATCATCGATATCGGCCATTCGCTCGGCATCAAGGTGGTGGCCGAGGGCGTGGAAACCATGGAGCACGCGGTCATACTGCGCGATCTGGGCTGCGACGTGCTGCAGGGCTACGCCTTCGCCAAGCCCATGTCGTCCGAGGATCTGATGACCTTCGTACGCGAGGAGCGCTGGCGCGCCGTCGCTTGAACGTTCCAGTTTCCAACTGGAAACGCTCCACTGATTTGTGTTAGCCCCTGATCCGCCGCCAGAGCATCTGCGCCGCCAGAAGGACGAGCGCCAGTACGCCGGCCACGCTGTTGAGCGGTGCAAGCATCTGCATGGCGAGGCCGTCTTTGCCGGAAACGAGCGAGGTGCCGAGCCCGTCCACCAGCGCCAGCGCGAGATTTTGCAGGGGCAGGGCAAGCAGCCAGACAAGCACGACACCAGCCGCGCCGATGGCGAGCCAGCCGAAGGATCGCAACCGGCGCTGCCGTTCGATGCCCGCCATCACCGCTGCGCCGAACGTCTCGCCGGGCAGTTCCCGTTCCGCATTGGCAAAGGCGATCTGCAGGGCCGGATCGAGATCATCGTTCATGCTGTTGCTCCGTTGCATGGTCTGCCAGCATCTGTCGCAGACGCGATGTGCCGCGCTGGATGTGGGATTTCACCGTACCGAGCGCCAGTCCGGTCGTCTCGGCGATTTCGGCATGCGTCATTCCCTCGTGGTAGGCGAGAACGACTGCCAGCCGCATTGCGGCGGGCAGGGTGGCCAGCGCCCGGTCGAGATCGATGGCGATGTCGGGTTCCGCGGCCGGCGTGGCCATGGCGGGCTCGTCGACTTCCCTGGCGTCTTTCAGGAGATCGTTCCGGCGCAGATGCGCGAGCCACGCATTGACCGCCAGACGGCGCAGCCAGCCGTCGAAACGCTCCGGCCGTTGCAACTGGCTGATCCTGCGCCAGGCCTGAAGGAAGACCTGCTGGGCGAGATCGTCGGCCAGTGCGGCATCGCCGCAGGCTCGACGCATCAGGTTGCGAATCCATGACTGCCGCCGCTTCACAAGTTCGCCGAAGGCGTCGCGATCGCCGGTTCTGGCCAGCGCCACGATCAGGATTTCCGCGTCCGACCACGCCTGGCGTCCGCCTGTTTCCGGCTCGGGTGCTTCCAGCGTGCCGCCGCGCCATCCATGCACGATGATGGCCGACCTGATGTGCTTCAGCCGGCGTGCGCCGAGCTTGACGAACTCCGCACCGAGAACCTCGTCGACGCTGCGTCGCGCCATGTCCGAGATCATGATGCCGCCCGGCTGGGCGATCTGCTGCAGGCGCGCGGCGATGTTGACGCCGTCGCCATAGATATCCTCGTCCTCGTGCACGATGTCGCCGATATGGACGCCCATCCGCAAGGCGACCAGATCGTCGTTTTCGAGCTTTTCCTGCACCGCGATGGCACACCGGATAGCGTCGGCGATGCTGGCGAACTCCATCAGCCAGCCATCGCCCATCGACTTGACGATCCGGCCGCGATGCGCGGCGACGCAAGGGCCCAGAACGTCGTTGCGCAGTGTCCGCAGCGCGGCCAGCATGCGCGCCTCGTCGCGCGCGACCAGCGTCGAGTAATCCGCGACATCGGCGGCCAGAATGGCGGCAAGGTTTCGGGTCGGGCCGGACATGGCACAAGCTTAGGTTGTTTACATGGCGAGGTCCAAGCAGGACGTGCTCGCGGGCGAAGTCAGCGTGTCATCCATCCGCGTCGCCGCGATAGGAACGCCCGATCACCATTGATGCCACGAGCAGGCCGATGCCGATGCAGCCTGCCAGCGCCGCCGCGCCGTAAAGCGGCATCAGTGCTTCCGGCGCCAGCCACTTCAGAAACCAGCCCAGGACGGCAAGGCCGGGTGCGATGAACACCATGATGATGCCGCCGGCCATCAGATCGCGGTCCAGTCGTTCGGAGCCTTGCGACAGGATCTTCTGGACCGTATCGGGATCGACCGCCTGTCCGCTTTCGATCAGGCGACGCAGGGTTTCCTGCTGGCTTTCGCGCCGGCGGATGGTGCTCCATATGCCGGCGACCGAAACGATGGCGACGAAGCCCCAGAAGGCGAGCGCGGCGAGGCCGGCGCCAAGGGTCATGGATTGCATGTCTGTCTCCTCGATCAGGATGGGTTTCTGTTCGTGAAGATGCGTCGGCCCGGCGATTTGGATGCAGCAGGCGAAATTTTTTTTCGTTCACGTTGGTTTGAACGCGGATGCACCGTTCGGACCTCGCTTCGGCACAATGGTGCCCTACCTCTCCATCGACAGTGTGTGGAAAACTAAAACGTGTGAAAAACTGGAGGTAGGCGGAATGCAAGATACGAACGACTGGACGCGCCGCGGCGCGATGAAGCTTGGTCTTGGTGGTGTGGCGCTCGCCACGCTGGGGTCCACGACGCTTGTTCCCTTCGCCGCGCGCGCGGCCATGATGGGCGACGAATACGCCACTGAAAGCGGCAAGCTGACCATTCACCCGATCCAGCACGCATCCTTCGTGATGACCGCGCCGGCCGAAGGTGGCGAGCTGGTCATCTACAACGATCCAGTCGGCGGCGCGGAGCTCTATGCCGACTATCCTGCGCCGGACCTCATCCTCATCACGCATGAGCATGGCGACCACTACAGTGCCGAGACGCTGGAGGCGCTGGTCGGTGACGACACCAAACTCGTCGTCAATCCCGCCGTCTTCGGCATGCTGCCCGAAGGGCTGAAGGCCAAGGCGACCTCGATCGGCAATGGCGAGAACACTGAGGTTGGCGGCATCGCCATCGATGCCATTCCCGCCTACAACACCACCGAGGACCGGCTGAAATTCCACCCCAAGGGCCGTGACAACGGCTATGTGCTCTCGATCGACGGTCGGCGTGTCTACATTGCCGGCGATACCGAGGACATTCCCGAAATGCGCGCGCTGGAAAACATCGACATCGCCTTCGTGCCCATGAACCTGCCCTACACGATGGACATCGATCAGGCGTCTTCGGCCGTCAACGAGTTCAAGCCCGCCTTCGCCTATCCCTACCACTACAAGGGCAGCGATCCGGAAGCCTTCGCCGGCAAGGTGGAAGGCGACACCAAGGTCGTCCAGGGCCCCTGGTACGGCTGAGCCAGCTGAGGCAACGCTTTCGAGAGGAGAAAGGCCGGGTGCACAAGCATCCGGCCTTTTTGCTGCCTGGCGGGTTCTACATCACACCCAGCGCGGTGAGCAGGGCGGCCACCGTCATGTAGACCAGGATCAGTGATCCGATCGTCCAGAAGGTGGCACGCATGTCATGCGTCTGCGCCGTGAAATAGGCGGCGAAATGCAGCAGCCGGGAAATCACGTAGCCGTAGAACAGGATTCGCGCCATCGTCAGCGAGGGATCGCTCAGCACGTAGAGGAAGCCGGCCACGAGGAAATAGGGCAGGTTCTCAAGGTCGTTGAGCTGGATGCGCCGGATGCGCTCGACCCGGTCGTTCGGTTCGAGCTGCTTGGGGTCGGGTTCGGGGTTGAGCGGCGTCTTGCGCAGATCCTCCGGCGAGCGATACCCGCCTTTCTCCTGCATCATCCGCACCACGGTCAGCCATGACATGGCGACGCCCTTCAGGATCATCAGGGTGGCCGCGATGGCGTAGGTCGCGAATACCGGGTCGTTCAGGCTGATCGTCATGGTTCCCTCCCTCGCGATCGCGCATGGTCGAGAATAGCCCATCTCCGCTTCGTCGGGCAGTGGCTCTTTCAATTCCGTTTTGAGCCCAAAGGCGCTAACCTTGCGGCACGGGGCCGTGTTTTCTTCGGAAGGGGCGGCAGGGAGTGAAACGCCATGGGCGGCAAATCGGACTATTTCGACATCGATGTCTTCTCGCGCAGGATCACGGCGGCCAACGACAAGGCGCAGCTCTGGTTCGATCGGGGTCTGACCTGGTGCTACGCCTATTGCCACGAGGAATCGATCGCCTGCTTCACGCGTGCGCTGGAAGCCGATCCCGATTGCGCAATGGCGCATTGGGGCATCGCTTACGCGTCCGGACCCAATTACAATTTTCCCTGGCGGCTGATGGACCCCCAGACCAAGGCGAACTTCCTCGCCGCCGCCTATGATGCGACGCAGGCAGCACTGTCCCTGGCCGACAGGGTCACGCCGGTCGAGCGTGCGCTGATCGAGGCGTTGCCGGCACGCTACCCACAGCGCGAACCGATCGAAGACCAGTCCGCCTGGGACGATGCCTTCGCCGACGCGATGCGCGAGGTCTGGCGCGACCACCATGGCGATCTCGAGGTCGTGGCCATCTTCGCCGAGGCGATCATGAACCGCACACCCTGGCAGATGTGGGATCTGGCGACCGGCGGGATCGCCGAAGGCGCCGGCACGGAAGAAGCGCGCCACGTGCTCGAAACGGCCTTGAACACCTTTCCGGCATCATGGGATCATCCCGGTATCCTGCATCTCTACGTGCACCTGATGGAGATGTCGCCCTTCCCGGAAAAGGCGCTGAAGGCCGGCGACCGGCTGCGCGAACTTGTGCCCGATGCCGGCCATCTGATCCACATGCCGACCCATATCGACATCCTGTGCGGCCACTACCACGACGTGCTCTTGTGGAACGAAAAGGCGATCGTGGCCGATCGCAAATATGTCGAGCAACGCAGCGCGATGACCTTCTACGCCGGTTATCGCCTGCATAATTACCATTTCGCGATCTATGGCGCGCTGTTTCTCGGGCAGTACGCACCGGCGCTTGCCTTCGCCGAGGAGATGATCGCCGTCACGCCCGAGGAGTTGCTGCGCGTGGAATCCCCGCCCATGGCCGATTTCCTCGAGAGCTATCTCTCGATGAAGCTGCACGTTTATATCCGCTTCGGCAAATGGCGCGAGATTATCGCAGAGGAACTGCCGGCGGACCGCGACCTCTACTGCAATCTCGTCGCCACCATCCATTATGCCAAGGGCGTCGCGCATGCCGCGCTGGGCGAGGTTGCCGAGGCCGAGGTGGAGCGCGAACGCTTCCTCGCCGCCAAGGCAAAGGTTCCCGAAAGCCGGCTGCTGCACAACAACACATGCGTCGATCTGCTGGAAATCGCCGACGCCATGCAGCTGGGCGAGATCGAATATCGCAAGGGCAATTATGACGAAGCCTTCGCCCATCTGCGCCGCTCCGTCGAGATCGATGACAATCTGCCCTATGACGAGCCATGGGGCTGGATACAGCCGACCCGCCACGCGCTTGGCGCACTGCTGTTCGAGCAGGGCCGCGTCGAGGAGGCCGAGGCGGTCTACCGCGAGGATCTGGGCCTTGGCGGCACTCTGAGCCGCGCCACCATCCATCCCGATAATGTCTGGAGCCTGCGCGGCCTGCACCAGTGCCTCAAGGCGCGCGGCGCCGGCGACAGCGCGGAGGGTCGGCTGATCAAGCAGCGCCTCGACCTCGCCGCCGCGCGTGCCGACGTACCGGTCGCCGCCTCGTGCTTCTGTGCGCAATCGGCCATGAAAGCCACGCTAAAGGTCGCCTCCTGAGCGGCGGCGTAAGTTTTAGCTTTTGATTCAAAGGCTTGATGGTTGAATGCTCGGGGTGCGGCATTGCCACTATTGCGCTGCACAATCTGGCGCGTTAAGCCATGCCGCTGAGAAATACCCCAGGGCAGGAAGACATGAACGAAGCGAATCCGACGAAGTGGGTTTACACCTTTGGCGATGGCGAGGCGGAAGGCGACGCCTCCATGCGCAACCTTCTCGGCGGCAAGGGCGCCAACCTTGCCGAAATGTGCGCGCTCGGCCTCCCGGTGCCGCCCGGCTTCACCGTCACCACCGATGCCTGCAACTGGTTTTACGCCAACGGCCAGCATTTTCCCGACGGTCTCAGGGAGCAGGTCGAAACGGCGCTCGATCATGTCTCCGCCCTGATGGGCCGCAAGTTCGGTTCGGCCAGCCATCCCCTTCTCGTCTCGGTTCGCTCCGGTGCCCGCGCCTCCATGCCGGGTATGATGGACACCGTGCTCAATCTCGGCCTCAACGACGAGACCGTTCTGGCGCTGGCCGAGGAAGCCGGCGACGAGCGCTTCGCCTATGACAGCTACCGCCGCTTCATCCAGATGTATGGCGACGTGGTCATGGGCATCGACCACGAGATGTTCGAGGAGATCATCGACGAGGCCAAGGCCGAGGGCGGGCACGAGCAGGACACCGATCTTTCCGCCGACGAATGGAAAAAGGTGATCGAGAACTACAAGGACCTCATCGCGCGCGAATCCGACAAAGGCTTTCCGCAGGCGCCGATCGACCAGATCTGGGGCGCCATCGGTGCGGTCTTTTCATCGTGGATGAACCAGCGCGCCATCACCTATCGCCGCCTGCATAACATTCCCGAGGAATGGGGCACGGCCGTCAACATCCAGGCGATGGTCTTCGGCAATATGGGCGAGACATCGGCAACGGGCGTCGCCTTCACGCGCAACCCGTCGAATGGCGAGAAGGCGCTCTACGGCGAATTTCTCGTCAACGCGCAGGGCGAGGACGTCGTCGCCGGCATCCGCACGCCACAGGCCCTGACCGAGACCGCGCGCGTCGCTTCGGGTTCCGACCGTCCGTCGCTTGAAAAGCTGATGCCGGAAGCCTTCGGCGCCTTCCTGACGATCTGCGACCATCTTGAGGGCCACTATCGCGACGTCCAGGACATGGAATTCACCATCGAGCGCGGCAAGTTGTGGATGCTGCAGACGCGCACCGGCAAGCGCACCGCGCGCGCCGCCCTGCGCATCGCCGTGGAAATGGCTGAGGAGGGGCTGATCACCCATGAGGAGGCCGTCAGCCGTATCGACCCGGCCTCGCTCGACCAGTTGCTGCACCCGACCATCGCACCGGACGCCAAACGCGACGTCATCGCCACCGGCCTGCCGGCTTCGCCCGGCGCCGCGACCGGCGAGATCGTCTTCTCGCCAGACGACGCCGAGAAGCTGAAGGCCCAGGGCCGCGACGTCATCCTGGTGCGTGTCGAAACCAGCCCCGAGGACATTCACGGCATGCATGCCGCACAGGGCATCCTGACCGCGCGCGGCGGCATGACCAGCCACGCCGCCGTCGTCGCGCGCGGCATGGGCAAGCCCTGCGTGGCCGGCGCCGGCAGTGTGCGCATCGACTACGCCACTGGCGAGATGCGCGTCGCCGGCCGCACCCTGAAGGAAGGCGAGGTCATCACCCTCGACGGCGCCACCGGCCAGGTTCTGGTCGGTGCCGTACCCATGGTGCAGCCTGAGCTCTCCGGCCATTTCGGTACGCTGATGGAATGGGCCGACAAACTGCGCCGCATGAAGGTGCGCGCCAATGCCGAGACGCCGGCGGATGCGCGCGCCGCGCGTTCCTTCGGGGCGGAAGGCATCGGCCTGTGCCGCACCGAGCACATGTTCTTCGACGACGAGCGTATCCTGTGGGTGCGCGAGATGATTCTTGCCGAGACCGAGGAAGGCCGCCGCGCCGCACTCGCCAAGCTGCTGCCGGTCCAGCGTGCCGATTTCGTAGCGCTGTTCGAGATCATGGCCGGCCTGCCGGTGACCATCCGCCTGCTCGACCCGCCACTGCACGAATTCCGGCCGCACACGGATGAGGACATCGCCGAGGGGGCGCAGGCGATGGGCGTCGACGCCGACAAGCTGCGTCGGCGCACCGAGACCCTGCGCGAATTCAACCCCATGCTCGGCCATCGCGGCTGCCGGCTGGCGATCTCCTATCCCGAGATCGCCGAAATGCAGGCGCGTGCCATCTTCGAGGCGGCCATCGAGGCCGGGAAGAAGGAAGGCAAGAACGTGGTGCCGGAAGTCATGGTCCCGCTGGTCGGCCTGCGTTCGGAGCTCGATTTCGTCAAGGCCCGCATCGACGCGGTCGCGGCCGAGGTCATGAAGGAAAAGGGCGTCGAGTTCGACTATCTCGTCGGCACGATGATCGAACTGCCGCGCGCTGCGCTGGTCGCCGATTCCATCGCCGAGGCGGCCGAGTTCTTCTCCTTCGGCACCAACGACCTGACGCAGACGACTTTCGGTATCTCCCGTGACGACGCCGCGTCCTTCCTGCAGAACTATGCCGCCAAGGGCGTCATCAAGCGAGATCCCTTCGTCTCCATCGATGTGGAGGGCGTCGGCGCGCTGGTGAGGATGGCCTCGGAGAAGGGCAGGGCAACCCGCCCCGACATGAAGCTCGGTATCTGCGGCGAGCATGGCGGCGACCCGGATTCGATCACCTTCTGCGAAAGCGTTGGCCTCGACTACGTGTCCTGCTCGCCCTTCCGCGTGCCGATCGCCCGCCTTGCCGCCGCGCAGGCAAGCACCGGCGAAGGCGGCGACGGAACGGCCTGAGGCGTCATCGCTTCGGGTCCTGCGGGACCCTCAGTGCAACTCGACCATGATCGCGCCGACCGCAATGAAGCCGATGATGACGAGGCGCTGCCAGTCGATCTTCTCCTTGAAGATCAGCACGCCGATGCCGGTGGCGAAGATGATCGAGGTCTCGCGCAGTGCGGCGGCCTCGCCCACCTTGCCGAGCCGTGTCGCCAGCATCAGCGAGCCGAACGAGATGAATCCGATCAGCGCGCCGAACAGGCCGCGTATCGCCAATTCGTCGAGTGGCGGCTTTTTCTTGATCCGACGCCAGCGCCACGCTGCGATCACCGGGAAGGCCAGGCCGTCGAGGAAAAAGAACCAGGCAAGAAAGGTGAACGGGTCATCCGCCAGTCGAATGCCATAGGCGTCGGCGGTCGTGTAGACGGCAATCATCGCACCCGTCGCCAGTGCGATGAAGATGGCGAGGTTGAGATTGGTCGATGCCAGCGTCTCGCGCCGCGTCGCGCGGATATTGGCGATCGCCAGCGAGATGATCGCGGTCGACAGCACACCGAGCCCCAGCCACTGGCCGGGCGCCAGATGCTCCTTGAAGATGAAGACGGCAGCGAGCGCGGTGAAGAACGGGCCCGTGCCGCGCGCGATCGGATAGACGACGGTGAACGCGCCGAGATGGAAGGACGCCGATTGCAGGGTCTCGTAGATGACATGGATGACCAGCACCGCCGCGAGGAACATGAAGAGCTCCGGCGATGGGGTCGGCACCACGAAAAGCGCCACCGGCATTGCCATCAGACCGTAGGAGAGGTTGATCGCACCGCGATTGATGAACGGGTCGAGCCCGCCCTTGTTGATCGCGCCGAAGATGGCGTGCGCCAGTGCCGAGAGCAGCGCCAGCGCCAGTGCCAGCAATCCGCCGGCCGGCGTACCGGATAGTTCGACGATGAGCTGGCCCACGCAAGACTCCGAAACACAATGTTACCGGTTTTGCGATAGCGCTTTACGCGGCGCCGATCTACTCAATCCTGCAAACCGGCGCGGAGGGGCGATCTTGAAGGCTGTGGGAATTCTGTTCGACAAGGACGGCACGCTGCTCGATTTCGAGGCGACCTTCGGGCCGGCTTTTGCCGCGGTCGCCCGCGAACTCGCGGGCGGTGACGAGGTGAAGGCGGGCGAAATGTCGAGCGCGGCCGGCTTCGATCTCGCCACCGGCCGGTTCATGCCGGGCTCGATTGCCATCGCCGGCACGTCCAACGATCTCGCCTCGATCGTCGCGCCCTTTGTAGGCGGTCCGATCGATCCGGCGCTGGCACGCAGGATCGACGACATGTTCGTGCAGCATACGCGCAGCACGGCGGCCGCCTTCGACGGCGTGGACGACGTGCTGACCGGGTTGCGGACGATGGGGCTGAACCTCGGCATCGCCACCAATGACAGCGAGGAGGGGGCCCGCGCGCATGCCGAGATTGCCGGCATTCACGGGCACTTCACCTATTTTGCGGGCTATGATTCCGGCCATGGCGCCAAGCCCGGGCCGGGCATGGTGCTGGCGTTCGCTGAGCATTGCGCGAGCCTGCCTTCGCAGATCGTCATGGTCGGCGACACGCTGCATGATTTGCACGCGGCTCGCGCCGCTGGCGCCGTCGCCGTAGCGGTCACGACGGGTCTGGCCCTTCGCGAGGAGCTGGCCCCCCACGCGGATTATGTGATCGACAACCTGGTCGAGCTTGCCGACCTGCCGCCGCTGGCTGAGCGCTGACGCTCTCCTATTGCAGCAGGGGCCTCCGCAGCCGCTGGTCGCCTGCGATCAGGCCGAGCACGCCGGCATAGGAATAAGTGAAGTCGCGCACGGTTTCAGGTGCTTCCGTCTCCTCGAGGATCCTGATTTCCCCGCTGTCCGCATTGAACAGGATGAAGAACAGTTCGCCATTGTTCCGTCCGCCGCGCCGCATCGCCGCCGATCGGCCCTTGGGCTCGTAGAACAGCACGCTCGGGATTTCGAAGAGCAGTTCGCAGCCGGTCTGGCGCGCGGCATTGAACAACGTGTCGAGAAATTGCTCGGCGAGGTCGTCCGGGTTCGGAACCCGTCCCCTCGCTTCCCTCTCCGCCTTCTGTCGTCCCGCACGGGAATTGTCTGCGCCGTGGCGCGCTGCCGCATGGCCTACTGGACTGCTCACGCCGTCGCCCTCGTTCGTGATCATGTCGATACTCCGTCATGCGCCCGCACGCCCGGTTTGAATGGAGCGCTGCCTCGCGGCGTCAATGGGGCGGGAAAATGGTTTTTCACGCCATAATTCGCCGGATGCGTTGGATTGCTCCCCGTGTTCGATCGCAAAAGGGATGTCATTTTCGCCCGCCTGTGCTCTAAGCTGCATCCGATTCCCCTTCTGCATGGAATGGCGATGACCGGATATTACGAGCGGCGGACCTCGCGGGCGGCTTTCTGGTGCCAGCGGATTGCTGCGGTTTGCGTGCCCTATTTCGTGATCGCGATATTGCTGCATCGCTTCGGCAAGGTGACCACGCCTGAGACCTACTGGCTGATCGCCTTCGGCCTGTTGATGCTGCTGACAAGCCTGGCGCTCGCCATGCGCGCCGTCTTCGACCTGTGGACGAGGGGCGATCGCGGCGGCGGGGCCACCATTCGCGGCGGTCTGCTGGCGCTCATCATGCTTGCGCCCTTCGTCTGGTATGCGTGGCTGTCGGTCCGACATCCGGTGATCAACGATATCGCCACCGATCCCGGCTCCCCACCTGCCTTCGTCGAGGTCGCCAAGCTGCGCGAGGCCGGCCGCGACAAGGGCATGAGTCCGCTCGCCGATTACGACGTCGCCTATGCCGATCTGGTCATCGCTTCCTATCCAAGGGTCGGCTCGCGGCGCTACAATACCGGCGCGGCGCGCATCTACACCGCAGCCCGTGCCCTGATCAGCAAGCGACGCTGGCAGGTTCTGGCGATCCGCGGGCTGCCCGACAGCGGTGCTGATGCCGCCGCGACGAGCGGGGAAACGGCAAACACCAACGCGACCGGTGAAAAGGTCGAGACACCGCTTGATCCCGACGCGCCGCTCGACATCGATATCGAGGCGGTCGCCGCCAGCCGCGTCTTCGGCTTCAAATCCGATGTCGTTATCGCCATCCGCTCCGAGGCCGAGAGCACGCTGGTCGACATGAGGTCGGCTTCGCGCTACGGCCAGCACGATTTCGGCGCGAACGCCGCGCAGATAAGGAAATTCCTGGCAGACCTCGACGCCGCGCTGATCGGCATTGCCGGCGAAGGCTGAGGTTCAAGCTGGGTTCAAGCCGTCATCAGGCCGGCGCGTAGGTGCCCTCGAGCGAAGGCGGACCGTCGCTCGCGATGCGGCCGGAAGTGGCCAGATCCTCGATATGGGCCAGCACCGAAAAGGCCGCGGCCTTGTGGAGACGCGGATCGGTGTCGCGATAGATCGCCTGCACGATCTCATCAATGGTGCGATCACCCGCCTTGAGCCGCGCCAGGATCGCAGCCTCGCGCATGATCCGATGCGTGCGCAGCGCGCGCACGAAATCCTGGGCACGTTCCAGCCGTCCGCCATGACCGGGAAGGTAGACGGTCTCGTCGCGCGCCAGCAGAGTTTCCAGCGAAGTCATGTAGTCGGCCATCGAACCGTCGGGCGGTGCGACGATGGAGGTCGACCACGCCATGACGTGGTCGCCCGAAAACAGGACATCGCTGCCGGCCAGCGCGAACGACATGTGATTGGCGGTATGGCCGGGCGTGAACACGGCTTCCAGCGCCCAGTCTCCGCCCTCGATGATGTCTCCATGACGGAGCACGATGTCGGGCTTGAAGTCCTGATCGCCCGAAGCATCGAACGGATTGACCTCGCCTTCATGCATTGCGCGCGCTGCACGGTGCGGGCCCTCGGCCGCCATCGGTGCGCCCGTGATCTCCGCCAGGCGACGGGCGAGCGGCGAATGGTCCATATGGGTGTGGGTCACCAGGATATGGGAGACCTCGCGTCCATCAATGGCCTTGAGCAGGGTTTCGAGTTGCGCTTCGCTTTCGGGGCCCGGATCGATCACTGCGACGCGCTTGTGGCCGACGACATAGGCGTTCGTGCCGTGAAAGGTGAACGGGCTGGGATTGGGTGCCGTTACCCGCAGGATACCGTCGCGGACGGGCACTGCCTCGCCATGCGCCGGGTCGAATTCGGTCTTGAAGGATAGTTTGTCCATGCCCTGTCGTGTCGTTGCCGGCGCAAATCGTGTTTCGGGATACGCCGCTGTATGATCGGCGCGACCGTCTTGCGCGGTTTCGGGCGAAGCAATATACCCTTTGCGGGCATAGAAACAGTCTCCGGAGAATGAAATGACGACTTTGACCGCCGGCAACACACTCGCCGCCAGCTTTGCTTCCCGCAACCCGGCCTTGCGCGCCGTCTGGTATGCGTTTCTGGCCATCGGCGGCACAGTGCTCATTACCCTCGCCGCCAAGATCCAGGTGCCGTTCTGGCCCGTGCCGATGACGCTTTCGACGCTCGCCATTCTTTCGATTGGCGCGGCCTACGGCATGCGGCTCGGCGCTGCCACGCTCCTGCTTTACCTTGCCGAGGGCGCGGCCGGTCTTCCCGTCTTCGTCGGCACGCCCGAAAAGGGCATCGGCATCGCCTACATGATGGGCTCGACCGGCGGCTATCTCGTCGGCTTCGTCGCCCTGGCCGCCATTGCCGGCTGGGCCGCAGACCGCGGCTGGAGCACCAACCCGTTCAAGCTGGGCGCGGCCATGCTGGTCGGCGAACTTGTCATGCTGACGCTGGGTGCGCTCTGGGTCGGTTACCTCTTCGGTATCGAGAAGATGTTCGCCTGGGGCATTGGTCCCTTCATCATCACCGATCTCGTCAAGCTGATGATCGCGGCAGCGCTGATCCCGGCCATCTGGGCGTTGACGAAGCGCTCGAGCGAATCGAAAAACTAAAAAAGCCGATCGGCGGCGGAGTTCTGCCTCCTCGACGATCGCCGAAACTGCTGTTTGGGAAAGGCCGCGGCACCGCCGCGGCCTTTTCATTTTTCGCGTGCAGATTGCGCTTCACGCCTCGTTAAGGTTGATGAGGTGATAATGCCCAGCCAGAACTGGTGTGCCCTGTGTTGGCACGCCCGGAACTATGGTGGAGCGGTACGGCGTTTCGGCCGGTCCGCGCCCGACACTGTCTGGCAGGGGGGTGGCATTGGACAGCGAATTCCGAAAGATCATCGTCGACGCCTATGGAGCCGAGGGTGCTCTGGATCAGCTCTTCCAGATGCTGGAAGCGCTGCCGGTCGCGGTCGAGCTGGAAGATCGCCAGCTTCGGATCAGCTATGCCAACGCCGCAAGGCGCGCGACCGGCAGGAAGAGCGCGAAGGGCCTTGAGCAAACGCCGGACCGGCAGGCCGGGCAGGATCGCGCGCCGTCGCAGTACAGTGCCGCACCGGCGATGCCCGCCATTTGGGCGGATAGGAACGGGGCGGACGGCGGAACTTCCGAACGCCTTCCGGACGTGGATGGCCCCAATGGCGCTGAATTCCGCCGGCTCCGGAGCGAGAACGAGATATTCCGCTCGCTGGTCGAGAACCTGCCGGCCTCCGTGTACGTCCGTGACGAAAACCTCAGGCTGGTCTACGCCAATCCCGGCTGGTCGGAACTGACGGGCATCGCGGTCGAGGACGGGGTAGGCCGTACCGATGCCGAGACGTTCGGCGAAGACGGTGTGGATTTCGATCGCTCGAGCCGCGAAGTCCTGGACACGATGGGCGAGCAGAAATTCGAGGAGATCCGTACGGACGCTGACGGCCTGAATCACTATCAGGTTGCGCGCAAAAAGGCGTTCCGCGCTTCCGACGGCACGCTCTATGTCATCGGCTCTACCACCGACGTGACCGAATTGCGCAAGCGACAGGAGGAACTCCAGAACCTGCGGGCGCAGGCCGACCATTCTGCGCTCCTGCTCGAGGAGGCCACCTCGGCCATGGCGCAGGGCCTGATCGTCTACGGCCCGGAAACGATAGAGTTCGTGACGCCAAAGGTTTCGGAACTGGTCGAGGTGCCGCCCGCCTTGCTGAAGCCGGGTGCCCCGGTCAGGGATTATCTCGGCTTTCTCCACGAGCGTGGCGATTTCGGCTCCGGCGAGGACGCGCGAATTCGGCATGACCGCATTTTGGGTCAGATCGAGAATGGACAGAGTCGCAGCAGTGAGCGAACCACGCCATCTGGCCGCATTTTGCTGATCGAGGGAGAGCCGCGCGAGGGTGGCGGTGCCGTCGTCACCATCTCCGACGTTACCGCCGACAGGGCGCGTGAGGTCGATCTGGAGACCGCACGTCGGCAGTTCGAGCACTCCAATGACATCATGAGCGCCACGCTGGAGTCGCTGGATGTCGCCGTCGCGGTATTCGCGCCCGAAGAGCGCTTGCTGCAATACAATTCCGCCTATGCCCGCCTGTTCGGCGACAATGCCGAACGGCTGCAGCTGGGCATGGAAGTGCGAGATGTGGTCCGTCTGATGGTCACCGGCAGTTTCTATGCCTTTTCCGACGATGAGATCGAGGCGACGGTCGACAGGTTCGTGGCGAAGACCGATGAAGTGCTGAACTCGCAGAACCAGTCGCAGATTTCCTTCGACGGCGTCGAATGGTTCGTCATGTCGACCCGGAAAACCGCCAGTGGCCACTTGATTATCGCGCGGCAGGACGTGACCGAACTGATGCGCGCAAAGCAGGACGCCGAATCGGCCGACCGTGCGAAGTCGGAGTTTCTGGCGAACATGAGCCATGAGATCCGCACGCCGATGAACGGCGTGATGGGCATGGCGGAACTGCTGGCGAAGACCGAACTCGACGAGCGCCAGAAGACCTTCGTCGACATCATCGTCAAGTCGGGCGCGGCGCTGCTGACCATCATCAACGACATCCTCGATTTCTCCAAGATCGATGCCGGCCAGCTTGAGCTCGATCCGGCACCCTTCAGGCTGGCCGAGGCGGTCGAGGACGTTGCCGCGCTGGTCGCCTCCAAGGTCGCCGAGAAGGACCTCGAACTGGCGGTCCGGATCGATCCCGACCTGCCGGACATGTTCGTCGGCGATGTCGGCCGCATAAGGCAGATCGTCACCAATCTGATCGGCAATGCGGTCAAGTTCACCGAGGCCGGCCATGTGCTGGTCGAGGTCACGGGCAAGCCCTCCACGCAGGAGGAGGAAGCTGCAGATGCATCACCGGATTTGTCACCTGGCGGCAGCATGGCGCTGACCTTCCGGGTGGCTGACACCGGCATCGGCATTCCGGCCGACAAGCAGGATGCGCTGTTCGCCAAGTTCTCGCAGGTCGACGGCTCGGCGACGCGCCGCCACGAGGGCACGGGGCTGGGGCTCGCCATCTCCAAATCGCTGGTCGAGCTGATGGGCGGAGAGATCGGCTTCGAGAGCACGGAAGGCGAGGGCTCGACCTTCTTCTTCACGGTGAACCTGCCGCTGCATGGCGGGGCGTCGCGGCCGCGCCATGTCGAGACGGGCGATGTCGGCGGGGCGCGGGTGCTGATCGTTGACGACAACGCGGTCAACCGGCAGATCCTGACCGAGCAGATGGCGGCGTGGCGGCTCGATGCGGCGGCGGCGTGTTCGGGCGCCGAAGCGCTGGCGGTGATGCGGGCGGCGGCCGACAAGGGGCTGGCGATCGACCTGGTCGTGCTCGACTACCACATGCCGGAGATGAATGGCGGGCAGTTGCTGGAACTGATGCGCGAGGGCGGGGCGGGGCCGGCGGCCGCCGACATCCCGGTGATCATGCTGACCTCGGTCGACCAGACGGAGGAGGGGCGTTCGTTCGCTTCGCTCGGCATTGCGGCGCACCTGACCAAGCCGGCGCGTTCGGCCGTGCTGCGCCAGACGGTGATGTCGGTGCTGGCGCAGGCACGCACGCAGGGCGGCGACAGCGCGGCCGCAAAAGCCGTCGAGGCGCTGCGAAGCATCGGCGCCGCAGGCGAGACCTCACCGCAGGCAGAGGTCGAAGCTCCCGTACACGAAACGCTTGCCGATGTTTTCGAGGCGGAGCGAGCACCTTCTGAAACGGTCGGAACACTGTCCGAAGCGCAAGCTTCCGATGATGCTGTGCCGGAGATGTCTCAGCCTGAAATGCCCCGGTCTGAATTCAATTCACCCGAACCGGCTTTCGAGCCAGATGCCGCGGTGCAGACGAACGAACCGGCGGAAGCGTCGATGGACGAAAGCACCGATATTCACGAGCCAGTTGCGTATGCTATCGAGGACACGGACCCGGTTGCCTCGGCCCCGAAAAGTCCGAGCACGCAGGATTCGGACTCTGTGAGCCCGGAAGCACCCGGCCCGGATGCGGCCAGCCATGCCAATGACGATCAGAGCGTCGACATTCTGATTGCGGAGGACAATGAGGTGAACCGGATCGTCTTCTCGCAGATACTGGCAGGCACCGATTGGCGCTGGAAAGTGGCGCATGACGGTCTGGAAGCCGTCGAGCTCTATCGCCGGCACCGCCCCGCGCTGGTGCTGATGGACGTCTCCATGCCCGGCATGAACGGGCTGGAGGCGACCGGCGAGATCCGTTCGATCGAGCAGGCGGAAGGCGCGCCGCGTACACCGATCATCGGGGTGACCGCCCACGCGCTCAAGGGCGACCGCGAGCGCTGCCTCGACGCCGGCATGGATGATTACCTCACCAAGCCGGTCTCGCCGAATGGCCTGACCGAGAAAGTGGAGCGCTGGCTTGGGGGCGATCCCACGCGCATCGGCGCTTCGGCCTGAACGATCAGTGCGAGAGCTCGCGCATCGCACCGTCGAGGCCCGATAGCGTCAGCGGGAACATGCGTCCGGCAAACATCTTCTGGATCATCTGCACGGACTGCGTATAGCGCCAGGCTGGCTCAGGCACCGGATTGATCCACACCGTGCGTGGCCAGTGATCGAGTGCGCGCCGTAGCCAGGTCTCGCCCGCTTCCGTATTCCAGTGCTCGACCGAGCCACCCGGCTGGACAATTTCCCACGGGCTCATCGACGCGTCGCCGACGAAGATCGCCTTGCAGTCTGGTCCGTAGGTGTTGAGCACGTCGAAGGTCGACATCACTTCCGAATGACGCCGGTGATTATCCTTCCACACGCCTTCGTAGAGGCAATTGTGGAAGTAGAAATATTCCAGATATTTCAGCTCCATGCGCGCCGCCGAGAACAGTTCCTCGACGACCTTCACATGGTCGTCCATCGAGCCGCCGACATCGAGGAACAGCAGCACCTTGACGGCATTGCGCCGCTCGGGCCGCATCTTGACGTCGAGATAGCCGTGCTCGGCCGTCGCCTGGATCGTGCCGCTGAGATCGAGTTCCTCATGCGCGCCCTCGCGCACCCAGCGGCGCAGGCGCTTGAGCGCCACCTTGATGTTGCGGGTCCCGAGCTCGACGGAATCGTCGAAATTCTTGAAGTCGCGTCGGTCCCACACCTTCACGGCACGCCGGTGCCGGCTCTCCTTCTGGCCGATGCGCACGCCTTCCGGATTGTAGCCATAAGCGCCGAAGGGCGAAGTGCCGGCCGTACCGATCATCTTCGAGCCGCCCTGATGACGCTTCTCCTGTTCGGCGAGACGCTTCTTCAGCGTCTCCATCAGCTCTTCCCAGCCGCCGAGCTTGTCGACCAGCGCCTTCTCCTCCTCCGAGAGATATTTCTCTGCGAGCTTCTTCAACCATTCCTCCGGCAGTTCGCGAATGTCGACGCCGTCGGGCGAACCGGAGACTGCTTCCAGTCCCTTGAAGACTTCCGAGAACACCCGGTCGAACCGGTCGATGAAACGTTCGTCCTTCACCAGTGTCGAACGCGCCAGATAGTAGAAGCCCTCCACGTCGAAACTGACTAGATCGGCCTGCATGGCTTCGAGCAGCGTCAGATATTCGCGCAGGGTCACGGGAACCTTGGCCTGCTTCAGTGAGAGGAAGAACGGGATGAACAAGCGCTACTCCTTTTGTCCGCGCAAGCTTACCTGTCTTTGCCGATATCCGCCAACTCGAACGGCGTCGTCTGGTAGGTCTGGTTGATCCAGTTGCCGAACAGAAGATGGGCGTGCGACCGCCAGCGGTTGAGCGGCGGCAGGTCGGGATTGTCCTGCGGGAAATAGTTCGCCGGCATGTCGATCGGCGTGCCGGCGGCGATGTCGCGCGAGTACTCCTCGCCCAGCGAAAAGGAATCGTACTCGATGTGGTTGAAGATGTAGAGCCGGTTGGCGAAGCGCTCATGCACCAGGCATGGACCGGTCACATCGGACTCCATCAGGATTTCCAGCTCGGGATGCGACCGGATTTCCTCGCCCTTCATCTCCGTCCAGCGCGAGACGGGAATGGAGAAATCGTCCGAGAAACCGTTCAGATAGGGCGAGGACGGATTGAGGTTGCGATGCCGGTAGACCCCGAAGGCCTTCTTCGAAAGCGCATGCTTCGGCACGCCGTGGAAATGGTACATCGCCGCCATCGCGCCCCAGCAAACGAAGAAGGTCGAATGCGTGTTGGTCACTGTCCAGTCGAGGATGGCTTCCAGTTCGCTCCAGTAGGAGACCTCGTTGAAATCGAGCAGCTCGATTGGCGCGCCGGTGATGATGAAGCCGTCGAACTTCTGGTCCCGGACCTCTTCCCAGGTCTGGTAGAAGGCGATGAGATGCTCTTCCGGCGTGTTCTTTGGCGTGTGGTTGCCGACCCGGATCAGCGACAGCTCGACCTGCAGCGGCGAGGCGCCGACGAGCCGCGCGATCTGCGTCTCGGTCCTGATCTTGTTGGGCATCAGGTTGAGCAGCCCGATCCGCATGGGACGAATGTCCTGGCGCACGGCCACGGTTTCGTCCATCACGTTCACGCCTTCGCGGATCAGTGTTTCGCGGGCGGGCAGTCGGTCTGGAATGCGTATCGGCATGGCTCAACTCGTCAAACTGGCCCGTCTCGGGGCAAACAAAAAAACCGGCTGGCGATGAAATCGCTGCCGGTTCCGGACGAGCCCGATCTGGACTGTCTTCGGCCCTTTTAGCGACTTCTTTAACGTGGCTGCAAGCCGGCCATCCTTCGTAGGAAAGGCAAATCACCACGGAATGCCTGATATAGTCCCGGCGGACACGGGGGTCAATCTTCGTGCGCAGTCGCGCGTTGCTGGCGCGGCGCGGTCAGCCCTTCTTCTTCGCCGTTCCGGTGAGCCGGTAGCGCTTCATTTCTTCGGGGCTGAGATAGTAGAGCCGCTCGGGCGGCGTATCGAGCGCGTGCAGCCACAGCGCGGCATCGACACCCATCTCGGTCAGCAGCCGCGTCACCTGTGCCGTGACCGACTGCGTGCCGGAGGCTGCGGCGCGCGGCGACAACCCTTCCTCCGACGCGGGAAAAACCTGGTGCACGCCGACGGCGGCACCTTCCTCGGCTTCGCGCTTCACACCGCCGGCAAGGACCAGCGGACAGGATGAGGCGCAGAGCTGGCCCTTGCGGACCACCGTGTCGTAGCCGTTCTCACGGACGAGCCGCGACATGGCGAGCGCGTCCTGTGCGGAGCCGCCGGGCGAGTCGAGTTCGATGCGTTTCACATATTCGCCGACCTTGCCGATTTCCTCGGCGAAACGCGCGGAGGTGCCCGGCGTGATGGTGCCCTCCAGCCGCAGCGTGCCGCCCTTGCCGAGTTCGATGCGCATCGCCTGACGCAGCATGTCGGGATCGGTGGTGACCTGCGGCCGTTCGCTCCCGCTTTCGCCGGGCTCGGATTGCGTTGAGGGCAGGATCGGTTGAACGATCGGTGCGTCGGGTGCAAAGGCATTGGCCTCGGCCATTTCGCGATAGTCGAGAAAGAGCGTGACGGCGACCGCCGCCAGCAGGGCGAAGAACGCACCGCGCATGATGTTGCTGTCGTCGAGCAGATGGTGAAGCCCTTGCCGGCCGTCCTTGCCCGATCGCGCAGACATGCTGCCGGCGAGCGCCTTCACGATGCCTGACCCTTGATGCGCCGGGCCTGTTCGGGATCGATCGGGTGCACCAGCCTGCGCACGCCGGGACGGTCCTCCCCGTCCTGTTCGCCCGCTTCGGCCTTGCCGTCATCGACTGAAGGCGGCGTCTCGGCAGCCGCAGGATTTGCGACATCTTCCACGGCATCATCCAGGACAGCCGGGTGAAGCGGCTCGGTCATCTGGCGATAGAGCGTTACGGCGCGGAACATCTCCGCCGCTGTGATCGTCTCGGCCGTGTCCGCGACGTCCTCTTCCCGGCGCATCGCGCCATGCGCGACGGCGAGGACGAATACCAGCACCGCCGGCAGCAGATCGATCGAGATCGCACCCGCCCAGCTCGG
>JBHIWX010000060.1:0-27204 GCA_041987205.1 Rhizobiaceae bacterium | reverse complement strand
TATTCCGCCGGCGTGATCCAGTCAGAGCAGAACACCCGGCAGGACTGGATCTGGCGCTATCAGGCCGACAGTTTCGGCTATTCTGAGTCGGGATCGTCGCTTGGTCCCAATCTGGGCTGCACGACCAAGCCCGTGACGGCGCTGACCACCAGCAAGTCGACGATCAAGACCGCCATCGACGGCATGCAGGCCAACGGCAACACCAACATCCAGTCCGGCGTCGCCTGGGGCTGGCGCACGCTGTCGCCGAAGGTACCCTTCACCGGCGGCCGCGACGCCACCGACGAGACCAACCGCAAATACATGATCGTCCTGACCGACGGCAACAACACCTATTCGACCTCGTCGACCCCCAACGAGACAACCTATGCCGCATGGGGTTACGGCAAGCATGGCCGCATCGATGAGGGCCTCACGGCCTCCGATCTGGCCGGCACGCCCTATGCCGGCGTCAATCTCAACTCCTTCGAGAAGAAGATGAATGCCCACACCGTGCAGACCTGCAACAATGCCAAGGCCGACGGTGTAACCATCTTCACCATCGCGTTCGACGTCTCCGACGGCTCGTCGGTCAAGCAGATGCTGGAGTCCTGCGCCGGCTCGGGCACCGTCAACAACAAGCTGGTGATGACGAGCGGCACCTTCTATTTCGACGTCTCGGCCTCGGGCCTGGATCAGGCCATGAACGACATCGCCAGCCAGATCTCGGAGCTTCGCATCGTCAAGTAACAGGATCGCCGGCCCATTGCCGTTTCCTGCGCTCCGGCTCTTCCCTCGTGCAAGCCGGTGTTAACCACGCACGCACTTAATTCAAATTTTAAGGACCGAACTAAACGGAACGAAAGGCGCGCCTGTTATCCCGTCCCGGATTATCGCGAAAAGCACGAGCCGAGAAGATGTCCGGGAGTCAGGGATAAATGTTCGCACGCAACGGATTACTGCGCAATTTCAAGCGTTTCTTGCGCAACGAAGCCGGCAACTACGCCATCATGTTCGGGATCACGCTGTTTCCGATCGTCGGCGCGGTGTCCCTCGCCGTCGACTATTCCAACATCCAGCGCCATCGCGCAGCCGTGCAGGACGCGCTCGACGCTGCCGCCCTGGCCAGTGCCAAGGAATATTCGAGCGGCGTAACCGGTGCAGCGCTTGAGAACTACGCGGACGACTTCGTCGCGGCGAACCTGCCTTCCTTCATCGAACCGAACACGGTCGACGTGGAATTGTCGCTGGTCAACAAGGCGACCACCGACTCCAACGGCGAGCCTTCGACGATGAAAACCGTGCGATTGGACGCCGATGTCGAATACGATTCCTTCATCGCCAAGGCGATCGGCTACGAGGAATTCATGATCGGCGTCGTCTCGCAGGTCGCGCTCGGCAACATCACCGTCGAGGTCGCGCTGGTGATGGACAATTCCGGCTCGATGGATTCCAAGGGCAAGATCAGTTCCGCCCGCAACACCGCCAAGAACCTGGTCGACACCATTTTCAGCGCCGGTGCCAATTCCAACGATCCCGATCCGGTTTCCTTCTCGCTCGTGCCCTTCGCCGGCCTGGTCAATGTCGGCAACGACAATGACGACGAGGACTGGATGGACACCAATGGCTGGTCGTCGATCCATCACGAGAATCTCGACTGGAAGAAAACCTACATCACGCGCAACGCCTTCAACGAAAAGGGCGCCGGATTCCGCGAGAAGATAAACAATGTCTGGACCTGGAAATCCCGATACGACATTTTCGACATGCTCGATGTCGACTGGGCCGGTTGTGTGGAGATGCGCCCGTGGCCCTACAACACCACGGACGACGCCGCCTCGACCGGCGCGGCCAGCGGCTCGGTCGTTTCGGTGAACGAGAACTCCAGCAAGAGCGACCGCGACAAGCTGTTCGTTCCCTTCTTCTCGCCGGCGGAGCCCTATTCGAAATACGCCTACAAATCCAGCGGCGGCTGGGGCTGGGGCTGGGGCGGCGGAGGGAGCTCCACCAATCATTCCAATGACTGGTACAACTACCCGAACGACTACCTGTACGACTGGATGATGCCCAGAACGACCAACACGACCCAGCTCGAACAGCTCTACTACACCGATCCGTTCGGCTCGCCCTACAACAAGGGTGTGATCCAGTCGGACCAGAACCTGCGGCAGGACTGGGTCTGGCGCTACCAGGCCGCTGCGCTCGATGACGACTATTACTTCGGCGACAATGACGGTGAGGATTTCGGGCCCAATTACGGCTGCTACATGCGGCCGATCACCAAGCTGACGACCAGCAAGTCGACCATCAAGAACGAGATCGACAAGATGAAGGCCAAGGGCTCGACCAATATCCAGCAGGGTATTGCCTGGGGCTGGCGCACGCTGTCGCCCTCCATGCCCTTCACCGGCGGGCGCGACGCCACCGACGAGAAGAACCGCAAATACATGATCGTCCTCACCGACGGCAACAACACCTATTACTCCAACTCGACGCCGAACGGCTCCACCTATGGCGCCTGGGGCTACGACAAGCAGGGCCGCATGGACGAAGGCCTTTCTTCGGCGGACCTCGCCGGCACGCCCTATGCCGGCACCTACATGAACACCTACGAGAAGAAGATGAACGCCCACACCCTGCAGACCTGCAACAATGCCAAGGCTGCCGGCGTAACCATCTTCACCATCGCCTTCGATGTCAGCAACGGCTCCTCGGTCAAGGAGATGCTGGAGACCTGCGCCGGTTCCGGCACGGTCAACAACCGGCTGGTGATGTCGAGCGGCACCTTCTATTTCGATGTCTCCGCCTCGCAGCTCGATG
Source organism: Rhizobiaceae bacterium (assembly GCA_041987205.1). Lineage (GTDB taxonomy): Bacteria > Pseudomonadota > Alphaproteobacteria > Rhizobiales > Rhizobiaceae > BOKV01. The sequence continues at coordinate 24,405 of JBHIWX010000060.1, read as the reverse complement.
CCGCGATGGAGGCGATCGCCAGCCAGATCTCCGAGCTGCGCATCGTCCGGTAACAGGCGAAAGATGCCAACAAGCGAACCCGCCGGCCCGCGCCGGCGGGTTTTTTTGTGCCCCGGCGCGTCCTCCCGCCGCCACCATCCGTCTGCCCGCGTCGCATTTGCCGCTGGCCCCGGGCGGGACCGCTTGCTAGCAAGGCACCCTGAACACCACGCCTTGCCGCGGAGAAGCCTTTTGCTCGATACGCTTGCCATCGCCCCCTTCGATGCCGCGCTCGCGGATACGGTGCGCCACGCCATCGACATCAAGACCAAACCGCCGGGCTCGCTCGGCCGCATCGAGGCGCTGGCGCTGCAGATGGCAGGCGCGCAGAACACGACGTCACCGGCCGCCGATCCCGCCCGCCTGCTGCTCTTTGCGGGCGACCACGGCATGGTCGCCGAGGGCGTCTCGGCATGGCCGAGCGAGGTCACCACGCAGATGGTCGCCAATTTCCTGACCGGCGGCGCTGCGGCGAATGTCTTCGCCCGCACCAACGAAATCGCCATCACCATCGTCGATGCCGGCATTGCCGGTGATCTTCCCGATACTCTGGCCGGCCATCCGGATCTCGTCTGCGCCGGCATCCGCAAGGGCACGCGCAACGCACTCGTCGAGGACGCGCTGACCATGGCGGAGACTGAAGCGGCGCTCGCCTTCGGCGCGAAATGCGCCGTCGATGCCGTGGCCTCGGGCGCCCGCGTCATCGCATTGGGCGAAATGGGCATCGGTAACACCGCCTCCGCGGCGCTGCTGGCGCATGCCGTTGACGGCATCGATCTCGGCCCGCTCACCGGCCCCGGCGCCGGGCTCGACGAAGCTGGCGTCAGCCGCAAGGCCGAGATCCTCGGCCGCATTGCCATGCGCAGACCCGGCCGTCTTTCTCCCGTCGAGGCGCTGTCGGTCTTTGGCGGGCTGGAGATCGCCATGATGGCCGGCGCACTGATCGGCGCAGCCTCGGCCCGCGCCATCGTGCTGGTCGACGGCTTCATTGCTTCCGCCGCCGCTTTGTGCGCCTTGCGCGCACGGCCGGACGCCTTGCCCTATGCCGTCTTCGCCCATCGTTCCAAGGAACCCGGCCACCGCCTGATCCTCGAAGCACTCGGCGCCGAACCGCTGATCGACCTCGACCTGAGACTGGGCGAGGGCACCGGCGCACTGCTCGCCTTCCCGCTGCTGCGCAATGCCTGCGCCATGCTGGCGGAAATGGCGACCTTCGAGAGCGCCGGCGTTTCGGGCAAGGCCTGAGGCGGCGCGATGGACGATATCGGGCGCATGACGGGCAGGTTTCTGGCGGCATTGCAGTTCTTCATCGCACTGCCCATGCCTGCCGCCGTCGCGCGCCATGCAGATCATGAATCCGGTCTCGACCGCGCCGTTACCGTCTTTCCGCTGGCCGGACTGGCGATCGGCCTTGCCGTCGCGCTCGTCTGGACCATCACAGACAGCCTGATGCCCGCGACCGTTGCGGCCGGGCTGACGCTTACCGCCGGCATGGCGCTGACCGGCGCCCTGCATGAGGACGGCCTGGCCGATTGCGCCGACGGGCTCGGCGGCCGCGAGCGCGAGACCATCCTCGACATCATGCGCGACAGCCGGACCGGCAGCTATGGCGTCGCCGCCATCGTGCTCTCCATCGGCCTGCGCTGGGCAGCCCTCGCTGCCATGCCGCTCTCCGCCGGTGCGCTGGCGCTGATCATCGCCCACGCCTTGTCCCGCGCCACGATTGCCATCGCCCTGCGGTTTTCCACCTATGCAAGGCGCGAAGGCACGGGCAGCCTCGTAGCAGCCGGCATCTCGACGCAGGAGGGCCTTGTCGCCGCCGGCATCGCGCTCGTCATCGCCATCCTGCTGGGCGGCTTTGCCGGCATGCTCGCATGGCTCGCCGGCTTCGCCGCCGCCACGCTTGTTCTCATGGCGATGGAGCGGCGCATCGGGGGCTATACCGGCGACGTGCTCGGCGCCATGCAGCAGGCCGCCGAGATCGCCGCCATGATCGCGCTCGCCGCGCTCTGGTCCGTGTGAGACCGGCATGATCTTCCTTCGCCACCCATCGCCCGGCGTCGAACCCGGCACCTGCTACGGCCGGCTCGATCTCGACATCGCCGAGGAAGGCCACGCCCAGATCGAACGTGCGCTCGAACGCACCCCGAGAATCGCCCGCCTGATCGCGAGCCCGGCGCTGCGTTGCCGTAAGCTCGCCATGGCGCTGGCCGGTCGTGACGGCGTCGAGCCGGCTTTCGACGAACGACTCTGGGAAATGAACATGGGCGAATGGGAAGGGCTGTTATGGCGCGACATTCCGCGCGAGCACTCCGAACCGTGGCTTGTCGATCCCGAAAACCTGCCGACGCCCGGCGGCGAATCGTTCCGCGATCTTCAGGCCCGAGTCATGGACGCCCTGTCCGATATCGGGCTCACCCTTGAAGCATCGGGCGAAACGGCGATCGTCTGCCATGCCGGGCCGATCCGCGCCGTGCAGATGGCGTGGCACGGCCTGACCTTCCGCGAGGTCTTTGCGGCGACCCCGCCCTATGCCGAGCCGATCGAACTCCACCCGCCGGGCTAAGCCGCTACGTCAGAAGACGATCAGCGCCAGTACGACGGCGCCCCACAGCGCGAAGCAACTGCGTGCGAAGAGACCGAGCGCGCGGTCCAGATCGCCCGCATCGAGCGCCGAGCGCCCGGCGGCGTTGAGCCAGGCCTGCGCCACCGTCTCGCTGGCATAGACGCGCGGCCCGCCGAGCGCGATGCCGAGCGCGCCGGCAAACGCCGCCTCCGGCCAGCCGGCATTCGGCGAGCGGTGCAAGCCTGCATCGCGACGCGCCACCGAAAGCGCAGAGCGCGCCGCTGCCGAACCCGACAGCACCCAGGCACCGACCGCGACAATGGCTGCGGAGAGGCGCGCCGGAAGCCAGTTCGCCAGATCGTCGGCCTGCGCCGCCACCCGGCCGAACGCCAGATGGCGCTCCGATTTGTGCCCGATCATGGAGTCGGCGGTGTTGATCGCCTTGTAAACGACCAGCCCCGGCAGGCCGAACACGGCATACCAGAAGGCGGGCGCCACCACGCCATCGGAGAAATTCTCGGCTAGGCTCTCGATCGCCGCACGGCTGACCCCCGCCCGGTCCAGCAATTCGGGATCGCGTCCGACGATCTTCGCGACCTCCCGCCGTCCGCCTTCCAGCCCGTCCGCTCGCAAGCCATGCATCACCGCCGCGACATGATCCTTGAGGCTCTTCTGCGCCAGGAAGACCGACACAATGCCGATCTCGATCAGCCAGCCGAGCGGCCCGAGCAAAGAGAGCACGAAGCTGGCCGCCCACGCCGCGACCAAGGCGACGGCGACAAGGATCGCCCAGGCCAGAGCACCATTGCGCCCGCGCACTGCCGCGCTGTCGGCCTCTCGGTTCAGCGTGGTGTCAAGCCGATCGATCAGCCAGCCGATCCAGGCGACCGGATGGCCGACCCTGCGCCATAGCGCCTCGGGTTCGCCAACGAACCAGTCGACCACCAGCGCGACCAACAGGATGATAAGATGGGTTTCGATCATGGAATCTCTGTCTGCCGACTAAACGATCCGGCGGCAACCTTCTCTCTCGTCATCCTCGGGCCGGCGAAGCCGAGACCCGAGGACCCATTCCGTTACGACCAGGAGCGAAAAACGGCAATATCCGAGCGAGCACAGGCAAAACGGAATGGATCGTCGGATCAAGTCCGTCGATGATAGTAGAATGAACGCTCCCCGTTTTTGCACACGCCCCTCACCCGGCGGCCGCGCAGTCCCTCTCTCCCTTCATGGGGAAGGGTTGCCGAAGCAGCCAACGGGCTCCAGCCCTTCCCCCCAATTCATGGGGAGAAGGTGCCCCGCAGGGGTGGATGAGGGGCATGAACATTGTCGAGATATGAAGGTCGCGGAAGGAATCGCACATCACCAGGCAACCTCCCCCAGCGCCTTACCGAGCCTTTCCAGTTCGGCATCATCGCCGCACAGGCCGAAACGCAACAGGGTCGGCCGGTCGGAAAAGGCGCGCACCAGAATGTGCCGCTCCGCCAGAGCCTCGGCGATCGCCGAAGCCTGCGCATGCCTCGCCAGCACGAACAGCCCGTTACTACCCACCACCGGAAACCGATTCATTTCCAGTAACTTCGCCAGCTTCGCGGAATCAGTTTCGAGGCGACTACGCGTCGCCGCGATCCACACCTCGTCCGCCAGCGCCGCCGCGCCAACAGCAAGCGCCGGCCCCGACACGGCCCAAGGTCCAAGCCGTTCGCGGAGGCTCCCCGCCATCTCCGGAGCGCATATCGCGAAGCCGAGCCGAAGGCCGGCGAGGCCGAAGAACTTGCCGAAGGATTTGATCACGACGAGATTGTCCGTCGCCGCCGCGACCATGCTCGCTTCCGGCGCGGTATCGCAGAACGCCTCATCGACGATCACCACGCCTTCGCGCAGCCTGCCGGCCAGACCGGTCAGCGCCCCGCGCGGCCAGACATGCCCGTCGGGATTGTTGGGTCGGACGAGGATCGCCAACGTCTCGCCCTCCGCCACCGCGTTCGGCGATGCGGCAACGCGAAGCTTGCGCCCCGCAGCCGCGCAGCAATGGGCGTGCTCCCCATAAGTGCCATGTTCGCCGGCAATCACCGTCGCCGTCTTCCCCGGCAGAAGGCGTGGCAAAAGCTGGATCAGCGCCTGCGTGCCCGGCGCGGCGACGATCTCCAGCCCGTCCGGCACACCATAGAACCGCCGCGCCGCTGCGATCAGCCGCGCCTCGGCATCGCGATCCGGCAGGCGATGCCACGCCTCGGGTTCGATTGCGGGCAGCGGATAGGGCACCGGGTTGATGCCCGTCGAAAGATCGAGCCAGTCTTCGCGGCGTCCGCCATGCCGTGCCATCGCGCGATCGAGCGCGCCCCCATGTTCGATGCCATATTCGATGTCGTGCTCAATGCCTTGGCCGATCACGTCTCGCTCCGATCGATCACATGCATGTAGGAGCCCATGACGGCACCGGCCCGCAGCCCAGCGGCACCAAGGTCTTCGCCCAGCGCGTCAAGTGCATGAAAGAGCGGTTCGCCCTCCTCCTTGAGCGCCACGGAATAGTGAAACTCGTGCGCGGTCAGCTTGCTGCCCAAAACGAAATCCGGTCCCGCTTCGAGCCGCCGATAGCCCAGATGCAGCCGGCGCTTCGCGAAACTGGTTTCCAGCCGCAACAGGCCCGCCATGGCATGGCGACGGCCCTCGGCGTCCTCGATGCCTTCGCCCAGCACCATGTAGCCGCCGCATTCCCCATAGACCGTCGCGCCGTGCGCCGCCGCCTGCCGGAGCCCGGCAAGAAAATTGTCATTGCCGGCGAGCCGGCCGCCATGCAGCTCCGGATACCCGCCCGGCAGAAAGACCGCGTCGGCATCCGCGTCAGGCGCTTCGTCGGCCAGCGGCGAGAACAAGGCAAGTTCCGCACCCGCGCGGCGCCAGTCCGCCAACATGTGCGGATAGAGGAAGGAAAAGGCGTCGTCGCGCGCGATCGCAATGCGCTGACCCAGAGGGCTCAAACCTGGGGGCGGCAGCCCGCCCGCTTCGCCACCCGTTTTCACCGGCCCAAAGGCGGCGAGCAGCGCGTCGAGATCGACCGCCTCCCCGACGATCTTCGCCGCACCGGCGATAAAGGCTTCCATGTCGGCGTGTTCGCCGGCCTGCACCAGCCCGAGATGGCGCTCCGGCAGGGAAAGTTCCGGAACGCGCGGCACCGCACCGAACACCGGCACGCCGATCCCGCCCAGCGCAGCGCGTAGCATCGCCTCGTGGCGCGCACTGCCGACCCGATTGAGGATAACGCCCGCAAATCGCAAACCAGGACGATGGTCACGAAAGCCGCGCACCAGCGCCGCGACCGAATGCGACTGTTTTGCCGCGTCGACGACAAGCACGACCGGCAGGCCGAGCGTCTCCGCAAGATCGGCCGCGCTGCCGGTCCCGTCCGCCGCGCCGTCGAACAGGCCCATCATCGCCTCGACCAGCAGATGCGTGCCGCCCTGCCCGCCGGCAAGCGTTAGCAGGCGCGCCGGCGCCATCGCCCACGGGTCGAGATTGACGGATGGTTTGCTCTGATTTTGCCTATCGATCACGAGAGCATGAAAGGCCGGATCGATATAGTCCGGCCCGGCCTTGGCGGCAGCGATGTCGACGCCCTTTTCAGAAAGCGCGCGCAGCAGTGCGAGCGTAACCACCGTCTTGCCGCTGCCCGAATGCGGCGCGGCAATCAGAAGCCCGTTGGCAGGCGTGGTCATCCGGTTTCCCGCTTGCCGCGCTCGCCATGCCCCCTGTCGTCGAGCGGGTCGGGATCGAGTTCGCGGCCTTCCAGCGCACCCAGCCAGTCGAGCCCGGCACGCATCGACACCGCACGACCGACGACGACGATGGCCGGTGGCTCCAGCCCGGAGCGCTCGAGATCGGCGAGCGAGGTCGCCAGCGTCGTCTCCAGAACCTCCTGATCCGGCAGCGTCGCATTGCGGATGAAGGCGACCGGTTCGTCGGCGCCGCGCCCGGCCGCGATCAGCCGCTCGCGGATCAGCGCCCAGTGCTTCATCGCCATGTAGATGACGAGCACGGGCGAGCCCTGCGCCAGCGCCTTCCAGTCCTCGGCGTCCGGCACCTGCCCGCTGGCATCGTGCCCTGTCAGGAATGCCACCGCCTGGTTGATGCCCCGGTGGGTAAGCGGAATGCCGGCATAGGCGAGCCCGCCCAGCCCGGCCGAAATGCCCGGCACGATGCGGAACGGCACACCATGTGCAACCAGCGTCAGTGCTTCTTCGCCGCCGCGCCCGAAGACGAACGGGTCGCCGCCCTTCAGCCGCAGCACGCGCTTGCCCTGGCGGGCGAGGTCGACCAGCGTCAGCGAAATGTCGCGCTGGCTGGGCGAAGGCTTGCCGCCACGCTTGCCGGCATATTTCAGTTCGGCGCCGTGGCGCGCCATCGACAGGATGTCCTCGCCGACCAGCGCATCGTGCACGATGACGTCAGCCTGGTGGAGGGCGTGCAGGGCGTGCAGGGTCAGCAAGCCCGGATCACCCGGTCCCGCGCCCACCAGCCACACCGTGCCCGGCTCGAAAGCCGGTCCTGCAAAGTGTCCGGCGATATGTCCTGCGATCGCACCAGCCAAGTGGGCTGCTCCTGTCTTTCTCGCGCACATTGTCTCTGTCGTGCACACGACCATAACCGGCCCGTATTTGCGCGCGCAATCGCGCCGCCTATAAGACGTTTATGGCGAAGTCGAACAGCATGAATAAACCACGGGACGGCGAAAGGAAGGAAAAACCTTCCGGACCGCTGCGGCGCGGCTGGACAACGGGCGCCTGCGCTACCGCCGCGACCAAGGCTGCGCTGACCGCGCTTCTGACCGGTGTTTTCCCCGACCCGGTCACGATTCGTCTGCCGAAGGGCGAGACGCCGGCCTTCGCGCTGGCGCAGGAGGAATTGGGAGAAGGCTTTGCCAGCGCCGCGATCGTCAAGGATGCCGGCGACGATCCCGATGTTACCCATCTCGCCAGGATCCGCTCGACCGTGCGCTTTGGGCCGCCCGCTTCCGGCATGGTCTTCAAGGCCGGCCAGGGCGTCGGCACCGTCACGAAGCCAGGCCTGCCCATCGGCGTCGGCGAACCGGCGATCAACCCGGTGCCGCGCGCCATGATGCGCGAGGTCGTGGAGGAACTGTGCGCGGCCCATGGCCGCCCGGCCGATGTGACGATCGAGATATCGGTGCCCGACGGCGAAGAACTCGCCCGCCACACCTGGAACCCGCGCCTCGGCATCATCGGTGGCATCTCCATCCTCGGCACGACCGGCGTGGTCCATCCTTTCTCCTGCTCGGCATGGATCCATTCGATCCATCGCGGCGTCGACGTCTGCCGCGCCACCGGCGTGACTCACGCACTCGGTGCGACCGGCTCGACCTCGGAAGCGGCCGCGCGCGCGCTCTACGATTTCCCCGAATGCGCCCTGCTCGACATGGGCGATTTCGCCGGCGCCTTGTTAAAATATTTACGAGATCACCCTATAAGCAACGTCACCATCGCCGGCGGTTTCGCCAAGATGACCAAGCTGGCACAGGGTGCGCTGGACCTGCATTCCGGCCGCAGCCAGGTCGACATGGACTGGCTGGCGAGGCAGGTGTCCGGCCCGGACCCGGACTTGAATCAAAGTCTGAGCCAGCGGATTCAATCCTGCAACACCGCACTCGAAGCCCTTGAATTGACTCGAGGAACAGGCATCGACCTGCCACGCCACGTGGTTGAAGAAGCCCTGCTAACCTGCCGTAACGTAAAGCGCGATGCACCGGTCGCGCTCGAATGCATCATCGTCTCGCGCAACGGCGAAATCCTCGCCCGCGCGGCCGAACCGGGCTTTGCCACGGGCACCGAAACATGAGCGAGACCGTCCTCATTCTGGGCGGCACGAAAGAGGCGATGGAACTCGCGGCGCGCCTCGTTACGCAGCACCCGGACTGGCGCATCGTCACCTCGCTTGCCGGCCGCACGCGCGAGCCCGCCCCGCTCGCCGGCGAGACCCGGATCGGCGGCTTCGGCGGCGCGGAAGGCCTGGCTGAATATCTGCGCGCCGAGGGCGTAACGCGGCTGATCGACGCCACCCATCCCTTTGCCAGACGCATCTCCGAAAACGCCATCAAAGCCTCGAGGCTTGCCGGCGTGCCGCTCGAAACCCTCACGCGCCCGCCATGGGAAAGGCAACCCGGCGACGACTGGATCGAGGTGGCATCGCTGGACGAAGCCCGTGACGCCCTGCCCGCCGGCGCGCGTGTATTGCTGGCGCTGGGCTCGCAGCACATCGCCATCTTCGCTGAACGTGGCGACGTGCATTTCGTGGTTCGCATGGTCGACCCGCCGGCTGCACCGCTGCCCCTGCCCGACCACGAACTGGTGCTCGGCAGACCGGGCACGGTCACGCAGGAGGAGGCACTGCTGGCCGGGCACGCGATCAGCCACATCGTCTGCCGCAATTCGGGCGGCGAAGCTTCCTACGCCAAGATCGAGGCCGCGCGCGACTTGGGGATCACCGTCGTGATGGTGGGACGATGAGGGAAAAGACCGCCTGGCGCTGGAGCTTCGCCGGCTGGCTTCTGTTTGTGGCCTCAGCCATCTTTTTTGTCGTGGCGTCCGCGCGATCCGGTGACATAATCTCGCTGATCGCCAGCATGCTGTTTCTGGTCGCCTGCATCGCCTTCATGGTGCCGGCCTGGGTGAAGCGACCGAGGCGATAGCAAGCAGGGGCGAGACGACAGCGAACTGAAGAATGTGGGGCTTCCGATACGGTCGGTTGAACAAACCGCCGACAAATTCACATGGAGGAAGACCGCATGCCATTCGACCGCGAACTCATTTCCAACGGCAATCCCATGGAAGCTATTGTCGGCTTCAGCCGCGCGGTGCGGGTCGGCCCGTTCATCTCCGTCGGCGGCACCGCGCCGGTCGGACCGGACGGCAAGACGGTCGGCGTAGGCGACGTCGCGGCCCAGACCCGCCAGTGCATCGAGATCATCAAGGCGGCACTGGAACAGGCGGGCTCCGGCCTGCACGATGTCGTGCGCACCCGCGTGATCCTCACGAACATCGACGACTGGAAGAAGGCCATCGACGTTCGCAAGGAATATTTCCGCGATGCCCGCCCGGTCGACACGATCATGGCGATCGACCGCTTCGTGAACCCGGAATGGCTGGTCGAACTCGAGGCCGACGCCGTGATCGCTGGCTGGGGCGAAGACTGAGCCCCGCTTCCAAACTGCCGCGCGATCTTCTTTATCGCAGGCCATGAAATCAGGTCGATTTCAGGGAGGCCTCGAATTGGCGGTGCCCATCCTCATAGGCCGGGATAATGTTGATCACCTCGAAATAGGGCGTGGCGAACAACGCGCTGTCGCGCAGGCGCTCGAAGGCGAAATACCATTGTCCGGGATCGTCGGCCTCGAACATTGCGACGTCGGAACACGCGCCGCTGAAGGCTTCCGCGTCGAAGAAGCGCATCGAAACCTTGCCGTCTGCCAGTGCTTCTTCCAGGGCTTGCCCGGCGATTGCGTCACGCGCCTCGCGATCAAGCGCCAGCCAGGCCGGCAACGCTCGTAGCAAGAGGAAAACTGTCATCTTCATCGTCGATCTCCGGTTTGAGTTTCCAGGCATAAAATGTGAATATTTGCTCACATTGGCTACTCGCATTCCGGAGACTCCATGACCGGCACGACAACTCCAAGAAAAGCACCGAAACAATCCCGCTCCAGGGCAACCATGGCGGCGATTGTCGAAGCTTCGGCTCGCATTCTCGAGGAGGGTGGCATCGAAGCCGTGAACACCAATTCCGTGGCCAGGCGTGCCGGCGTCAGCATCGGTTCGCTGTACCAGTACTTCCCCTCAAAGGCCGCGATCCTAGCCGAACTGATCCTGCGCGAAAGCCGCAAGCGCGCCGAAGCGATTGAGGCGGCAATCACCACCACGTCGGCGCGCCCGATCACGGAAGTGACGCAGGCGGTCGTGGAGGCCGTCCTCGATTACCAATTCGCGCGGCCTCGCCTGTCGCTGACTCTCGAACAGGTGGAAATTCTCATCCCGGTCATTGCGAACCCCGACGGCGTGGACGCCATGATCGCGGACCCGCTTCAACAACTGTTCGAAACGCGCGGTTACCCGGACCCTGCGACGGTGGCGCGTGATACCATTGCCATCGTGAAAGGCATGGTCGACACGGCTGCGCTGGCCGGCGAGCCGCGAAGCGACAACCTCTCGCGCCGCGTATGCAGCGCCGTTCTCGGATATCTCGCCGCGGCGGAGCGGTTCGGCGCTGGCGGAGACGCCGCTACGCCCTGACCTTCTTCCCGCGATTCCGGAGCACGTGGGAATAGTCAGCGTTATAGAGATCGCTGTCGCGATAGTCCGCCTCGCCGAATACCTTGCCGACGAAGATCAGCGCCGTGCGCGTCAGCTTGGCCTCGCGCACCGCCTGCTTCATGCCTTCCAGCGTGGTGCGAATGTAGAGCTCGTCCGGCCAGGTCGCGCGATAGGCGATCACCACCGGGCAGTCGTCGCCGTAATAGGGTTCAAGCGCGCGACGCACATAGTCGAGATTGCGGATCGACAGATGAATGGCGAGTGTCGCGCCGGAGCGGCCCAGAACTTCAAGCTGCTCGCCCTCGGGCATGGACGAGGCCTTCATGCCGGTGCGTGTGATGATGATCGTCTGCGCGATCTCCGGCAGGGTGAGCTCGGCCTTGAGCGCCGCAGCCGCGCCGGCGAAGGCCGGAACGCCGGGCACCACCTCATAGGGAATGCCGAGCGCGTCGAGCCGGCGCATCTGCTCGGCGACCGCTCCATAGATCGACGGATCGCCGGAATGCACCCGTGCCACGTCCTGCCCGGCCGCATGCGCCTTTTCCATCTCTCCAACGATCTGGTCGAGATGCATCGGCGCGGTGTCCATCACCAGCGCATCGCCAGGTGCGGCGGCGACGATTTCCTCGGGCACCAGCGACCCAGCATAGAGGCAGACCGGGCAGCGTTCGATCAGCCTCAGCCCGCGCACCGTGATGAGGTCCGCCGCGCCCGGCCCGGCACCGATGAAATAGACGGTCATGATGCGTCTCCCGCCTCCCCCTTGTGGGAAGGCACGCGATTGCAAGTCGTGAGCTTGTCGAGCGACGAAGCAGAGCGGGTGGGGGTGAAATCCGAGACAGGGACGATCCGGCGGCGAGCTTTGCTCGCGACCCCCACCCTCAATCCCTCCCCACAAGGGGGAGGGAACGCTGCACGGTACCGCACGCCCGCCCCGAAACCGGAAGCGCCAATATTGAACCTCACGCCACCTGCTCCCGCTTCGCCTCATACCCCCTCGGCGTATAGACCCAAATCCGGCCATCGCCTGTCGTGATTGAGCGCGATTGCGAAGAGCCGACCAGCACCACCGTTAGCATGTCGACATCGTCGACCTGGAGATCGCGCAGCGCCACGACCCGCACGGCCTCGCCCGGCCGGCCGAGATTGGTCGCCAGGATCACGGGTGTTTCACCCGGACGATGCGCCAGCAGCACGTCGCGGGCATAAGCCAGTTGCGTGCGTCGCCGCTTCGAAACCGGATTGTAGAAGGCAATGACGAAATCGCCCTCCGCCGCGGCCTTCACCCGGCGTTGAATGTCTTCCCAGGGCGTCAGCAGATCGGACAGCGAGATGGTGCAGAAATCATGGCCCAACGGCGCGCCGGCGCGCGCGGCCGCCGCCTGCAGCGCCGAAATGCCCGGCGCGACTTCGATAGCGACGCGCCTGGCGCCATCGCTCAACCCGCCCTTTTCGATCAGTTCGAACACCAGCGTCGCCATGGCGTAGATGCCGGCATCGCCCGAACAGACCAGTGCGACGGACTTGCCCTCGCCCGCCAGTTCCAGCGCATGGCGCACGCGATCCTCTTCGCCGCCCAGCGGAAAGTCGTGGCGAGTCTTGCCGGCGGAGATGTCGGCGATCAGGTCGAGATAGAGCGAATAGCCGACGAGATCGGTCGATGCGCCGACCATTGCGGTGACCTCCGGCGACCGCCAGCCGAGACTGCCCGGCCCGATGCCGACGACATGCAGCACGCCACGCGCCCTGCCCGGCAGGTTCGTGATTGCTTCCGGCGCACGCCCAAGCGCCGCCGTCGCACGCTGCGACTTCATCTTGGCGACGGCGAGTTCGCCGGCCTGCCTGACCGCCGCCAGCGCCGCGCCTTCCGCCACGCCGTGGCAGCCGACCTCGGCAAAGACGATGTCGGACGGGTTGGCGAGACGCGGTGTCTCGGCCTCCAGCACATCGGCATTGAAGAACCGCGCCGGCACGCCGAAATGCTCGGCCACGGCATGGATCGCCGCCTCGTCCGCCTTGACGTCGATCGAGGCGACGCAGGCGAGCGAAAGGGGCGACCAGTGCCCGGATGCGAGCACCTGTTCGGCCAGCGCGATGGCCTCGGCCGGGTCTGCGCCGCGCTCGCAGCCCATGCCGAGCACGAGCGTGGCCGGATGGTAGACCAGCGCGTCAGCGCCCGCATTAGCTTCGCGTTCGGTCGCAACCAGTCGGACTTCACCCGCCGGGTCGAATGACAGGTTGACCGTCTCGAGCCAGGGCGCAAGGCCCTCCAGCCGTGCGCGGGCACCGCCATTGAGCGCCGCCATGACGGACTTCGCATCCTGCGGATTGGCGAGTATCCAGCCGGCGGGCGGCTCGTCCAGCGCCACGCCGAATTTGACATCGCCTGCGGTCGTCACCGCCGCATGCGCGCCCAGCGTCTCGGCAATCGCGCGTGCCAGTCTGTTCGCACCATGATGTCCGCCAAGCAGCGGCACGACGCTCGCACCATCGGCGGAAACAGCGATGACCGGCGGTTCGTCGCGCTTGTCGGCGAGCAGCGGCGCCAGCAGGCGGATCAGCGCGCCGGACGCCATGATGGCGACGATAGCCCTCCCATGCCCGAAACGCTCGCGCAAATGGACGCCGACGTCATCGAAGGCTTGGTCTCCGCCCGTAACGCGCTTGCCATAGACCTCCACCGTGCCGCCGACGGTTTCCCGGATGCGCCGTGCCAATTCCAGTTCGCCCGGTGCCAGCACGACGATTGCCGGATCGCCAAAACTGCCCTTGGTGTGATCGTTCATGCGCTCGCCTCCAGCGGCCGCCGGGCGATCCAGTCTTCCGCCCCCTTGTAGATCAGGATCATCGAAAAATAGGGAGCTGTATCTTCATGCAATTCCGCCAGTGGCAGCACGCGCTCATTGGGCAGGCCGACACGTTCCAGATAGCCGGCAACCGGCAGCAGGCCCGCCTGTTCGATCAACGCGCGCACACGTGGCAAATGCCTGCCCACCTTCATCAGCGCAATCGCGTCACTAGCCTCGAATGCCGCAAGCAGCGCCGCGTCCGGCAAGGGCGCTGGCAGCACGACCAGCCGGTCGTTGCGCGCCGCAATCGGACGGCCGAGCGCGGCGGCCGAGGCCATCAGCGAGGAGACGCCCGGCACGATCTCGATCGGGTGATCGTCGGCCAGCCGCTCGAACAGATACATGAAGGAGCCGTAGAAGAACGGATCGCCCTCGCACAGCACGCAGACATCGCGTCCCGAGTAGAGATGGCCGGCGATCTCGCTCGCCGCGCGGTCGTAGATTTCCTTAGCCGGAAAGCGTTCGGTGCGCATGGGGATGACGATGGGGATCTCGACCTGATGCGGACGGATATGCGCCGCCACGATGGACCGCGCGAAGCTCTCGCCAACCTCACCCTGACCATGATCGGGCGCCGGATAGGCAATGACGGGTGCGGCCGTGAGGATACGATGCGCCTTCAGCGTCAGCAGTTCCGGATCGCCCGGCCCTACACCAATGCCATAAAGCTTTCCGGGCAACTTTCCGCTCATTGCGAAGCTCCCCTGGCGAGGCTCCATTGCGTCACCGGCATGGCCGGCTTCCAGCCGGTGAGGTTGCCGACTGGCGCGGCGTTGTGAACGCTGATACGAGTCAGCTCGCCACCATGGTTCGCATGGGCCTGCCCTAGCACCGCCTCGCCCTCCAGTGTGACCCCATTGGCGACCAGCCGGCCGAACGGCTTCAACGCCTTCAGGCAGAGTTCGATGGTTTCGAGCGACAATCCGCCGCCGATGAAGACGGCATCAGGCGCAGGCAGGCCATCCAACGCAGCCGGTGCTTCTCCTTCGACCAGCTTCAGTTTCGGTGCGCCGAGCGCCAGCGCATTCCGCATGGCGAGGTCGCGCCGGTCGACGCGCGGCTCGATGCCGATGGCGCGGGCTTCCGGCGCACCGCGCATCCATTCGACCGCGACCGACCCGCAGCCGCAGCCGATATCCCACAGCATCTGGTCACGCAGCGGCACCAGCTTCGCCAGCGTCAGCGCGCGCACCGCCTGCTTGGTCATGTTGCCGTCATGGGCGAAGGCATCGTCGGGTAGGCCCGTGCGCGGCAAGACTCGCGCACCCTCGCCCGCGACGCATTCGATCGCCAGCAAATGGAAATCCGGCACCTCGGCGTTCCAGCTGTCCGCCGTCCCGTCAAAGCGCTTCTCCTGCGGCCCGCCAAGGGCCGCCAGCACCGTCAGACGCGAACCGCCATAGCCGCGTTCAGTCAGCAGCCCGGCAACCGTCGCCGGTGATGTCCGGTCTTTCGTCAGCACCAGCAGTTTCGCGCCGGGAGAAAAGTACGGCACGATCTGTTCGGCCGGACGGCCATGTACCGTCAATGTCTCGACATCGGGCAGCGACCAGCCGAGCCGGCAGGACGCCCACTGGAAGGCGGAAAGTTGCGGATAAAAGTCGATCTCGTCGGCCGGGATCCATTTGGTGATCCGCGCGCCGACCGAATACCAGAGCGGGTCGCCGGTCACGAGGATAACCAGCCGCCTGCCGCGAAAGCTCCTGATCCGGTCGATCATCGCGTCGAAGGGCGACGGCCATGCAACACGCTCCGCCTTGACCGCCTCCGAAAGCCGGTGATGGCGGTCGCCACCGATGATCACCTCGGCGCCCTCCACCAGCGCACGCGCCTTCGCCGACAGCCCGTCCATGCCGTCCTCGCCGATGCCGACAATGCTGAGCCAGGGCTGTTCGCTCATGAACCTCGCTCCAGATTTCCGTCCAGATTACCGCCAAGACCATTGACCGCCGCAGCGGCCATCGCGCTGCCGCCGCGCCGGCCCGAAATGGCAATGAAGGGCACGCCACGGGAATCGGAAATCAGCTCGGCCTTGGACTCCGCCGCGCCGACGAAGCCGACCGGCATGCCGATGATCAGCGCCGGCTTCGGGCAGCCCTCGTCCAGCCGCTCCAGCAGCCGGAACAGCGCGGTCGGCGCATTGCCGATGGCGACCACGGCGCCGCGCAGGCGCTCATCCCACAACTCCACCGCCGCCGCCGAACGCGTCGTCCCGCCGGTTCGGCCGATCTCGGCGGCACCCGGATCGTTCAGCGTGCAGATCAGATCATTGTTCGCCGGCAGCCGCGACCGCGTAATGCCGGAGAGCACCATCTCGACATCGCAGAATACCGGCGCACCGGCCGCGAGCGCCGCCCGCCCGGCTTCCGCCGCGCCCTCGGAAAACACCAGATTGTCGACAAGGTCGGTCATGCCACAGGCATGGACGAGCCGCAGCGCCACCGCGCGCATCGCCGGCGAATAGCGCGCCAGATCGACTTCCCGCTCGATCGTCTCGAAGGAGAGCCGGTAGATCTCGCCGGGATCGCGCACATAGGCGTCCATGACGCCGCTCATCCCTTGCCGGAGGTCCGCGCCACGGATTTCTTTTCCATGGATTTCGGCCCGAGAGGATGATCCGCGTGGGGATAGGGCGCGTGGTGGTGCCCATGGTCATGCTCGTGATCGTGATCGTGGGTATGCCCGTGGTCGTGGTCATGGTGATCATGCCCTTCGCCATGATGATCGTGGTGATCATGCCCGTGGCCATGGTCATGATCGTGGCTGTGCCCATGATCATGACTGTGAACCGGCGTCCACTCGATGCCGTGTTCCCTGCAGAAATCCTCGTCCCGGCACGCACCGTCGCAATCGCCCTTGCAGGGACAGTTCTCCGGCCGCCCGCCGACGCCTTCGACATGGTGGTGATGGCTTTCCTGCGCCGCGCCGACCTCGGCCTCAAAGCCCAGCACCTGCTCGCGATATTTGCACATCTGGCAATTCATCACCGCGCTGCCCTCGACAATCTCGCCGAGACGCTCGTCCAGTACGTCGAGCACAAGCGGATGATCGTTGAGATAGTCGGCCTTGATGAACTCGATGTCGGGATGGCGTGCCGCTGCCGCATCGACGCCGGCATAGATGCGTTTCACCAGCACGCCGGTGAACAGGAAATAGGGGAAGACGACGATGCGCCGGTAGCCGAGCTTCGCGGCATGTTCCAGCCCCGGCTCGACCAGCGGAAAGGTGACGCCCGAATAGCAGGTCTCGGCCCAGCCGAAGCCCATGCCTTCCCACAGCATGCGGGTGATCTTGGCGACGTTGGAATTGGCGTCGGGATCCGAGGCGCCCCGCCCGACCACGACCAGCAGCGTGTCGTGGCGTGCGAGATCGCCGCCGGCCTTCTCCAACGCCTGCTCCACACGCTCACCCGCCGCGCGCAGCATTTTCAGATCGACGCCCAGTTCGCGGCCATACTCGACCGAGACGTCGGGATGCTTCGCCGCCCAGGCATTGAGCACGGAAGGAATGTCGTTCTTGGCGTGGCCGGCGGCAAACAGCATGCCGGGGGCAGCGAGGATGCGCTTCACGCCCTTTTCACGCAGCCGGTCGAGGCCCGAATGGATTACCGGATTGCAGAATTCCAGGTAACCGTATTCGACCGGCACGTCGGGATGGCGCGCGCGCATCGCCGTCGACAGCTTGGCGAACTCGTCGGCCGCGTTCTGGTTGCGGCTGCCATGGCCGCAGATCATGATCCCGGTATCGGGAGGAAAAGTCGTCGATGGGTCGCGCACGGCGATCTCGCTTCTTTTGTGTTTTGCTTCCATGAGGCCGGCAATGCGGTCGATGACATTGCCTCGTCAGATGGAAGCCGGATTGTCGTGTGGTTTGGCCGGCCGGTTCCGCACCGTATCGATCAGGCGGCTTCCTCGTCGCCGGCCGCCTCGCCCGCTTCCTGGGCGGTCTCCTCTTCTGCCGCGTCCTCGTCCTTCTTCCTGCCTTTCGGCAGCAGGGCGATCGCGGCGGCCGCGGCGGCAAGCGCGCCCAGACCGAGCCAGTGGCTGTGACCGGCAAGCTCGCCGACATGGCCCAGATGCGCCATCGCCATTTGCGGCGAGGTCACGAGGGCCAGCACACCGGCAACGGTGGTGGCGAACAGATGGGACTTGCGGATCATGGCCTTCTCCGGACGCGTTTGCATTTCCTGGCGCCGGGCATGTCGCCCACGGAAGACCGGTACGAAACTGGCCCGCATCCATGCAGGCACACGAGCCGGTTGCACCGGCCCGTCAGCGTCGGACAGCTTCGGACTTGGCCCCCTGATTGGGTCAGCCGCACCGAAATCGGTTTCAGCCCCTTGTTCGCCAGTCCCGGAACGTCCGGAACAGTCGAAAACGGGGCGCCATCGTCACGGGGCGACACTAGCCACCGCCCCCTCCTCGGTCAAACGCTTTGACGGCGTTCCCCATCGCGAATGCGACAATCCACATATCCGAAGCGAATTGAACCATTTCAGCGCCTCGGGGTTGGAAAGGCATGGAACTTTAATCACAGCGCGCGGACGGAACCGTCCCGCGCCGGCAAAGGGAGAGCGAAATGCCCCATGAAGGCAAAACCATCGCCACCACGCGCAGAATGCTGCTCGGCGGCGTGATGTCGGGTGTGTTCCTGATCGCCGCCCCGGGCATGGCACGAAGGGCACTGGCCCATCATGGCTGGTCCTGGACCGAGGAAGGCTTCTTCAAGCTCGAGGGTACGATCCTGGAGCTCTACATCGGCGAACCGCACGCCACGCTCTCGGTCGATGCCGATGGCGAGATTTGGCACGTCGACCTGGCACCGCCCGCACGCACCGTTGCCGCCGGCTTCACCGAGAATGTTGCAAGTCCCGGCGACGAGGTGACCGTGCTCGGCCATCGCGCCAAGGACTCCGACGAGATGACCATGAAGGCGGTCCGCGTTACCGTGAAGGGCCGTCACTACGACGTCTATCCCAGCCGCGTGCCCGCCGGCTGACGTCGACCGCTTCACCGTGTTCGCATGAGAATAGTCAGCCTTCGCGCAGCGCTACGATGTCGGCTGGCGTGAGCCCCAGGATCGCCGCCGTGCGGCGCAGCAGCTCGGCCTCGTGGTCGTGCAGCTCGTTGTCGGATTTCGCCACCGACAGCATGTGGATCAGGAGGGAACGCTTGCGCGCCACCGACAGGTCGGAAAAGATCGCGGCAGCGTTGACCGCCTTGGTCTCGTAGCCGAACTCCCTGAGGTAGCGCAGCACCTCGGGCACGTCGTCATGGGGAATGCCGAACGCCGTTTCGCAGATGCGCGCGAAATTGTTGAATTCCTCCTCGCGCAACTCGCCGTCGGCGAACATCATCCGCACCAGCAGAATCAGTTCCGAGGTCAGTTCGATGTCATCGGCAACCCGCCGCACCGACTGGTTGCCCTCGACGAATTTCCGGATCGATTGAAGAATGCCCGTAGCCATGTACCGTGGTCCCCTCACCCCGAACAATGCTGTATTGACCGGGTTTTGACAATCCGCTTTCGGCCTGTCGGAACGGCGGTTATCCGTGGAGGATGACAGCGTCACCGACAACGCATAGTTTCAAAACATGAACGACGCGTTCGAACTGAGATTCCATACCCCTTCGCCCGCCTCCGCCGGACTGGTCGCCCGCATGGCTGGTTATCGCGAGACGGGGTCGGTTCCGCTCGTCCAGCGCGAGGCGGCAAGCCTCGTCGTGCCGCTGGTCATCTCGCTGGGCTCGTCATTTTCCATCGCGCTGGGCCGCGCACCCGATACCACGGACCGCCAGCCGAGCTTCGCCGCAGGCCTGTTCGCCGGTCCCGTCTTCATCGAATCCGACGGCGCCGCCGAATGCGTCCAGATCGACTTCACCCCGCTCGGCGCCTACCGCTTTTTCGGACCGACCGTGGCCGAACTTGCCTCCGCCATGGTCGACATGGAGGCGGTTCTCGGCTTACCGGCCACACGCCTGCGCCAGCGGCTCGGCGAAACGCCGTCCTGGACGCGCCGCTTCGAATTGACTGAGGCGTTTGTCCTCGAACGCGCATTCGGGGAAGGTGCCGGCAACACCCGCGCCGGCCATCCTCCCTCGCCCGAAATCGACCATGCCTGGCGTCGTCTGGCCACGAGCCGGGGCGAAATGCGCGTGACGGAACTGGCTGGTGACATCGGCTGGAGCCGCAAGCATTTCGTCCAACGCTTTGCCCGCGAGATCGGCATCGCACCGAAGACGGCGGCCCGGATGATCCGTTTCAACCATGCCTGCGCCCTCGCGATGAATCCCTCGGCCGGAGACTGGGCATCCGTCGCGGCTGATGCCGGCTATGCCGATCAGCCGCATCTGATCCGCGAATTCGTCGAGTTCGCGGGCGAGACGCCGACCGCCTGGGCACGCCGCATGGCGACACCGGGCGCCGGCCCGCTGCGCGACCTCGCCTGAGCGTCCCACCGGTAACATTTCTTCAAGCCACCCACCGCGCCTCGTGGCAGGATTGCTGCATTCTACGGCAATTGGAGACCAGTTATGCCCAGCGAACAAACATACGAGGCGCCCCGCCTCTACCCCACCCTGCGCTGCCGCGACGCCGAGGCGATGATCGTCTGGCTCAAGGACGTGCTCGGCTTCACGGAACATGCAGTCTATCGTGGCGACGGGATCGTCCAGCACGCCGAACTCGCCTTCGGCTCTTCCATGATCATGCTCGGCCAGGACCGCGACGACGATTACGGCAAGCGTGTCGGAAACCTCGACAACCGCCGAACCGATGCGATCTACGTCGCCGTCGATGACGCCGACGCCCTGTACGAGACTGTCAGGAGATCCGGTGCGACCATCGAATCCGAACCCTACGACACCGATTACGGCAGCCGCGATTTCTCCTGCCGCGATCCGGAGGACAATCTCTGGCACTTCGGCACCTTCTGGCCAAAAGTCGGCGACAAGCCGGTGGAAGGGTAACCGATCCATGACCGTCACGAGAATCGTTGCGAATATCGCGGCGACAGAGCTTGAAGAGGCCCGGCGTTTCTATTGCGACATCTTCGGCCTCGACCTCCTCATGGACCAGGGCTGGATCAGGACATTCGGCTCGAACCGGCAGATGAGCGTTCAACTCAGCGTCATGACCGAGGGCGGCTCCGGGACGCCGGTGCCCGACATCTCCATCGAGGTCGATGATGTCGATGCCGTTCTTGCCAAAATGGCCGATACCGGACTGGCCGCCGAATACGGCCCCGTGGATGAACCATGGGGCGTCAGGCGTTTCTTTGTCCGCGACCCGACCAGAACGCTGATCAACGTGCTGATGCATCTTTGAAATGCGCAGCAGCCCCGGTGCGCAGGGAAAGCTGTGGGAACGCGACCATGGCAATTCCTGAAGGGCTCCATAATCCGCCTTGCCCCGAGGAAGACCCCCCTCTAGTCTCGCCAAAGGGGCGGATAGAAAAAGTGGGGAGCCACCATGGGTTGGACTTCGGGACTGGTCAGGGCGAGCGCGATTCTCGCCCTTTTTTTCGCGGCGGCTGCGACCGCCACCGCACAGCAGGGCATGGTCTGGCAGTCGGGCTCCTTTACCGATGAATCGAATGGCGGCCAGTTGCACGCCTATCTCACTTTCTCGGTACCGGAAACCGACAACACCGCCGTCTACGCCTTCTGCCAGTCCAATTCGGGCGTCGGCACGGCGCGGCTGGCGGTATCCGTCAACACCGGCAACCTTCCTTCCGGAAGCCCGGCATCGCTGCGCTTCTTCGGCAATGGCTTCGACCGCACCTATCGGGGCGGCGTCTCCAATCCGCAGGGGCGCGACGGCGCGGGCGCCATCGCCATCGACCTGTCCAACGATGATCCGCTGTGGCAGGCGCTCGCCGGCCTGCCTGTGATCACCATTGAATCGCCGACCGGCGCGCAGGCGCCACTGCCCTTGCGCGGCAGTTCGGGGCCTGTGCGCGAGTTCAACCAGTTGTGCCGTTCCTTCGTGCGAGTGGGCGAGCCCCTCGGCCGGCAGCAGGGCGGCAACCAGGCCTTCGACGCGCGCTGGCAGACCTGCGAAACCCTGGGTGGGCAACGTTCGCAGAATTCCGACACGCCGGTCTCGGTCACCTTCGTCAACGTCACCGACGGCTTTCGGGGCGTGATGTGGATCGGCTTCGACGGCGTGCCCAAGAACTACGCCAATCTCAATCCGGGCGAGAGCTTTTCGGTCAGCACCTTCGTGGGCCATCCCTGGATGTTCACCGACGGCCCCGGCAACTGCCTGGAAATATTCATGCCGCAACTCGGCGCCGAGACGTTCAACATTTCCGCGCCGAACCGGGATTTCGGGCCGGAATAGCAGTCAGAGGCACTTTGCCATGGCATGCCGGTGGCCGGATGAAACCATTTCCGGCCTGGCATGTTATACCTTTCATGCCGGTCATGGGCGCTTGCTTCACCCAGGCCGGCGCATGACGGCATGGCCGACCCCTGGAACGGACCAACAGGTGAGACCATCGCGGCAAGGATAGGGCGCAGCGCGAAAGCGCCGGGGCAGATACCACCCGGAGGATGGAAGGACATTCTCTGGCGCGTCTATGTGAAGTTCAACGAGGAGCGTGTGCTCCTCGTCGCCGCCGGCTGCACCTATTACCTGATCCTTGCGCTGTTTCCGGGCCTGACCGCGCTGGTCGCCGCCTTCGGCTTCTTCGCCGACCCGATCGTTTTCGCCAACCAGCTTTCCGCATTGGAGGGCTTCGTACCCGACAACGGGCTCGACATCATTCGCGGCGAATTGCGGCGCCTTACCTCGCAGGAAGCCTCGGAATTCGGCCTGACGCTGATCATCTCATTGTCGATTGCGATGTGGAGCGCCAACGCCGGCTCCAAGGCGGTGTTTCAGGCCATGAACGTCGCCTATGGCGAAAAGGAAAAGCGCTCCTTCGTCTGGCTCACCGCGCTCACCTTCGCCTTCACGCTGGGCGCGATGATCATCGCGACCCTGTTCGTCTCGGTCGTGGTCGTGATCCCGATCCTGACCTCGTTCATCCCGTTCGAGGGCGGGGTCGAACTGCTCGGCCGCATCCTCAGTTTCTGCATCCTGTTCGTCTTCCTCTCGCTCGGCCTTTCCATACTTTATCGCTGGGGGCCAAGCCGAAAGCGGGCGAAATGGCGCTGGGTTACCACCGGTTCGGCCTTCGCGCTGGTGGTGATGCTGATCCTGTCGGTGACCTACACCTGGTATGTCGGAAACTTCGCCGCCTACAGCGCCACCTACGGTTCGTTCGGCGCGATCATCGGCTTCATGACCTGGATATGGCTGACCATCACGGTCGTCATTCTGGGCGCCGAACTGAACGCCGAGATCGAACACCAGACGCAGGTCGATTCGACCGTCGGCGGCGGGAAACCGATGGGCAAGCGCGGCGCCGTCGTCGCCGACACGCTGGGCAAGTCGCTCAGCGAAGGCGCCACACCCGAAGACGTGGTCAAGGACCAGCCGGAAGGCGCGCCGCCGAAAGCCGAGGTCGAGACGGAAGAAAGCGAAGAAAAGCCGGAAACCAAAAAGACCTGAAAGCGAATTTCAGATGCGCGCCGCGAGCAGCAGCGCACCGGCCGCGATCAGCACGATCCCGGCCCAGTTCACGGCCGACAGTTTCTCGCCCAGAAACATCACGCCGAAGATCGCAACCAGCACGATCGACAGCTTGTCGAGCGGCGCAACCCGCGCGGCATCGCCCAGTTTCAGCGCCCGGAAATAGGCAAACCACGAGGCGCCGGTCGCTGCGCCCGACAGGATCAGGAAGAGCCATGTCTTGCCCGGCAGGTTCGCCGGGCTGGTCCACTTCCCGGTGAAGGTCAGAATGCCTGCCAGCAGCACCAGCACGACCACGGTGCGGATGAAAGTGGCGTAGTCGCTGTCGATTTCCTGCACGCCGAGCTTGGCGAAAATCGCGGTGAGCGCCGCGAAGGCCGCCGCGAGCAGGGCCCAGAACTGCCAGCTTTGCGTCAGTTGCGGCAGGGCCGGCATATCAGAACTCCACGCCGACCTGCGCTTTCACGCCGGCACGGAAGGGATGCTTGATCATCTCCATCTCGGTCACCAGATCGGCGAACTCTATCAGCTCGTCCTTGGCATTGCGCCCCGTGATGATGACATGCTTCATCTCCGGCTTGCCCTCCAGTGTCGCGATGATCTCGTTGACCGGCAGATAGTCGTAGCGCAGCACGATGTTGAGTTCGTCGAGCAGCACCATGTCGAGTTCCGGATCGGCGATCATCGCCTTGGCTTTTTCCCAGGCCCCGCGCGCCGCCGCGATGTCGCGGGCGCGGTCCTGCGTTTCCCAGGTGAACCCCTCCCCCATGGTGGCAAATTCCACCTGGTCGGGAAAGGCCTCGAGCACCTTGCGCTCGCCGGTCTCCCACTTGCCCTTGACGAACTGCACCACGCCGACCTTCATGCCGTTGCCGATGGCGCGCACGGCGAGGCCCATGGCCGCCGTCGACTTGCCCTTGCCCTTGCCGGTGTGGACGATGACCAGGCCCTTCTCGATGGTCTTGGTGGCGATGATTTTGTCACGCGCCGCCTTCTTCTTCGCCATCTTCTCGGCGTGCCGCGCGTTCAATTCGTCGTCGGTCATGCTCTCGTT
>JBHIWX010000059.1:0-27963 GCA_041987205.1 Rhizobiaceae bacterium | reverse complement strand
CCTGCCCTGAAATGCGAAAAACCCGGCAAGCTCTCGCCTGCCGGGTGCTTTTACGTGACCCTTGAGATGATCGGGGCGTGATCCGCGATCAGATGTGGATCGGCTTGTCGAAGGTAGCAAGCGCCGCTTCGCGCACCGATTCCGACATGGTCGGATGGGCATGGCAGGTCCGGCCCAGATCCTCCGAACTGCCGCCGAATTCCATCAGCACCGCGCATTCGTGGATCATCTCGCCAGCGCCGAAACCGACGATATGCACGCCGAGCACGCGGTCGGTCTTCTTGTCGGCCAGGAACTTGACGAAGCCTTCCGTCTGCAGCATCGCCCGCGCACGCCCGTTCGCCGAGAACGGGAACTTGCCGGCGACATACTCGACCCCGTCAGCCTTAAGCTCTTCCTCGGTCTTGCCGACCGAAGCGATTTCAGGGTTTGTGTAGACCACACCCGGAATGACGCCGTAATTCACATGGCCCGCCTGGCCGGCGATCGTCTCGGCCACGGCCACGCCCTCATCCTCCGCCTTGTGCGCCAGCATCGGCCCATCGGTGATATCGCCGATGGCGTAGATGCCCTCGACATTGGTGCGCCAGTGATCGTCGGTCTTCACCTTGCCGCGCTCGGTCTCGATGCCGGCTTCCTCCAGTCCCAGCCCATCGGCATAGGGCCGCCGCCCGGTCGAGATCAGCACGACATCGGCGTCCAGCACGGTCGCGTCGCCGCCCTTGACCGGCTCGAAGGTGACCTTGGCACCCTTTCCCGATTTCTCGACGCCGGTGACCTTGGCCGAGAGATGGAATTCCATGCCCTGCTTCTTGAACACGCGTTGGGCCTGTTTCGAAACTTCGCCATCCATCGTGCCGAGAATCTTGTCGAGGAACTCGACCACGGTGACTTTGGTGCCGAGCCGGCTCCAGACCGAACCCAGCTCCAGTCCGATCACGCCGCCTCCCACGACCACCATTTTGCCCGGTACCTTGTCGAGCGACAGCGCGCCCGTCGACGACACGATCACCTTCTCGTCGATCTTGACGTCGACACCGGGGATGCCGGCGATGTCGGAGCCGGTCGCGATGACGATATTCTTGGTCGACAGTTCGCTTTCCTTGCCGTCCGCGCCGGCGACCTTGGCCTTGCCGGCCGAGACGATCGTCCCGGTGCCCTGCAGATAATCGATCTTGTTCTTCTTCATCAGGAAGTTCAGCCCGTCCGTGTTGGCCTTCACCACGGCGGTCTTGTGGGCCATCATCGCCTTGAGATCGAGTTTCGGCGCGCCGACCTTCACACCCAGTTGCTCGAGGCCATGGCCTGCTTCCTCGAATTTCTCGGAAGCGTGCAGCAGCGCCTTTGACGGGATGCAGCCGACATTGACGCAGGTTCCGCCCAGCGTATCGCGCTTTTCGACGATGGCCGTCTTGAGGCCGAGCTGCGCGGCCTTGATCGCGCACACATAGCCGCCGGGGCCGCCACCGATGACGACGACATCGTAGGATTCGGACATTTTCCTGTTACCTCTTTATCAGTTCACGAACGCGCCCCGGCCTCAGACCAGCAGGCGCCAGATGAGTATGACCAGAACGATCATGCTTGCGTTCCAGATCAGCGTGCGCACCCAGGCCACACCCATCATGTAGGCAGGCAGATACGCAAGTCTCGCCCAGAAATAAACAGCCGCGCCGAAAGAAGACCAGCCATCGTTCTTGCCGGTGACCTCGATGGCGAGCGCCAGCGCGGCAAAACCGGCGAAGGTCTCGATGAAATTGCGGAGCGCGCGCTCGGCGCGACCGGCACTTCCCGTCGCCGGCAAGCCCTCATCGCGCGCACCCACCGTGTAGCGATTGCCGACCTGCGCCTTGAAGGTGAAGGACTGGATCGAGACATGGACGAGCAGGAGCACGACCGACAGGACCAGATAACCCATTTCCGGCGAAAGGCCGGGCACGATGGCAAGGAAAGCAAACGACGCCATTGCTCATCTCCCGCCCGACACGTCCACCACCGTGCCGGTAACATAGGAAGATCGTCCGGACAGTAGCCAGACGACCGCCTCGGCGATCTCTTCGGCCTTGCCTTCGCGCTTCATCGGGATGGTCGGCGCGATCCGCGCGACCCGGTCCGGCTGGCCGCCCGAGGCGTGAATTTCCGTGTCGGTGATGCCGGGCCGCACCGCGTTGACGCGAATGCCCTCCTCGACGACCTCCAGCGCGAGGCCTCTGGTAAAGGTGTCGATGGCGCCCTTCGACGCGGCGTAGTCGACATATTCGCCGGGCGAGCCCAGTCTCGCGGCGACCGACGAGATGTTGACGATGACCCCGCCCTTGCCGCCGTGCCTGGTCGACATGCGCCTGACCGCTTCCTGCGCGGTGAGAATGGACCCGATCACGTTGACACGCATCATGCGCTCCAGCCGCTCGACCGGCATTTCGTCCACGCGCTGCTTGTCGCCGACTATGCCGGCATTGTTGACCAGCCCCTTGAGCGGCCCCAGCGCATCGGCTTCGGCAAACAGCCGGCCGACATCACCGGGATTCGAAATGTCGCCACGGACGGCAAGGGCCTCGCCGCCCGCCTCGCGCACCTGGGCGACCACTCTTTCGGCGGCTTCCGCGTCGGCGCGGTAGTTGACCGCGACCGACCAGCCGTCCCTGGCGGCGGCGAGTGCGGTCGCCGCACCGATGCCCCGGCTGCCGCCGGTAATCACCACGACCCCCATGTGCGAAGACATGTGCCGCTCAGAACGCCAGTTGCAGGAGTTCCCAGAAGATCATCAGGAGGCCGATGATCGACACCGTCCAGATCAGCGTGCGCACAAAGGGAATGCCCGAGATATAGGCCGGGAAATAAAGCACACGGCCCCAGAAATAGACCTGCGCGCCGAGCGCCGTCATCTCGTTGGCGTTGCCGGTATAGAGCACGATCAGCACCAGCGCGGCGAAGGCTGGCATGGTTTCGAGCAGGTTGAAATAGGACCGCTCGATGCGACCGGCCACGCCCGTCGGGTTTTTCCAGTCGTCCCGCGCGCTGACCGCGTAGCCGAGGCCGTGCTGGATGACCTCCGCCACGACCTGCGCGACCAGTTGAATGAAGAACAGCCCCACGGTGAACAGCAGCATTTTCAGTTCGATGGACATTTTCCCGTCTTCCTCGCTTGCGTTCGCCAGCTGTATCGGCGACCCGCGAAACTATACCTGAACGGCAAGCCTTGGCTACCGCCCGCGCACCACCCTAACCTTCCGGCGTCAACTTCTCCGAACCCTGGCCCGCGTCCCACAGCCCGCTGAGACTGCCGTCCGCCTCGAGCGCATAGACGACCGGCGTCGACCCGCCCCATTCAACGGTCAGCAATCCGTTTTCGTACCGGCCCCTGCCGCGATAGCTGTCCCGGCCGATTTTCCAGGCCAGCTCGTAAGTCACGCCGTCGCCGGCGAGCTCCAGCCAGCCCTGATAGCCCGAACCGTTCGGATTGCGCCCGCGCACGGAATACCGGCCCGGTTTCGGTTTCGCGCCCGGCGCGGCGATGGCGACCGGTGAGAGCTTCTCGCTCGCCGAACCGTCGGCCCATTCGCCGTCGAGCCGGCCTTCGGCCGCGAATGAATAGACGACCGGATGCTGCGCACCCCAGTCGACCACAAGCATGCGCCCGGCCAGCTGGCCTGTACCCTGGAATATCTGCTTGCCAATCCACCATGTCACGCCGAAGCGATCGTCGTCCTGCGTCAGCGCCACCATGCCGGAATAGCGCGATCCGTCCGGATTGCGCCCCTCGGCCCGATAGATTCCGGCGAGACCCGGTTCCTCCGGCGTGCCCGACTGGCGGGTCAGCAGCGCGACCTGCTCGCCCGAACCGGCCTGCGCGCCGGCGGTGGAACCGCCATCGGGCCCGGCGCGGAACACGAACTCGCCGAAGAAGGACGACGACAGCCAGGGCAGTTGCCGCCCCTTCGTGTCCTGATACACGCCCTTCAGCGTGCGCTTGAAGGTCTCTTCCAGATTGAGCCCCGGCGTCGAAAGCGCCTGGGTGAGATGCCTGGTATAAGGGCTGTTGCGCCCGACCCCGTCGAGCGCGACCGAACCGGGCGATGTTGAATAGGAGACGAACAGGCTGGCGCTGGTGTCGATCCTCGACAGCCCCTTCGTGTCGCCGGTCAGCGGATTGTCGCGGCAGGCATCGAGGATCACGATGTTGAGCGCGTTCTGCGCGGCGTCCATCACGTCCACGATCTCCGCCGCGCTGATCGTCTCGCGCGCCAGTTCGTCGGCGGCCTCGATCCCGTCTCCGACCGGCAGCAGGTAATTCTCGCCGTCGACCTGCACGCCATGGCCGGCGAAGAAGAACAGCCCGACCCCGCCCTTGCGCTTCAGCTCTTCCCCGAAACGCGCGAGCGCGATGCGCGTGCGCTCCAGATCGGCGTCCTCGAGCAACGTGACCTCGAAGCCGGCGTCGCGCAGGGCTTGCGTGACGTCGTTGGCATCATTGGTCGGATTGGCGAGCGGCGCGA
Organism: Rhizobiaceae bacterium; assembly: GCA_041987205.1. GTDB lineage: Bacteria > Pseudomonadota > Alphaproteobacteria > Rhizobiales > Rhizobiaceae > BOKV01. Next base: position 23,467 of record JBHIWX010000059.1, on the reverse strand, counting down.
AGGAATAGGCACCATTGCCGATGACGAGCGCGGTACGCGGCTCCTCGGCGAAGGCGAAAACCGGATGAAAAAGCGCAACAGCCAGCCAAGCGAACAGCATCAGGATCGCCGTTACCACGGCGTGGGAGGGTCTCCGCTGCGCGCGCTCAACCATTGGTCAGCGCCAGTCTTGCGCCGAGCAGGCCGAAGGCGGCGGCGCTCGTGCCCCTGATCCAGGCCATGGCCCGCCTGCTCTGCAGGATCTGGCGGCGGGCCTGCGCGGCAAGCACGCCATAGAAGACGAACACGACGAAGGTCATCGCCATGAATACCATGCTCAGTTCCGCCATCTGCGCCATCGTTCCCTCACCGTCCGCCGACACGAATTGCGGCAGGAAGGCCAGGAAAAAGACCGACAGTTTCGGGTTGAGCACATTGAGCAGGATGCCGGTCCTGATCAGCCGAAGCGGCGATCGCTTCTCGGCAATCGTGTCGAAGCGGACCGGTCCGCGATCCTTGAGCGTCTGCCAGGCAAGATAGATCAGATAGGCCGCGCCGGCATATTTGAGCCCGGTGAACAGGACGGCGCTGGCATGAAGCAAGGCAGCCAGCCCAAGCGCCGAGGCAATCAGATGCGGTACGATGCCGAGCGTGCAGCCGAAGGCGGCGGCAATGGAAGCGGCTCGCCCCTGCCCCAGTCCGACGGCAACCGTGTAGATGACGCCGGTCCCCGGAATCAGCACCACGATCAGCGCGGTGACGAGATATTCCGGGGAAAGCGTCATGGCGTTTCGGTCCTAGAGATCGAGCACCAGGCGTTCGGGGTCTTCCAGGCTCTCCTTGATGCGCACCAGGAAGGTCACCGCTTCCTTGCCGTCGACGATGCGGTGATCGTAGCTCAGCGCCAGATACATCATCGGCCGGATCACGATCTGGCCGCCGACGACCATCGGCCGCTCCTGGATCTTGTGCATGCCGAGAATGCCCGACTGCGGTGCGTTGAGGATCGGCGTCGACATCAGCGAGCCGTAGACGCCGCCATTGGAGATGGTGAAGGTGCCGCCCTGCATGTCGGCGAGCGAGAGCTGGCCGTCACGCGCCAGCTTGCCGAGCCGGCCGATCTCCTTCTCGATCTCGGCAATGCCCATCCGGTCGGCATCGCGCACCACCGGCACGACGAGGCCCTTGTCGGTACCGACAGCGACGCCGATATGCGCGTAGTTCTTGTAGATGATATCGGTACCGTCGATCTCGGCATTGACCGCCGGAACGTCGGTGAGCGCATGCGTCACCGCCTTGGTGAAGAAGCCCATGAAGCCCAGCTTCACGTCGTGCTTCTTCTCGAACAGATCCTTGTACTTCTTGCGCATCTCCATGACGGCCGTCATGTCCACCTCGTTGAAGGTGGTCAGCATCGCCGCCGAGTTCTGCGCGTCCTTCAGCCGCCGCGCGATGGTCTGGCGCAACTTGGTCATGCGCACGCGCTCTTCGCGCACCGCGTCATCCTCGGATAAGGGCGCGCGTGCCGCCTTCGGTGCCGGCGCGGATGCGGACGAGGAAACCGCGCGCATCACGTCTTCCTTGAGCACCTGTCCGCGCTTGCCCGAACCTTCGACGCTCCCGGCATCGACGCCCTTTTCGGCCATCATCTTCTGTGCCGAGGGCGCCGGCGGCATGTCGCCGTCCGATGCCTTGGCCGGCGCGGCCCCGGCCTCTTCCGTCTTCGAAGCCTCTTCCTTCTTCGGAGCATCCTCCTTCTTGGAGGCTTCCTCCTTCGGCGCCTCGGCCTTCTTGGCGCCGCCTGCGCCTTCCTCGAACTGGGCGATCAACGCACCCACTTCGACGGTGTCGCCTTCCTGGGCGAGGAGTTCGACGAGCGCGCCTGCGGCGGGCGCCGGCACCTCGACGGAGACCTTGTCGGTCTCCAGTTCGACCAGCGGCTCGTCGACGGCGACGGCTTCGCCCGGCTGCTTCAGCCATTTTCCGATCATCGCCTCAGTGACCGATTCGCCAAGGGTCGGCACGCGGATTTCGGTAGCCATGGTCAGTTCATCTTCCTTGCTAAATCTTTTCTGTCCGGACGGGCACTCAGCCGCCCAGTGCGTCTTCCATGAATGCGTCGAGTTGCGCCATATGCTTCGACATCAGCCCCGTGGCCGGTGAGGCCGCCGCGGGACGTCCGGCATAGCGGCTGCGCTTGTTCTTGGCGTTGATATGGGCGAACACCCATTCCAGATAGGGCTCGATAAAGCTCCAGGCACCCATGTTCTTGGGCTCTTCCTGGCACCAGACCCATTCCGCGTTCTTGAAGCGCGACAATTCGGTGATCAGCGCCTTGGCCGGGAACGGATAGAGCTGCTCGACGCGCAGGATGTAGATGTCGTCGATCCCGCGCTTCTCGCGCTCCTCGTAGAGATCGTAATAGACCTTGCCCGAACACAGCACGACGCGCCGGATCTTGTTGTCCTTCACCAGCTTGATCTTCTGGTCCTTGAGATACTCCGCGTCGTCCCACAGCAGCCGGTGGAAGGTCGAATTGCCGGAGAATTCCGCGAGCGAGGAAACCGCCCGCTTGTGGCGCAGCAGCGATTTCGGCGTCATCAGGATCAGCGGCTTGCGGAAGTCTCGCTTCATCTGCCGGCGCAGGATGTGGAAATAATTGGCCGGCGTCGTGCAATAGGCGACCTGCATGTTGTCCTCGGCGCACATTTGCAGCCAGCGCTCCAGCCGTGCCGAGGAATGCTCCGGGCCCTGGCCCTCATAGCCATGCGGCAGCAGGCAGACGAGGCCCGACATTCTGAGCCATTTGCGCTCGCCCGACGAGATGAACTGGTCGAACACGACCTGCGCGCCATTGGCGAAATCGCCGAACTGCGCTTCCCACAGCGTCAGCGCGTCCGGACGCGCCAGCGAATAGCCGTATTCGAAGCCGAGCACGGCCTCTTCCGACAGCATCGAGTTGATGACCTCGTAGCGCTCCTGATCCGGCGACAGGTTCGACAGCGGAATGTAGCGTTCCTCGGTCTCCTGGTCGTAGAGCACGGAATGGCGCTGCGAGAAGGTGCCGCGCTCGCTGTCCTGACCCGACAGGCGGACCTTGTGGCCGTCGAGGCACAGCGACGCGAACGCCATCGCCTCGCCCATCGCCCAGTCGATGCCCTCACCCGTCTCGATCATGGTGCGGCGGTTGTCGAGGAAACGCTGGATCGTGCGGTGGATATGGAAAGCCTGCGGCACGGTAGTCAGCTTCTTGCCGATCTCCTTCAGCGCCTTGACCGGCACCGAGGTCTTGCCGCGGCGTTGTTCGTCGGCCGAATCGGCGACCTTCATGCCGCTCCACTGCCCGTCCAGCCAGTCGGCCTTGTTCGGGCGATAGTTCTGGCCGGACTCGAATTCCGCCTCCAGATTCTCGCGCCATTCGGCCTTCATCTGGTTGACCTCGTCCTCGGTGACGAGGCCTTCCTTGACCAGCTTCTCGGAGTAGATCTGCAGCGTCGTCGGATGCGACCGGATGCGCCGATACATGATCGGCTGCGTGAACGCCGGCTCGTCGCCCTCATTGTGGCCGTAGCGCCGGTAGCAGAACATGTCGATGACGACCGGCTTGTGGAACAGCATGCGGAATTCGGTCGCGACCTTCGCCGCATAGACCACCGCTTCCGGGTCGTCGCCGTTTACGTGGAAGATCGGCGCCTCGATCATCTTCGCCACGTCCGACGGATAGGGCGAGGAACGCGAGAAATGCGGGTTGGTCGTGAAACCGATCTGGTTGTTGATGATGAAATGCACCGTGCCCGCCACGCGGTGGCCGCGCAGCCCCGACAGGCCGAGGCATTCGGCGACCACACCCTGGCCGGCGAACGCGGCATCGCCATGCAGCAGCAGCGGCATGATCTTCACGCGCTCGCGCAGCGGCACGATGTCGCCTTCGTGGACTTCCGCGCCGAGATCCTGCTTGGCGCGCGCCTTGCCCATCACCACCGGATTGACGATCTCCAGATGAGAAGGGTTGGCGGTCAGCGAAAGGTGCACCTTGTTGCCGTCGAACTCGCGGTCCGACGAGGCGCCCAGATGATACTTGACGTCGCCCGAACCCTCGACATCGTCCGGCGTGTAGGAACCGCCCTTGAACTCGTGGAAGATCGCCCGGTGCGGCTTTCCCATCACCTGGCTGAGCACGTTGAGGCGGCCGCGATGGGCCATGCCGAAGACGATCTCCTCCAGCCCCATATTGCCGCCGCGCTTGATGATCTGCTCGAGCGCGGGAATCAGCGATTCTCCGCCGTCGAGGCCGAAGCGCTTGGTGCCCTTGTACTTGACGTCGATGAACTGTTCGAAGCCTTCCGCCTCGATCAGCTTCTGCAGGATCGCCTTCTTGCCCATCTCGGTGAAGGCAACGCCCTTGTCAGGACCCTCGATGCGCTCCTGGATCCACGACTTCTCGGTCGGGTTGGAGATGTGCATGAACTCGACGCCCAGCGTCGAGCAATAGGTCCGCTTCAGGATGTCCAGCATCTGGCGGACAGTCGCCGTCTCCAGACCCAGAACGTGGTCGATGAAGATCGGCCGATCCATGTCGGCTTCGGTGAAGCCGTAATTCTCCGGCGACAACTCGTTGAAGTCGTCCTTTTCCTGGGCGAGGTTCAGCGGATCGAGATTGGCGTGCAGATGGCCGCGCATGCGAAACGCGCGGATCATCATGATCGCGCGTACCGAATCGCGCGTCGCCCGGTTGATCTCTTCCTGCGAGATCTCGACACCCTTGCCCTGCGCGCGTTGCTTGACCTTGTCGCCGAGATGCTTTTCGATCGCGCCCCAGTCGCCATCGAGCGCCGAGACCATCTCGCCATTGGCCGCGATCGGCCAGTTCGCGCGCTTCCACGAGGCGCCGCGGGCATTGGCCCGGACGTCCTCGTCATTGTCCTTCAGACCGGCGAAGAACTCCTGCCAGTCGGTACTGACCGAATTGGGATTGTCGAGATAGCGGGCATGCAGTTCCTCGACATAGCCGGCATTGCCGCCATAGAGGAAGGAAGTAAGTTCGAAAGCCTCGTTTTCAGACTGACGCGCCATGGCTCGTCTCGCGGGGGTGTCGACCCGCCTCCTTGGTTCGGGACCGCGCGTCAACACGATCCCTGCCGTTTCCTCTTCGGCCTTGCGGCCGGCTAGATGCCGCCCCGTCCGGCACCGGCGTTATGGTTCGCCGGTTGCCGCCATGTCGTGTCGTCTCAGCCCTTGAGCACCGCCATCAGCGTTTCGCCCAGCTTGGCCGGGGAATCCGAAACCTTGATGCCGGCCGCTTCCATGGCCTCGATCTTGTCTTCCGCGCCGCCCTTGCCGCCGGAAATGACCGCGCCGGCATGGCCCATGGTCCGTCCCGGAGGCGCCGTGCGACCGGCGATGAAGCCTGCCATCGGCTTGGAGCGGCCCTTCTTCGCCTCGTCGGCGATGAACTGGGCCGCGTCTTCCTCGGCCGAACCGCCGATCTCGCCGATCATGATGATCGAATGCGTATCGTCGTCGGCCAGGAACATTTCGAGGATGTCGATGAACTCGGTGCCCTTGACCGGGTCGCCGCCGATGCCGACCGCCGTCGACTGGCCGAGGCCCGCCTGCGTGGTCTGGTAGACCGCCTCATAGGTCAGCGTACCGGAACGCGACACGATGCCGACATGGCCGTCCTTGAATATCGAACCCGGCATGATGCCGATCTTGCATTCTTCCGGTGTCAGCACGCCCGGGCAATTCGGTCCGAGCAGGCGCGACTTCGACTTGTCGAGCTTCGCCTTCACTTTCACCATGTCGAGCACCGGAATGCCCTCGGTGATGCAGACGATGAACGGAATTTCCGCCTCGATCGCCTCGATGATGGCTTCGGCAGCACCCGCCGGCGGCACATAGACGACGGAAGCATCGGCCCCGGTCGCCTTCTTCGCTTCGGCGACCGAAGCGAAAATCGGCAGTTCGGTACCCTTGGCATCGCCGTTTTCCGCGGTCCAGGTCTCTCCGCCCTTCTTCGGGTGGATGCCGCCGACCATCTTGGTGCCGAAATAGGCGAGCGCCTGTTCGGTGTGGAAGGTGCCGGTCTTGCCGGTCAGGCCTTGTACGAGGACTTTCGTGTCCTTGTTGACGAGAATGGACACTGGTTCAGCCCTCCTTCACCGCGGCGACGATCTTCTGTGCCGCGTCGTCGAGATCGTCGGCCGCAATCACGTTGAGGCCGGATTCATTGATGATCTGCTTGCCGAGATCGACATTGGTGCCTTCCAGTCGCACGACCAGCGGCACTTCGAGGCCGACCTCCTTGACCGCCGCGACCACGCCTTCGGCGATGACGTCGCAGCGCATGATGCCGCCGAAGATGTTGACGAGAATGCCTTTAACGTTCGGGTCGGCGGTGATGATCTTGAAGGCTGCCGCCACTTTCTCCTTGGACGCGCCGCCGCCGACATCGAGGAAGTTGGCCGGCTCGGCGCCATACAGCTTGACGATGTCCATCGTCGCCATGGCGAGGCCCGCGCCGTTGACCATGCAGCCGATATTGCCGTCGAGCGCCACATAGGAGAGATCGTATTTGGAAGCCTCGATCTCCTTGGGGTCTTCTTCGGTCTCGTCGCGCAGCTCCATGATGTCGGGATGACGGAACAGCGCATTGTTGTCGAAGGAAACCTTGGCGTCGAGGACGCGCAGATGGCCGTCCTTCATGACGATCAGCGGATTGACCTCCAGAAGGCTCATGTCCTTCTCGGTGAACGCCTGGTAGAGGATCGGGAACAGCGCAAGGCCGTCCTTCTTGGCATCGCCCTTCAGCTCCAGCGCGTCGCAGATCTTGGTGGCGTTCGCCTTGGTCACGCCCTTTACCGGGTCGATGGCCAGCGTCAGGATCTTGTCCGGCGTTTCCTCGGCCACCGCCTCGATGTCCATGCCGCCCTCGGTCGAGACGACGAAGGCCGCCTTGCCGGAGCTGCGATCCACGAGAATGGAGAGATAGAGCTCGCGCTCGATGTCGGCGCCGTCTTCCAGATAGAGCCGGTTGACCTGCTTGCCGGCCGGGCCGGTCTGCTTGGTCACCAGCGTGGAGCCGAGCATTTCCTTGACGTTTTCGACCACTTCCTCGATCGAATGTGCCAGCCGCACGCCGCCCTTGGAGTCCTCGCCCAGTTCCTTGAACTTGCCCTTGCCGCGCCCGCCGGCGTGGATCTGGCTCTTGACCACATAGAGCGGTCCCGGCAGCTTCGCCGCCCATTCCTCGGCCTGATCGGCCGAATAGACCGCCACGCCCGAAGCCACCGGTGCGCCATAACCGTGGAGCAGCCGCTTGGCCTGGTACTCATGGATATTCATTGCCTGTCCTTCCTGATCGCGGAAGGGTGGAACCCGGCCGCGCCCGTCACTTCGGGCCGGCCACGCGGGCCGACCGGTGTCAGCCCTTATTTCAAGTTCGGCGCAATGCCCTTGCAGGCGTCGCAGAGTTCGACGACGGCATCCACCGAACTGTCGAACATCTTCTTCTCCGTCCGGTTCATGTCGATCTCGATGATGCGCTCGACGCCATTGCCGCCGATCACCGTCGGCACGCCGACATAGAGATCCTTGATGCCGTATTCGCCCTTGAGCGAGGCCGCGCAGGGCAGCACGCGCTTCTTGTCTTTCAGATAGCTCTCGGCCATCGCGATCGCCGAGGCTGCCGGCGCGTAATAGGCCGAGCCGGTCTTGAGCAGCGCCACGATCTCACCGCCGCCCTTGCGGGTGCGGTCGACGATCTCGTCGATCTTGGACTTGCTGGTCCAGCCCATCTTGACGAGGTCGGGCAGCGGAATGCCGGCAACCGTGGAGTAGCGCACCAGCGGCACCATGCTGTCGCCATGGCCGCCGAGCACGAACGCGGTCACGTCCTCGACCGAAACATTGAACTCCTCGGCCAGGAAATAGCGGAAACGCGCAGAGTCGAGCACGCCGGCCATGCCGACCACCATGTTCTTCGGCAGGCCGGAGAATTTCTGCAGCGCCCAGACCATCGCGTCGAGCGGGTTGGTGATGCAGATGACGAAGGCGCCCGGCGCGTATTTCTTGATGCCGGCGCCGACCTGTTCCATCACTTTCAGATTGGTGCCGAGAAGGTCGTCGCGGCTCATGCCCGGCTTGCGGGCGATGCCGGCGGTGACGATGCACACATCGGCATCGCGGATGGCTTCGTAGCTCTGCGTGCCCGACAGGCGCGAGTCGAAACCGTCGATGGGAGAGGATTCCGCCAGATCGAGGGCCTTGCCCTGCGGCAGTCCTTCGGCGATGTCGAACATCACGATGTCGCCGAGTTCCTTCAGACCCGCCAGATGCGCGAGTGTGCCGCCGATCATTCCCGAACCGATCAGCGCGATCTTGTTTCGAGCCATGTGGAACCCATCCCTTTCCGTGATATCTCAAATAAAAACTGCCCCAGCGGCAGTTGCACGCAGCCCTTTAGACAAAAAAGGGTCCTATTACAAGCTTCGATCAGTTTTTGCAGTCTTCTCAATCGGTTAAAATTCAGAATTCTTACGTAAGAGTAAGAATTTTTCTGACACGTCACCGCATTCACGAAGCAGTTCCCGACCGCGCCGCATTCCGCTCGGCATACTCATGCGACTGCATTTCGATGAGACGCGAGGCCGTGCGCTGGAATTCGAACACCTCGTTGCCCGTGGATGCATGATAAAGCGCATGCGGGCTGGCCGCAGCCGAGATCACGGTCGCCGTGCCGCAATCGTAGAGCGTGTCGATCAGCAGTATGAAACGCTTGGCCTGATTACGCATGGAAAGATCCATCATCGGCACACCCTCGATGAACACCGTATCGAACTGACGCGCGATGGCAAGGTAATCTTCCGCCGAGCGCGCCGCCACGCAGAGCTCCTCGAAGTTGAACCACGCCGCCCGTCCGTTATCGCCGCTTGCCGCCCGCTCCACCTCGAGCTTGCGCCCCCTGAGCTTGAGGATCTCGGCTTCGGCCGTCATATCCTCGACCGTCTCCTTCCAGATCGACGCCATCGCTGCGGCGTTCTTCTCGTTGAGCGGCGACAGATAAGCCTGGTGGCGGCTCGTCTTTTCCAGCCGGAAATCGGTCCGCGCATCGAGCTCGAAAAGGTCCAGCCTGTCGGTCAACATCTCGATGAAGGGCACGAAGCGCTGACGGTTCAGCCCGTCGCGGTAAAGGTCGCGCGGTTCCACATTGGAAGTCGCGACCACCGTGACCTGCTCCTCGAACATGACCGAGAACAGCCGGCCCAGCACCATGGCGTCGGCGATGTCGGTCACCGCGAACTCGTCGAAGCACAGGAGTTGTGCCTCGCCCGCCAGCGCCTTGCCGACGGGGCCGATCGGATCGGCCTCCTTCACCTCGCCGCGCTCATAGGCCTTGCGATGGGCATGGATGCGCTCATGCGCGTCAAGCATGAAATCGTTGAAATGGACGCGGCGCTTGCTATCGCCGGGCGCCAGCGCGAAGAACAGATCCATCAGCATCGACTTGCCGCGCCCGACCGAGCCATGGATGTAAAGCCCGCGCGGCGCGGCGGGCTGCTTGCGCCCGAACAGCCAGCCGAGCGAAGACGACTTGGCCGACAGCTTGCGCTGTCGCAACGCGTCGAGCAGCGCGTCGAGCCTTGCGGCCAGCGCGCGCTGTGCGGGATCGGACTCGATCGTGCCGGACTCGATGAGCGCCTGATAGGACTGGGCGACCGTCTTGGTCTGAAGGCTGGAATGCATGGGCCGGCCCTGACGGGACATGTCCAGGGCTTGGCCGCACTCGCGAAGTCAGGACCGGGATGGTCCTAGCGGGTGAACTGGATGGCCTTGCCGCTGCTGGTGGCGCCGTCGTAGCGCTCGGCACCGGCGGAGTAAAGGGTCGCGACCGTATTTCCGGTCCCGTCGACCAGAATGACCTGGTTGCCCTTGACGTCCCAGGCCGTGACCGAGCCCAGCTCCTGCGTGGTGCACCGGCGCGTCGCGGCGCGATAGCCGCCCGACCATTTGGTGAAGGCCAGGATGATCCGGCACTCCGGATTGTCGGAGGCGACCGTCCAGGTACCCGTCATGCTTTCGCGCGAAATGTCGGGACCGCCCGCGACCGGCGGCGCGCCGAGCGATTGCGGCTGGCCCGACGCATTGGGATCGAGCGATGCGACGTCGCCGGGCTGGCCGAACTGGCCACCATTCGGCTGCAGCGGCTGTCCCGTCACCGGATCGAGCGACTGCGACTGCACCGGATCGAGCGGCGCGGAAGGAAGCGGCGCGGGCGGCGCGCCCGGATCGAGCGCGGAAACCGAGCGCTGGCAACCCGACACCAAGCCGATCGCGGTCAGGCAGACAAGGGCGGCGTAGAGGGGCCGGTATTGATTCATGACATAAACTCCGGTCGCGCGGACGAGACATGGCCGGCAAGCCATGCCCCATCATTGCGGCAGCATTGTCGTCGCATATGGTAAATCAAATCTGAATATCGGCTGAACGGCCTCGCGGACGAGAGCGAAGAGTAGTCCGTCCACCCAGGCGTCATCGTACATAGCGCGACAGCATCGCTTCCTGGATTTACTCGATCAAGCACTATATGCAGATGTATTAGTATCGTTTCTCATTTGTTTGACTCAAATTGTTTATAATGACAAAATGCTTGTTTGTTTACTGGGAAAGGTTTTCATCATGAATAAATCAAATGATGTCGGCATGGAAGAAATCAACTTTCGTATAACTGCACTCGAAAAAAGAATCTCGTCATTGCTTGGAAAGGGTGATTTTCAAAGTAGCGACCGCACTGCTGGTGAGTTGGATCATTATTGTGGATTGCCCGTTGTTCCTGAAAGGGAATTCACAGCAGATGTTTCGGCAAATAGAGAAGAATTAATAAGGGTGATCGACAAGAAATGGGTCAATGGAACGAATCTGAGGTACTACTTGTTTGATACGCCGCCCATGAAAGGCAGCGCCTCGAACGTCAAATATGTACGCGACGCCTTCAAGGTCTGGCGCGATGTAGGCATAGGGATAACGTTCGAAGAGGTCCAGGAGATCAGCGAAGCTGAAATCCGAATTGGTTTTATGCCGGGTGGTTCATGGTCGTATGTCGGACGGGATAACCTTTCCTATCCAGGGCAGTACGAGCGAACGATGAACATTGGCTGGGAACTCAAACATGACCGGCGCGGCATCGATGTGGCCGTTCACGAAATCGGCCACGCTTTGGGTTTTCCCCATGCGCACCAGAACCCGTTTTCGGGGATCGTCTGGGACGAGGAAGCCGTCTACACGTATTTCGCCGGTGAACCCAACAAGTGGGATAAGGAGAAAACGTACCACAACGTTTTACGCAAGCTCAAAACGGCAGATGTCGAGGGATCGAATTGGGATCCGAATTCCATAATGGAGTACGGCTTCCCGGAAGGTCTCATTCTGCAACCTCCAGAATATGCCGATGGATTGGAACCTGAACTCGGCTTGAGTGAAACCGACAAGGAGCAGGTAAGGATATTCTATCCACCGATCAGCGCATCGGACGAAATAACGCTGCATACGTTCCAGTCACAGAAGCTGGACCTTCAGGCAGCAGAGCAGTGCAACCTCTATTTCAAGCCTGCCGAAACACGCGAATATACGTTTAAGGTATTTGGATGCGCGGATTTGTTGATGGTGCTTTTTCGCCGTGTCGGAAAATCCACTCAGTACGTCGCCGGTAGCGACGACAGCGGGACCAATGACAATGCAACCATAACGGTGCGAATGATTGCAGGGGATGAGTACATCCTGCGGGTACGAATGTTTGCGAACATGGATTCATCAACCGCTGCAATCATGGTCTGGTAGCAAAATCCTCAAAGGCGCAGCTCGGTGCCCGGAAGTTCTCCGTTCCAGATACTACGCGTTGAAAACATTCGCAGAGTATTGTTGATCAGCTCGCCAGCGGAAATTCATCCGCGCCGGCGAGCCGGCCCGACAGGATCAGGTCGGACATCCGGCCGGTGATGGTAGCGAGCGCCTCGCGATAGGCGGCCGGCCCCTTGCGCGTCTCGTTCGGATCGCCGATGTGCCAGAATTCGCGCACTGCCGGATAGCCGGCAATGTCGTCCGGCAGTTCGGTATCGAGAAAGACGCAGAGATCGACGCGTGGCGCGCCGGCCTGCAGGAAGATATCGATGGGCTTCGGGGTCACAGCATCGGCCGGAAAGCCACCCGCCGCGAGCGCCCTGAGCGCATGGCGATCGACCTCATCAGCCGGCTGCCAGCCCGCCGAAAAGGCGCGCCACGACGGCAGGCCGACTGCGTTGAAGCAGATTTCGGCCATGACGGAGCGGGCCGCGTTTCTGCGACCCACGAACAATACCGAACGGATATGCATGACCCTCCTCGCATGAAATCCGGCGCGCGACCGCTCGCCAACTGCCCGCCGCGCAGTCCGTCTATCGGCGATTCGGGACAAAGATGTGACAGTGAAAAATTGCCGGCGAAAGCGCCGTCAGACTGTGAACAATGGATAGCTTTCGCGGAGGCAAACGCGCCGGAATTGCGGTCACACCTCCAGACTTCAGTGCGTCATGACGATGCCGTCATGCGCTTCCTCGCCCCATAACGCTTCGATGCGCGCATCGCGCCCGCATCCACGACGGTAGTAATCGTATCGGGCCGGATTCTTCTTGTAATAGTCCTGATGGTAGTCTTCCGCATCGGTGAACGCACCGGCATCGCGGATTGGCGTGACAATCGTCTTGCCGAGCTTTTCCGCCGCCTCCGCCTTCGATTCCTCCGCCAGTTTGCGCTCTTCCTCATTGGCGACAAACACCGCCGTCGTGTAGGCGTGCCCGCGGTCGCAGAACTGGCCGCCATCATCGGTCGGGTCGATCGAGCGCCAGAAGACATGCAGCAATTGGGCGTAGCTCACCTTCGTGTCGTCATAGAAGACGCGCGCGCCCTCCAGATGCTGACCGTGATTGCGGTAGGTCGGATTGGCCATTTCGCCGCCGGTGTAGCCCGACACGACTTCCCGAACGCCCGGCACTGCCTCGAAGTCGGATTCGACGCACCAGAAGCAGCCGCCGGCGAAAATCGCCGTCTTTTCGGCGGCCTGTGCCGGCAAGGCGGGAATCATCAGCAACAGGGCAGTCAGCAGCTTTTTCACCGTAGTCTCCTTTCGGCATTGCCTCGGGAGCTAACGCGCGAATGCACCTTGCGGCAACCAAATCCGCTACACACCTGCGTGAGCGCTGGACTGCACTGCCCTTGAACCAGCCCCGATCAGGCGCACATACTTGCCTGGCATCCGCATCACAGCCCACAGGGAGGAAACCATGAAACGTCACGCAACGGCAGTCTGGGAAGGCAATCTGCAGCAGGGCAAGGGTCGGCTCACCACGCAGAGCGGCACGCTGAAGGACCAGGCCTATGATTTTCGCATGCGCTTCGAGGATGAGGACGGCAAGTCGGGCACCAATCCCGAGGAACTGATCGCCGCCGCGCATGCCGGCTGCTTCGCCATGCAGCTATCGCATTTCCTCGCCGAAAACGGCACGCCGGCGACCCGGCTGGAAGCCGAAGCCGCCGTGTTCCTGAAGCCCGGCGAGGGCATCAAGGGTTCGGCGCTGACCCTCGAGGCCGAAGTACCCGGCATCGATCAGGCCAAATTCGACGAACTGGCAAACAAGGCCAAGGAGGAATGCCCGGTGTCGAAGGCGCTGGGTGCGATCCAGGTGACGCTGGCGGCAAAGCTCGTCTAGTGCTCTTCAGATTCTACCGGAAACAGACGCATCGAAATGCGCGTTCGAGCCCCAAGCGAGAGGCAGAGCATTTCGATTCCGTTTAAAGCTGAAACGCACCAGGCAGAAGGGCGGAGCATGGCGTTCCGCCCTACCATCTGCCGGCATCCTGCATCCGCCGCTCGACCATCTTCTTCTTGATGTCGGCGATTGCCTTGGCCGGGTTCAGGCCCTTCGGACAGCTCTACGTGCAGTTCATTGCCCGTCCGACCGCAGGGCGAAGCCCGAGGACGGACTGAACGAAAAACCGATCATGAACGGAACGGCGAACGCCGCGCTCACATCCGGCGTTCGACCATCTTCTTCTTGATGTCGGCGATCGCCTTGGCCGGGTTGAGACCCTTCGGGCAGGTCTGGGTACAGTTCATGATCGTATGGCAGCGATAGAGCCGGAACGGATCTTCCAGATCGTCGAGCCGCTCGCCCGTCGCCTCGTCGCGCGAATCGACGATCCAGCGCTCGGCCTGCAACAGCGCGGCGGGGCCGAGATAACGGTCACCGTTCCACCAGTAGGACGGGCACGACGTCGAACAGCAGGCACACAGGATGCACTCGTAGAGGCCGTCGAGCTTCTCGCGATCCTCGATCGACTGGCGCCATTCCGTCTGCGGCTCGGGCGAGACCGTCTGCAGCCAGGGCTCGATGGAGCGGTGCTGCGCGTAGAAATTGGTCAGGTCCGGCACGAGGTCCTTGACCACCGGCATGTGCGGCAGCGGGTAGATCTTGACCACCGCCGTGATCTCGTCTGCGCCCTTGGTGCAGGCCAGCGTGTTGGTCCCGTCGATGTTCATCGCGCAGGAACCGCAAATGCCCTCGCGGCAGGACCGGCGGAAGGTCAGCGTCGGGTCGACATGGTTCTTGATCCAGATGAGCGCGTCGAGCACCATCGGCCCGCAATCGTCCTCGTCGACATAATAGGTGTCGATGCGCGGATTGGCCTCGTCATCCGGATTGTAGCGATAGATGCGGTATTCGCGGACATTGGTCGCGCCTTCCGGCTTCGGCCAGACCTTGCCTTCCGTCATCTTCGAGTTCTTCGGCAGCGCCAGTTCAACCATCTTGCCTGTTCCGTTTCGTACTACCGCAATTCCTTGCGGATCATCAGTTTCAGTCCTGACCAGATGTGGTCCACCGCGGCAACCTTGACGTCCACGAGGTCGCCCTTCAGCGCCGTCACGCGCACCACATCCTCGGTCACGTCGGTGGCTACCTTCGAAGCCTTCTTCGGCCAGGACACCCAGATCATGCCGTCGCGCCGGATGGCTTTTTCCAAGGCCGGCAAATCATGTTCGAGCTCGGCCCGGCTTTTCGTGAAGGCATGCACCGCATCGTATTTGCGGTCCGCGCCGCGCAGGCCCGACCATCGAGAAAAGCGCTCGACGAGACCAAACGCCACCGAACCGGCGAGCGCCGACAGGTTCTCCGGCAGCGCGACGAAGGCAGCATCCATGCCGTCCCGGAACCCGAGCTTCGCCGGCAGGGGTTTCCCGGAATAGCCAGCTACCTGAGGAGCGGAATTGCGAGTCGCCAAGACACTCACTGACAATTCTCCACCTGCACCTCATCGCGGTCGATAACACCGCGTGAAATGTATGACCATTTGTATTTCCAGCAATCTTCTTCGCCCATATCGCAGTAGCAAAAAAGCAGGCTTGTTTTGCTGAACTTCCGGCCAAGGATGGCAATATCTGTCTCGCCAATCTTCCTATCTACCGAAATCAATGGGCGGCTTTGTCCAGCAGCAATAGCTAGCCTTCCGTTGATTGGATGATGAACAAGCTGACCTGTTCGCCAACCAACGGATTCTAAATCGAGATCGGCTTGCATTACTTCCGGATCGTTTGGATTATCAACCAACTCGTATGAAAATATTCGAGCAGGTGTCATACCGGCATTGTGAAGCTTGATTCCATTGTCCGATCTGCTTTCGAACAACGCGAGATCCACTCTCAAATGTGGGCGCTGTAATGCAGTCGCATGTTGTTGAGCGGAGTATGCGAAATAGGCAGCAATAGCTGCGGCAATTACTGACAGCATGGTTATAAATGCATTTACTTTCTCTCCGAAAGTCATTCGCTCAATACACCCTTGCCTTCGGCGCGATCTTCTCGATCGGCATGCCGTCGGCGATCAGATCGGTATGGACCGGGCGATAGGTCAGCTTCACCTTGCCCTTTACCGTGTCGAGCCAGGACAGCGTGTGCTTGCGCCAATCCTTGTCGTCGCGGTCCTTGAAGTCCTCGCGGGCATGTGCACCGCGGCTTTCCTTGCGCGCTTCCGCGCCGGTGACCGTGGTGATCGCGCAGGCCATCAGGTTTTCCAGTTCCAGCGTTTCCACCAGATCGGAATTCCAGATCATCGAGCGGTCCGAAACCTTCAAATCGTCGAGCCCGCCCCAGGCCTCACCGATGCGCTTGACGCCCTGCTTGAGCGACTCGTCGGTGCGGAACACCGCCGCGTCCTCCTGCATGATCTTCTGCATCTTGTCGCGAAGCTGCGCCGTCGGCGTGTCGCCATCGGCATTGCGCAGCCGGTCGAAGCGCGTCAGCACCTTGTCGGTCTCGGCCTCGTTGGGCGCGGGAACCTTGGAATCACGGTCGATCACCTTGCCGGCCTGGATCGCGGCGGCACGACCGAACACGACGAGGTCGATCAGTGAGTTGGAGCCAAGCCGGTTGGCGCCATGCACCGAGGCGCAGCCGGCTTCGCCAACCGCCATCAGACCCGGCACGACGCGGTCCGGATCGGATTTGGTCGGGTTCAGCACTTCGCCCCAATAGTTTGTCGGGATGCCGCCCATATTGTAATGGACCGTCGGCAGCACGGGGATCGGCTGCCGCGTCACGTCGACGCCGGAGAAGATCTTCGCGCTTTCCGAAATGCCGGGAAGCCGCTCGGCAAGCACCTTCGGGTCGAGGTGGTCGAGATGCAGGAAGATGTGGTCCTTGTTCGGGCCGACGCCGCGGCCCTCGCGGATTTCCATCGTCATGCAGCGCGAGACGACGTCGCGCGAGGCCAGATCCTTGGCCGAAGGCGCATAGCGCTCCATGAAGCGCTCGCCCTCGGAATTGACCAGATAGCCGCCCTCGCCGCGCGCACCCTCGGTGATCAGGCAGCCCGCGCCATAGATGCCGGTCGGGTGGAACTGCACGAACTCCATGTCCTGCAGCGGCAGACCCGCGCGCGCGACCATGCCGTTTCCGTCGCCGGTGCAGGTGTGCGCCGAAGTGCAAGAGAAATAGGAACGGCCGTAACCGCCGGTCGCCAGCACCGTCATCTTGGCGTTGAAGCGGTGCAGCGTGCCGTCGTCGAGGTTCCAGGCGATGACGCCGGTGCATTGCCCGTCATCGCTCATCATCAGGTCGACGGCGAAATACTCGATGTAGAATTCCGCATTGTTGCGCAGCGACTGGCCGTAGAGCGTGTGCAGGATGGCGTGGCCGGTGCGGTCGGCGGCGGCGCAGGTGCGCTGCACCGGCGGGCCGTCGCCGAAATTCTGCATGTGCCCGCCGAAGGGCCGCTGATAGATGCGCCCGTCCTCGGTGCGCGAGAACGGCACGCCGTAATGTTCCAGTTCATAGACGGCGGCCGGCGCCTCCATGACGAGATATTGCATCGCGTCATTGTCGCCCAGCCAGTCGGAACCCTTGATCGTGTCGTAGAGGTGCCACTGCCAGGAGTCGGGACCCATGTTCTTCAACGAGGCGGCGATGCCGCCCTGTGCCGCGACCGTGTGCGAGCGGGTCGGGAAGACCTTGGTCACGCAGGCCGTCTTGAGGCCCTGTTCGGCCATGCCAAGCGTGGCGCGCAGCCCGGCGCCGCCGGCGCCCACCACCACCACATCGTGATAGTGATCGACGATCTCGTAGGCGCGCTCGCCAGCCGTCGGCGCGGCGTTCTTTTCGGATTTCTTGGCAGCCATCGGTTCAGCCCCCGAAGCCGAGTTTCAGGATCGCGAACATGGCGACGGCGCCGACCGCGATCGTGAAGAAGGTATTGAGCACGAGCAGCACCAGCTTGCTGCCCTCGCCATGCACATAGTCCTCGATGACGACCTGCATGCCGAGCCGCATGTGAATGAAGCCCGACAGGATGACGAGGCCGAGCACCACCGCCACCAGCGGGTTGGACAGCGTGGCGACGACCTCGGAATGCGAGGCGCCGTTGAGCGAGATGATCAGGACGACGAAGAAGATGATCAGCGGAATGTTGGCGATGGCCGTCAGGCGCTGGCGCCAGAAATGATCGGTGCCTTCCTTGGCGGAACCCAGACCGCGGACCTTGCCGAGCGGCGTGCGCATGCTTTTTCTTCTCCTATCGAACCATGTAGCCGACGATCCACACGAGGATCGTCAGCGTTATCGAGCCGGCGAGCGTGGCCCAGGCCATCGCGGTCGCGCTCTTCTTGTCGAACATCGCGCCGGTATCCCAGATCAGGTGGCGAATGCCGCCGAGCATGTGGTGGATCAGCGCCCAGGTGTAGCCGAACAAAACCAGTCGCCCGATGATCGAGCCATAGATGGCATTGACGAAATTGAAATAGTCGGGGCCGGCGGCCGCCGCGATCAGCCACCAGGCAACCAGCACCGTGCCGAAATAGAGCGCGGACCCGGTGATGCGGTGGATGATGGACATCGCCATCGTCGGTATCAGGCGATACACCTGCAAATGCGGCGACAGCGGTCGGTTCGAATTGAGGCCTGCGTCGGCCATGTCGCGCGATCTCCCTGCCCTGGCGGAACCCGGCCCGCCCTTGCCGTTGCGTGGCGCGACATCCCGAGAAGGGGCATTTCGCACCTGCGAATGGCGCCTGTTCTAGTGCGCGTTTCGAGGCGCGTCAAAACCTTAGCAGGCCATTTATCGGGAAAAATCGATTAGATAGCTCCGCGTAAAAGTAGAGTATTTCACCCCACAAATCGCGGTTCGGGGCTCAGTCACCGCGGAAATAAAGGACATAGCTCGACCAGTCGGCCGGCTCTGCCACGGCCTCGAACACCCGCATGCCGGTGTCGGGTTTGCGCGGCGCGTTGAGCATCAGCTTCGACCAGCCGCGCTCGGTGCCCAGATCCGCCAGCACGTCGACCAGCGCCTTGGCGATGCCCTTGCCGCGCTGGGCGTGGTGGACATAGATGTGGTCGGCCTGGCCGGCCCGCTTGCCGGAAACCGGCTCGGGCAGATCGTAGAACAGGATGAAGCCGACAAGCTCGCCGTCGATCCGCGCGCCCAGGAATTCGGCGACGCGGTCCTGCAGCAATTGCTCTGCGTAATACTGATCCGGCCGGCGCGGCGCGCCACGCTTCAGCGCCTGGCCATAGGCCGCAATCAGTGGAGCCAGCGCATGCGCGTCGCGCAGCCTGAGCAGCGAGATTTCGATATCGTGGCCGGCACCATCTCCGGCCGGTACGTCATCATGAGTGTCGTCGGGAGCATTGTCGTTCATCGGGCCATTGCTCGACCATCGTCACGCTCGCGTCAAGCGGCATCGCTCGGATTTCCGCCGCTTGTTACCCGTTCGCCCCGCCCGTGCCTTTCGCGGTGCGCCAAAAGCTAGTAGTGCAGGCATTCCCTTTCACCGGCGTATCGCCGGCTATGCGTTAGCGGAAAAACCGTCTTGTTCGATATCCTGCTGGTCGTACTGCCCGTCTTCATCATTCTGGGCGCGGGCTATGCCGCGGCACTGACAGGCTATCTGAAGGACTCGGTCGCCGACGGGCTCAACGCCTTCGCGGTAAGGCTGGCCGTACCCGTCCTGCTGTTTCGCGCGTTGTACAACCTCGACCTGTCGAAGGGGATGCAGGTGCCGATGCTGGCGAGCTTTTATGCCGGCGCCTTCGCCTGCTTCGCCATCGGGATCGTGCTTGCCCGTATGTTCTTCAAGCGGCCGCCCGGAGAGGCCGTCGCCGTCGGCTTCGCGGCGACCTTCTCCAATTCGCTTCTGCTCGGCATCCCCATCATCGAGCGCGCCTTCGGCGAGGAAGCCCTGGCACCGGCCTTCGGCATCGTCGCCCTGCACGCGCCGCTGATCTACATCGTCGGCATCACGACCATGGAACTGTCGCGCCGCGACGGCCGCTCGCTCGGCGAGACACTGTCCACGGCATTCAAATCCATCATCGCCAATCCGCTGATGTTCGGCATCGTCGCCGGCTTCCTGGCAAACCTCTCGGGCATCGAAATCCCTGAACCGGTGATGGCGCCAATCAACATGCTGGCAGGCGCTGCCCTTCCCGTCGCCATCATCGGCGTCGGCGCGACTCTGGCACGCTACAAGCTCACGGCCGGATTGTCGGAGAGCCTGATGGTCTGCGCGCTGGCGCTGTTGCTGCACCCGGCCATCGTGCTGCTGCTGACCTATGTCGTGCTCGACCTGCCGGCGCAATATGTCGCCGTCGCCGTGCTGGTCGCGTCCATGCCGCCCGGCATGAACATCTACATCTTCGCTTCGCTCTACAACCGCGCCGTGGCGCTGGCCGCCACGGCCATGCTGATCGCCACGGCGCTGTCCGTCGTGACGATCTCGTTCTGGCTCGGGATCATCCACACGCTGCTGCCGGTCTAGCCGGGCATGACCTTATGAATTGCCATTGACCGGTTTGTGTTCGACCCACCCCTGCGAATCGGCATGTTCCTCGAGTGCCTTGCACGCTGAAGGCCACGCCGAATCCTCTGGATAGAGCGCGGTACGCAGCCAGGCCCAAGTCATGCGCTGGGTGACCGCCAGCCGTTCCGGATCCTCGTCATCCGTCTCCTTCGCATCGTAGCTGGCAATCCCGCCGAGCCCGTGCTTGCCGCCGCGCAGCGTCAGCAGCGCCTGCGACCCGGGCGCATGGGTATAGGGATCGACATGCCACTGCGCGCCGCGCTTCGTGAGGTACGGATTGTCATCCGCATCGCCCACCACGACCAGCGTCGGCGTCGTCATGCGGGAGAAATCGGGATTGAAGAACGTATAGTTCTCGCGGGCGAAATCGCTGAGACTGTCGCCACCATTGCCGGGCGCGGCCAATAGCACGCCCGCCTTGTAGCGCGGGTCCAGCATGCTCACGTCCGTGGCATCCGAATCCTTCGTATCGGTCAGTCGCGCGCCAAGGATCATGCTGGCGGTCTGCCCGCCCATGGAATGGCCGACGACCGCGACCCTTTCGCGATCGACACGTCCTGTTATCGCCGGAAACTGTGCCTCGATTTCGTCGAGCCGGTCAAGGACAAGGGACATGTCCTCCGCACGGGACCGCCAGAACAGCGGTGCACCCGGGATTTCCGCGCCAAGACCATAAATCTTCGCACTCAGATGGGTCGGCTGGATGACAATGAAACCATGCGCCGCCCAGAACTGGGCAAGCGGTGCGTAGCCGTCGAGCGAGGGGATGTAGTGTGAGGGCCCATGCCCGTGGGAAAGAACAATGACGGGCAGACTATTTCCTGTCACAGGTGCACTCACGCGCAGTTCCAGATCGATCCCGCGCCCCGGCGCCGGCAAGGTGACCGGGGCCAGGGATATGACGGGCACAGCTTCGCTGGCGGGTATGTGCGCGGCTTGCCTGATGAGCTTGTTCATGGACTTCTCCTGAATATGCGACTGGATGGGCAACACAGTCGGATTGTGCTAAACATGAAACGGAACCTTGATCCGTATATACGGAACAGTGTTCCGTTAATCAAGTGGAATCATGTTCCGCTTGGCTGGAGGCTTGCCGTGAAGGAAAAGTATATCGATCCGGAAGGGGTGGAAACCGGGCGACAGGTGCGCGCCGACGCTCGCCGAAACCTCGACGGTCTGCTCAAGGCGGCGATGGAAGTGTTTGCCTCATCCGGCGTGGACGCACCGGTCAGGGAGATCGCTGGAAAGGCCGGACTCGGCGTGGGAACGCTCTACCGGCATTTTCCGCAACGCTCCGACCTGATCGTGGCCGTTTTCCGTCGCGAGATCGACGCCTGCGCCGATGCCGCGCCCGAATTGACCGCCAAATACCCGCCCGGTGAAGCGCTGGCGCAGTGGATGCAGCGTTACGTGGACTTCATTTCCGCCAAGCGTGGACTGTCGGCCGCCCTGCATTCAGGCGACCCGGCCTACGAGGCCTTGCCAGCCTATTTCGACCGCCGGCTTCGCCCCGCACTGGAATCCCTTCTGGGCGCAGCGGAGGCCGCTGGTGATATACGCACCGGAGTCGATTCGGACGAACTGCTTCGCGCCGCTGCCAGCCTCGCCTCATCATCGGGCGATGGCGGGTCACAATCGG
Organism: Rhizobiaceae bacterium; assembly: GCA_041987205.1. Taxonomy (GTDB): domain Bacteria; phylum Pseudomonadota; class Alphaproteobacteria; order Rhizobiales; family Rhizobiaceae; genus BOKV01. The sequence goes on along the minus strand of JBHIWX010000059.1, from coordinate 1,470 downwards.
CCCGGCGCATGGTCGCGCTGCTGGTCGACGGGCTGCGCTACCGCGCAGACCCGTCACCTTGATCGCTTATTCCCAGTCGCGGATATCGACGAAATGCCCGGCGATCGCGGCTGCCGCCGCCATGGCGGGCGAGACGAGATGCGTGCGGCCCTTGTAGCCCTGACGACCCTCGAAATTGCGGTTCGAGGTCGAGGCGCAGCGCTCTTCGGGCTTGAGGCGATCGTCGTTCATCGCAAGGCACATCGAACAGCCCGGCTCGCGCCAGTCGAAGCCGGCCGCGATGAAGATCTTGTCGAGCCCTTCGGCTTCCGCCTGTTCCTTGACGAGGCCCGAGCCCGGCACGATCATCGCGTTGACGTGGTCCGAGACCTTCTTGCCCTCGACAACCTTCGCCGCCGCGCGCAGATCCTCGATGCGGCCATTGGTGCACGAACCGATGAAGGCGCGGTCGATCTTGATGTCGGTGATCTTGGTGCCCGGCGTCAGCCCCATATAGGCGAGCGCCCGCTTCTTTGATTCGCGCTTGGCCGAATCCTGGATCGCGTCGGGATCGGGCACCTCGCCGGTGACCGAGATGACGTCCTCCGGCGACGATCCCCATGAGACGATCGGCGGCAGGTTCGCGGCATCAAGCTCGATCACCTTGTCGAAATGCGCGCCCTCGTCAGTATGGAGCGTCTTCCAGTAGTCGAGCGCCATGTCCCAGGCCTTGCCCGTCGGCGCCTTCGGCTTGCCCTTGATATAGGCGAAGGTCGTCTCGTCCGGCGCGATCAGGCCCGCGCGCGCGCCGCCCTCGATCGACATGTTGCAGATTGTCATGCGCCCTTCCATCGACAGCGAGCGGATCGCCTCGCCTGCATATTCGATGACATGGCCCGTACCGCCCGCCGTGCCGATCTCGCCGATGATGGCGAGGATGATGTCCTTCGCCGTCACGCCTTCCGGCAGCGTGCCGTTGACCTTGACCAGCATGTTTTTGGCCTTGCGCTGGATCAGCGTCTGCGTCGCCAGCACGTGCTCGACCTCGGACGTGCCGATGCCGTGTGCCAGCGCCCCGAAGGCGCCATGCGTCGAGGTGTGGCTGTCGCCGCACACGATGGTCATGCCGGGCAGGGTGAAGCCCTGTTCCGGTCCGATGATGTGGACGATGCCCTGCCGCTTGTCGGCTTCGGAATAATATTCGATGCCGAACTCGGCCGCGTTGTGGGCCAGCGCCTCGACCTGGATGCGGCTTTCCTCGTTCTTGATGCCGTTGACGCGGTCCGGACTGGTCGGAACGTTGTGATCGACCACGGCGAGCGTCTTGTCGGGCGCATGCACCTTGCGGTGCGCCATGCGCAGGCCCTCGAAGGCCTGCGGGCTCGTCACCTCGTGCACGAGATGGCGGTCGATATAGAGCAGCGTCGTGCCGTCCGGCTCGGCGGAAACGACGTGGTCGTCCCAGATCTTGTCATAAAGGGTGCGCGGCTT
>JBHIWX010000058.1:0-28416 GCA_041987205.1 Rhizobiaceae bacterium | reverse complement strand
CATCGCCGACGAACATGTCCGGCAGGTCGGGATCGATCCGGACCGCCAGTTCGAGGTCCTTCTCGGCGACCTTGGAGGCGACCAGCGCGGCAACGTCCTCGACCGCCTCGGCCAGCCTGAAGGGTGCGGGATCGAGCTCGAGCTGGCCTGCATCGATCTTGGAGAAGTCGAGGATGTCGTTGATGATGGTCAGCAGGGCCGCGCCCGACTTGACGATGATGTCGACAAAGGTTTTCTGGCGCTCGTCGAGTTCGGTCTTCGCCAGCAGTTCCGCCATGCCCATCACACCGTTCATCGGCGTACGGATCTCGTGGCTCATATTCGCCAGGAACTCCGACTTCGCACGGTCGGCGGATTCGGCGGCGTGCGAGGCCTTCTCTACCCGCTTCATCTCCAGCCGGAGCTGGCGCACGGTCTGCTTGATCATGCGCTCCATCGGAATGAAGATGAAGGCGATGCACAGCAGCATCATCAGGCAGGTGCCGATGGCGAACTGTTCGGTCAGACGGCTCAGCGATGTCGCAATCTCGGAGGCCTGCCCCGCGAAAGACGACTGGATGGAATTAAGCGCCGGCGCGGTCTGCCGCTCGTGGATGAGCAGCACATTGTCGACCGCCCAGCCGAAATCCTTCGGCGCGACCCCGGCGGCAAACCTTGTTTCCTCGGCCATGCCGTCGATGCCGCTCAGCGCGAACTGCATGCGCTTGCGCAATGCGGCAACGTCGAAACTTTCCGCACGCACCAGCCAGTCCCCGATCAGCGACATGCGCCCTTCGGTGACAAGATAGTCGTCGAACACGTCTTCCAGACGATGGCGCAGCGCCTCGACGGAACCGCCCGCCGTGCTCAGCGTCTTCTGCATGCGTTCGACGATTTCCGGCTGGCTCGCCTGCCGGTCGGCGCGCACCGTCAGCGCAACGCCATTCAGCTTGGCACTGATCTCCGAGACCAGATAGTTGATTTCCGAAATATGTCGCGTCGCGGCATTGAATGGCTGCATACAGGCGACAAGAACGCCGACAATGCAAAGGAATACGGCAACCACCGCGAGGTAGCTGATCCGTACGCCGGTCACCTTGTACTGCTCCGGCATCAGACCATACCGGCTAAAAAAGTGATCCTCATCGGACCGTCCTCGATTACCCCACGAAACACGCACGGCCTGACGCCATGCATGTATGCATCATCGATAGCAACTCATGGTTAATGGGGGACTAACCGGACATCCGTATCACGCCACAAAGCGTATCGGCGCGGCGATCTACTTGACCACGACGAGCTTCTCGGCCGCCCGCGTGATCGCGGTATAGAGCCAGCGCTGGCGATGTTCGCGAAAGGCGTAGCTTTCGTCGAACAACACGACATCGTCCCATTGCGAGCCCTGCGACTTGTGCACGGTCAGCGCGTAGCCGAAATCGAAATCGTCATAACGCCGCTTCTCGCGCCACGGGATTTCGCTGCCCGGGTCCTCGAACACGGCCTTGAGCACCTTCACCTTGGCCGAGACGCGCTCGATGCCTTCGTCCTCGGCGCGGATCAGTAGGCTGAGCCAGGGCTTGGCGCTTCTCGGGGCACTGGTGACCTGCCACAGCGAGCCGTTCAGCAAACCCTTGGCCGTATCGTTGCGCAGGCAGACCAGCTTGTCGCCGGCCGAGGGATAGAGCGCGTCGAAGCCCTTCAGTTCGCGCAGGCGCTGATTGTAGCGCCGCCGCGTTTTGTTGGTGCCGACGAGCACCTGATCGGCACCGAGCACCAGATCGGCGGTCACGTCGCCCTTCGAGATTACCTTCGCCGTCGAGCCGTAATCGCCATACATGATCTCGCGGCCCTCGCGTACGGTCTGGGCGAGGTCGATGATCGGATTGTCTCGCGCCTGCCGGTGCACTTCCTCGAGCAGGATGTCCGGTTCGTGTTCGGTGAAGAAACCGCCGCCCGAGACCGGCGGCAACTGGCCCGGATCGCCGAGCACCAGCACGGGCGTGCCGAAGGACAGAAGGTCGCGCCCTAGTTCCTCGTCGACCATGGAGCATTCGTCGACGATGACCAGCTTGGCCTCCGACACCGGACTGCTCCGGTTGAGCGCAAAGGTCGGCGAGACGGACGTAGCCCCGGTTTCCTCGTCCTCGACCTCGGTCTCGCCGCGCGGGCGATAGATCAGCGAATGAATGGTCGTCGCCTTGGCCGCACCGCGCGAGCGCAGCACCTGCGCCGCCTTGCCGGTGAAGGCCGCGAACAGCACGTCGCCGTCGACGCCCTCGGCGATATGGCGCGCCAGCGTCGTCTTGCCGGTGCCGGCATAGCCGAACAGGCGGAAAACCTGCCGATCGCCGGCCTTCAGCCAGCGTTGGATTTCGGTGAGCGCGCGCTCCTGTTCGGCGGTATGGGTCATGCGGCCGGCTCGACGGTCGATATCGGGATCACCGACCTGTCTTGCACGATTCTCTCAGGCGATGAAGCGCGCGACAGCTAATCAGCGCCCGGCTGATCCTTGCCTTTTTGGTCAGGAAACGAAATCGGGCGCCTTTATCACCAGAGGATCCTCGCTTGGCTTTTCCGCCGGCACGGCAAAGGACGGCTGCCGGACAGGCTGTGCAACCGGCCGTTCCGGCACGTAGCTAAGATGCTGCAGCAGCGTTGCCTCGATCTCGTCCAGCGCCACGGCGTTGGGCGGCGCATCCTCGGCATGGTAGAGCCGGCCTTCGATGCGGTAGCCAAGGCCCGAGCCCTCGTCGGTATTCACCTTGGCGACGACGACATGGCTCAGCCCCTTCTCCCGCGCCGCCGTGACCAGACGCATCAGCGCGGCCTCGCCGGCAATGTCGCGCTGTTCGGCCTTGAGCACGGAACCGGTCGACACGAACTTGCCATCCTCGGCGATCTTCGCCGATCCGGGCGCGTATACCCCGCGATAATGCGAGGAACTGGCCCCGCTTTCAGGCCGGGTCGCGCAGCCCGCGAGCAGGGCGACGATAAGGAGGAGAATGCCAATGCGCATGATGCCGCGTTCCTTGTGGTCCGCCGACGATCATCGCCTGACCGGCTTAACGCCGGGTTAACCATGTTTTCCCCGTTCCGGCACGGACCCGAACCGCTGCGTGCGCAATCGCTTCCCACAACCCGGTTCACATGTGGAAACATTGGCTTGCGGGTTACGCTCCATATCTCGTCGCGCTAGCACCGATGGGTAAAACTTGAATTGTGGGGCTGAACAATGATGAATCACGGACGAATGACGGCAATGGCACTGGCAACGCTGGTGACGCTGGCGGGATGCAGCACGACGGACGACAACCTGCCCGAGGAGGGCCTGCAACTGGTCCGTCAGGGCGAGCCCACCGGCACGATAACGATCAAAAACAAGTTCAATTTCACCATCGGTGTCGTGACTTTCCTGGATTGCGAGTCGCGTGCCTACACCAAGCCGCAGCCACAGGTGATCGAACCGGGCAGCAGCGCCACCTACACGGTCTCGGCAGGCTGCTACCAGGTCGTTTCGGGCGAAGCGGGGCTGAGCTTCAATTACGCCACCGACAACGTGGTCAGGATCGGCGGAGGCACGCACGTCGTCCTGCCGCAGTGACGATCGGATTTTGAGTGCAAGGCTAACCGCAATCATCAAGAAGGATGTAGCTGCATCTACACGTCACGCCTGGAGGAGGCGGACAATAGGATGTCGATTAAAGCCACACCTTATGATAGTTGTGGATAGTTGAAACAATCTTTAATTGCGGGAGCGTAATGAAAGACCGGATTTCTCTCATTATCTCAATAATCGCCATTACAATTGCCTTGTACAATTTTGGAGTTCGGAAAGTTGGATTGAACTCGATAGTAACTGATACGAGCATCACCAGTTCGGCCGGTACGCTTGATGTCCAAATCGTTTTTCAGAACCACGGTAACGTGGACATGATTGTTTCCGAGCTAGAAATCTACGATGCAGAGTCCGACCGGGAAGGTCTCACAGCCTGCAAATCGGGCAAAAAAAGAAAATCCGAAAACATTCGCACAGCAAGTTCTTGGGCCCATGTGAAAGCTGGCACCCTCACGGTCGGCGAGTTTCAAATGACCGATCCGATTTCCGATGAAGTCCGCCTTCATTATTGTGCACGCTATGAAGCTCACGATGTCTATGGCGAAAAATACGACGCTATCCAACACATCACCTCGATTTCATATCTCGAGGAAAACGGGCAATACGGCGCCATTGGCAGAAATCTGGATGAGACGGCTGTGCCCATCGCAAACGGTTGGTACTTGTTCAGGTTGTAGCGCAGGGCTCGGTTACGACAGCATGGGGATCAGGGTCAGTGCCAGCGCGATCCCCATGGCGATGTTGAACCATTTTAGACGCACCGGGTCGGCGAGGAAGCCGCGCAGCGCCTTGCCGAATCCCGTCCATGACGTGATGGCGACAAAGCACAGCAGCAGCAGGCCGCCGGCGACCGTCAACACAGAGCGGACCGGCTGGCCCGCATCGGCATAGATGGCCATCGCGGTCACGCTGAAGACCCACGCCTTGGGATTGACCCACTGGAAGGAAAGCGCCTGCCAGAAACTTATGGGCTGCGCGCCCGTTTCACCCGCCTTGCCGAGCGACCGACTGAATGCGATACGCCAGGCGAGATAAAGCAGGAAGGCCGCGCTCGCAATCTTCAGCACGAGTTCCAGCGTCGGCATGGCCTTGAGCAGCGCGCCAACACCAAAGCCGACGGCCAGCAGCAGGCTCACGAATCCGACGGCGATACCCGCCATGTGCGGCACCGTGCGGCGGAAACCGAAATTCACGCCCGAGGCGAGCAGCATCAGATTGTTCGGACCCGGCGTCATTGAGGTGACGAACCCGAAAACCATCAGGGCCCAGAATGTTTCGAGCGGCATGGCAGCTCTCCCACACGCATAATAGGTCAGCAATACTGACCGAATTTCGACGCGATACAAGAACGATCTTGTCCGGGTGGCAATTCAATCGCCACCAATTGCCGGAGAGTCTGGCTTGCCAAATTCCCTCGCCGCGGTCAGGGTTCCACGGGGTGACTCATGAACCTTCTCGTTCTAGGCGCAAACGGCTTCATCGGACGTCAGGTCGTCTACGATCTGGCATCGGCCGGGCATGCGGTCACTGGCCTGGTCCGCCACGCGCCTGATGCCGTGCCGGCCATGCCGGGCATTCGTCATGTCGAGGCCGACATCGCTCGCCTGGCCACGCCCGATGACTGGCTGCCCTTCCTCGACGGTATCGACATGGTGGTCAATTGTGCCGGCGCGCTGCAATCAGGCGCGCGCGATTCCGTTGCCGCCGTCCAGCGCGACGCGATGATCGCGCTGGTCGACGCCGCCGCCTCTCGAGGCCTTCGCCTCTTCGTACAGATATCCGCGCCGCTGGAGGGCACCGGATCGGCGACCGAATTCTTCGCGACCAAGCGCGCCGCCGATACCCATCTGGCCGAATCCGCCCTGCCCCATGTCATCCTGCGCCCGGCGCTGGTGCTTGGCCGCAACTGCCATGGCGGGTCGGCGCTGATCAGAGCGCTCGCCGCCCTGCCCGTGGTCCAGCCCGTCGCCTTCGCCGACTCCCCGCTGCGCATCGTTGCGCTGAAGGACGTCGCACGCGCCGTAGTCGACGCGGTTTCCGATAAGATCGCGCCGGGCAGCGACCGCCTGCTCGCCCATGAAAAGACCTGGATACTGTCCGATGTCATCGCCGCCCATCGCGCCTGGCTCGGGCTTCCCCGCGCACGCATCGTCGCCGTGCCACGCTTCGTCACGTCCGTCGTTGCCAGGGGAGCCGACCTGCTCGGTCTGCTCGGCTGGCGCTCGCCGATGCGCACGACCGCGATGACGGTCGCCGGCGGCGGCATCGCCACGCAAGCAGCAAAGTCTGACGGAGAGGTTTTGCCCGCATCTGCGAGCGAAGAACGAGCCGGCCAGGAATCCCGACTGGCAGACGGCGCCCGCGCAGGCTCCGATCCCGAACCTGATCCGGGGGAGGAAACGGCCGTAAGAGAAATCAGGACTCAAACCGGCCTGGAAGCCCTGCTGGCGAGCGAGGCGGCCGGCGCACAGGACCTTTGGTTCGCGCGGCTCTATCTGCTCAAGCCGGTGATCTTCGGCATGCTGAGCCTGTTCTGGATCGTCTCCGGCCTCGTCGCACTGACCGGCTTCGACACCGCGCGCGAAACCGCCGTCGCCAACGGGTTTCCCGGCACCGGCGCGACACTCATGGTCGCAGGCACCGGCCTCGCCGACATGTTGATCGGCATCGGCATCGCGGTGCGACGCTGGTCGCGCCCCGCCCTGCTTGCCTCGCTCCTAGTCTCAGCTGCCTATCTCGTCGCCGCGAGCTGGTTTTCACCGGGTCTGTGGCTCGATCCGCTGGGACCGCTCGTCAAGGTCCTGCCGGCCATGGCGCTATCGCTCGCCGCACTCGCCATCTACGAGGAGCGTGCATGAGCGCCGACCTGATCGCCCGCTTCCTGCATATCGGCGGCGCGACGGTGCTGATCGGCACCGGCGCCGGCATCGCCTTTTTCATGGTGATGGCGGTGCGCAGCCGCGATCCTGCCCTGATCGCCCATGTCGCGAGCACGGTCGTCATCGCCGATTTCATCTTCACGGCCACCGCCGTGGTCCTCCAGCCGGTCACGGGGGTCTGGCTGGCGCTGCTGATCGGCTGGCCGTTGACCGAAGGCTGGATCGTCGTCGCGCTCGCGCTTTACCTGCTGGTCGGCGTGTGCTGGCTGCCGGTCGTCTTCATCCAGAAGCGTCTGCGCGAACTCGCGCGGCATGCGGCCGAGGCCGGCACGCCCCTGCCCGCATCCTTCGACAGGCTCTATCGCATCTGGTTCGCGCTCGGCTGGCCTGCCTTTGCCGGCGTGGCGGCGATCCTGTGGTTGATGGTGACGAAGCCGGATTTCTGACCTCGCCGCCGGGGAAATTCTACATCCCGTCCTTGCCGCGCGTCATGGCGGCAACGCCCGTGCGGCAGACCTCGACTAGGCCGAGCGGCTCCATGATCGAGATGAACTGCTCGATGCGCGGGATTCGGCCCGTCATCTCGAAGACGAAGTGCTCCGTCGAGGCATCCGCCACCCGTGCGCCAAAGGCATCGGCGAGGCGCATCGCCTCTACCCGGTTCTCGCCCTTCCCCGCCACCTTGATCAGCACGAGTTCGCGTTCGAGCGGCTTTTCATGCCCGAGCGCTTCGGCCGTCAGCGTCAGGTCGACGACGCGATGCACCGGCACCATGCGCTCAAGCTGCTTCTTGATCTGCTCGAGGACATGCGCCGTTCCGGACGAGACGATGGTGATCCGCGAAAGGTGCTTCTCGTGGCTCGTCTCCGAGACGGTAAGGCTCTCGATATTGTAGCCGCGGCCGGAAAACAGGCCGATCACGCGCGCCAGCACGCCCGGCACGTTGTCGACGAGAACCGACAGCACATGGGTGCTGGGTTTTTCCGTTTCCTTGGTAATGAAATAGGCCGAACCGGAAGGCGATTTGTGTGCGTTCATGAATGGGGTTCCTGATCCTTGACGGTTGAAGCGCGGCGCCCGGCTGGACCGGGCGCAGTCGCGTTCACACCAGCTGCTTGCCCTTTTCGTCGATCGCGGTCGCGACCGCTTCGTCGGTCGCGTCCTCCGGCAGCAGCATTTCGTTATGCGCCTTGCCCGACGGGATCATCGGGAAGCAATTGGCGAGGTTGGCGACCCGGCAGTCGAAGATCACCGGCTTGTCGATGTCCATCATTTCCTTGATCGCATCGTCCAGTTCGCCGGGCTTTTCCGCGCGGATGCCGACGCAGCCGAAGGCTTCCGCCATCTTGACGAAATCGGGAAGCGCCTCCGTGTAGGAATGCGACAGCCGGTTGCCGTGCAGCAATTGCTGCCACTGGCGCACCATCCCCATATACTGGTTGTTGAGGATGAAGATCTTGATCGGCGCCTCGTGCTGGACCGCAGACGACATCTCCTGCATCGTCATCAGCACCGAGGCGTCGCCGGCAATGTCGATGACCAGCGCATCGGGATGCGCGATCTGCACGCCCAGTGCGGAAGGCAGGCCATAGCCCATCGTGCCGAGCCCGCCCGACGTCATCCAGCGGTTCGGTTCGTCGAAATGATAGAACTGCGCCGCCCACATCTGGTGCTGGCCGACTTCCGTCGTGATGTAGGTGTCGCGGTCCTTCGTCAGGTCGTACAACCGCTCGATGGCGTATTGCGGCATGATGACGTCCTTCGAGGGGCGGTATTTCAGGCAGTCCTTCGCCTTCCAGCCCTCGATCTGCGCCCACCATTTCTCGATCGCCGCTTTGTCCGGCTTCTGCGCATGCGCTCGCCAGAGTCGGATCATGTCTTCCAGAACATGGGCGACGTCGCCGATGATCGGCACGTCGACCCGGACATTCTTGTTGATCGAGGAAGGGTCGATGTCGATGTGAATTTTCTTCGATTTCGGCGAGAACGCATCGAGGCGGCCGGTGATGCGGTCGTCGAAACGCGCGCCGATGGCGATCATCACATCGCAATCATGCATCGCCAGATTGGACTCGTACGTCCCGTGCATGCCCAGCATGCCAAGCCATTTGTCGCCGGAAGCGGGATAGGCGCCCAGCCCCATCAAGGTGGAGGTGATCGGGAAACCGGTCATGTCGACCAGTTCGCGCAGCAGGTGACACGCCTCGCGGCCCGAATTGACGACACCGCCGCCGGTATAGAAGACCGGCCGCTTCGCATTTGCCATCAGTTCGATCGCCGCCTGGATCTGTTCGAGATCGCCGGAGACCTGCGGGTTGTAGCTCTTGTGGCGGAACTGCCCCTTGGGCTTGTAGGTGCCGGTGGCGAACTGGACGTCCTTGGGGATGTCGACCAGAACCGGCCCCGGCCGGCCATGCGTCGCGACGTAGAACGCCTCGTGCAGGACGTCGGCCAGTTCGTCGACCGAACGCACCAGCCAGTTGTGCTTGGTGCAGGGCCGCGTGATGCCGACGGTGTCGGCCTCCTGAAACCCGTCCGAACCGATCAGCGTCGTCGGCACCTGCCCGGTAATGCAGACCATCGGAATGGAATCCATCAGCGCGTCGGCCAGCGGCGTGACCATGTTGGTGGCGCCGGGGCCCGACGTCGCCAGCGCGACGCCCGGCCTGCCGGTCGAACGGGCATAGCCCTCCGCGGCATGGCCTGCGCCCTGTTCGTGGCGGACGAGAATGTGGCGAACCTTGTCCTGCTGGAAAATCTCGTCATAGATCGGAAGCACGGCGCCGCCCGGATAGCCGAATACCGTGTCGACGCCGTTGTCGATCAAGGCCTGGATGACCATTTCCGCGCCTGTCATCTGGGTCTTCCTGCTCATTTTCCGTTCTTTCGTCTTTCTGGCCGGCCTGCCGGCTATCTTGCGTTCAAGCCCGGTCGATACCCCTTGACCGGAATTCAGACAATAAAAAAGGCCCCTTTCGGAGCCTTGGTAGCGCACACGCGGCTTTCGCCGGCGGGTCTATCGTCCCGCCACGCGTGTACGCCTCATCACCACGAGAATGTCGAATGACATCGTCATCTTCCTCTTGTTGCGGCGCGCAACCTATGCGCCGACCGGAAAGCCGTCAACCGTTTTGTTTGTCGGGACCGAACAGCCACCGCGCCAGCGCGACGGCAATCGCCGCGCCCGCGAACTGGCAGGCGATGAAGGCAGGCATGTGCGTGGGCAGGATGCCGGCGAAGGTATCGGACCAGGCGCGCGCGAAGGTCACCGCCGGATTGGCGAAGGAGGTGGATGCGGTAAACCAGTAGGCAGAGGTTATGTAGAGGCCGACGACGGCCGCCACCTGCTGCGGCGCGGTCCTCAGCGCCATCAGGATCGCCGCGACCAGCCCGAACGTCGCGACGACCTCGGAGACCCATTGCCCGGTCGAGGCGCGCAGCTTCGCCGAATATTGCAGGATCTCCTGGTCGAACATCAGATGCGCCAGCCACACGCCGGCGACAGCGCCGGCCAGTTGCACGGCGACATAGGCGATTGCCTCGCCGGTGCCGATATCGCCTTTCAGGCGGAAGGCGAAGGTGACGGCGGGATTGAAATGGGCGCCAGAGACCGGCCCCAGCAGGGTGATCAGGACGTAGAGGATGGCGCCCGTGGGGATGGTGTTGCCCAGCAGCGCAATGGCGACGTTCCCGCCGGCCAGCGTCTCGGCCATGATCCCCGATCCTATCACGGTCGCGAGCAGCATCGCCGTCCCGAGGAACTCCGCGGCCAGTCTTCGCGATGAACTGTATGGGGTCATGGGAAAATTCTCCGGGCGGCCTCCACTGCCAGAGCAACATGACAGTGCCGTGACAGTCCGTGTGGACAGCGTTACGGCTGTCCGGCCGACGGGAGCTTGCGTCTAGGCGGCGACCCGGTTGCGGCCGCTGCGCTTGGCCTCGTAGAGCTTGCGGTCGGCCGCCTTGAACAGATACTGGGCGTCGTCGATATCGCTGGCATTGGTCGCCACGCCGACCGAGATCGTCGGGCGCAGGATCACGGTGCCGATATCGACCTTGAGCGCGCTGATCATCGCGCGATAACGCTCGGCGACAACGACGAGCTGGTCCTGCCCGACGTGTGGCGTAATTACCGCGAATTCCTCACCGCCGATGCGCGCCACGACGTCGTTTTCACGCGTGATCGCCTTTAGGCGCAGCGCCACTTCCTTGAGCACCATGTCGCCGGCGTCATGGCCGTGCGTGTCATTGATCTGCTTGAAATGGTCGAGATCGAAGATCAGCAGGCCAAGCGTATCGTCGGATTCTCGGAATTCCTCGAAATACCGCGCCAGTGTCTGTTCGAAATGGCGACGGTTGAACAGTCCGGTCAGAGCATCCGTGGAAGCCTGCATTTCCAGCGACTGCGCCAGATCGTTCATCGTGGCGCGTTCGGCGCGCGAACGCTTGATCATCGGGAAGATGATGCCGAGCACGCAGGCCAGCGCGATCGCCAGCGTGGCAAAGGCGTAGAGCAGTTTTCCGATGGTCTGCGCATATTCGTTGCCGATCGGCACCCTCACCTCGCGCAGGCCGATAATGTCGCCGCGCTTGTAGTCCGCGACACCGCGCTCGGCGCAGACGCCGCAGTCGCGCGCCGCATAGAGCGGCGTCACCGCCCGAAAGTAGTCGATCGCGCCGGTGCGCATCACCTTTCCGGCGATCATCAACCCCTCATGAGCCTGCGCGAGTGCCGATTCGTAGAAATCGTCCGCAGGCGCACTCAGGCCCTTGTAGTCGGGATGGTTGGAATAGATTTCGACCCAGGCGCCCGGATGGGCCGACGAGAACTGCTTTCTCTCGGTGTTCAGCCGGCGCGCGAGTTCCGCCTTGCCGTCGTCGCCGAGCCGCATGTCGGAGAGAAGATCGGTGTTCTTGAAGTCGTCGCCCACCGTCAGCAGGGCCTGCGCAAGGGTCTGCGCGTGGCGCACGGGAGCCGAATTGATCTCGCGATATGCCAGGAAAATTAGCAGGCATGCGAGCGAAATGAGGACCGCGTCCGCAACCACGAACAGGTCGATGCGTGCGCTGGTGGATTTCCTCGCCATGCCCAATTCCCGATCCAGTCCCCGCGAGAACATAGGCCGGCGCATCTAAAAACGCCGTGAATGCGCATGGTTAAGGAAGGTTAAAAGGTATCTCGGGCCAAGCTGACGCGCCGCCAGCCTTCACCGGTCTGGTGACGGAACCAGGTCGTCTGGCGTTTGGCGTACTGGCGCGTGGCCGCCTTGAGGCGCTCCACCGCTTCGTCGAGGCCCGTTTCCCCGCGCAGATACGCCGCCAGTTGCGGCACGCCGATGGCGCGCATCACCGGCAATTCATCCGGCAGGTCGCGGGCGAGCAGCGCCTCGACCTCCTCGACCGCGCCGGAGGCGATCATCTGGTCGACACGCCGTTCGATGCGCGCGTGAAGCTCGGTGCGGTCCGGCTCGATCAGCATCTTGCCGACCGTCAGGCCTTCGAGTGCGCCCTGCTTCTGGCCCTGCCGCTGCCATTCCAGGATCGAGCGGCCGGTGGACTCGATCACTTCCAGCGCACGCACGATCCGCTGCGTATCGCCCGGTTCGAGCTCCTGCGCCGCAATCGGGTCGCGCGCGGCAAGTTCTCCATGCAGCGCTTCCGGCGCTTTCAGCGATACGTCGCGCCATGCCCTGCGGATGTCGGGATCGATCTCGGGCACCGGCGAGAGGCCTTCCTCCAGCGCCTTGAAATAGAGCCCGGTGCCGCCGACGAAGATCGCCGTGCGGCCCGATGCCCTGATGGCGTCGAGCGCTGCGCGAGCCTCCTCGAGCCAGACGGCAACCGAATAGGGCTGCGCCGCATCGACATGACCGTAAAGCCGGTGCTCGATGCCTGCCATCTCGTCTTCGGAGGGACGCGCCGACAGGATCGACAGCGCGCCATACACCTGCATGGAATCGGCGTTGACGATCACGCCGTCATGGCGGCGTGCGACATCGAGCGCCAGCGCGCTCTTGCCGCTCGCCGTCGGCCCGGCTATCAGGACCGCGTCCGTGCGTGCATCTTCCGCCGTCACGCGCCCGGCCCGCCGCCCACAATGAAATCAAACGCTCTCATGCAATTGTCCGCACCATGTCACGCATTGCAACGCTGATCGCCAATCCGAACGAACCCGCGCTGGACACCACGCTGGCCGAACGCCTGGCGGCCGCGCTCGGCGCCGGCGCGCCCGACTGGCTGGCGCCCGGCATCGCCTGCGACATCGCCCTGCCGGACAGCCTCGACGTGGCCCGTGCACTCACTGTTCTCGCCGACACGCTTGCCGGCCAGCCGGTCGACCATGCGGTACAGGAGGCCGCCAGCCGGCGCAAGAAGGTGCTGATCGCCGACATGGATTCCACCATGATCGGTCAGGAGTGCATCGACGAACTGGCCGAAGAAGCAGGTTTCCGAGAGCGAGTTGCAGCGATCACCGCGCGCGCCATGAATGGCGAGATCGAATTCGAACCGGCGCTGCGCGAGCGCGTCGCGCTGCTGAAAGGTCTGCCGGTGGCGATCATCGACACGGTCATTGCCGAACGCATCACCATGGCGCCGGGCGGCCGCGAACTGGTAGCCACCATGCGTGCCTATGGCGGCTATGCGGTACTGGTCTCGGGCGGGTTCACCCGCTTCGCCGGCCCGGTTGCCGAACGTCTGGGCTTCGACGAGTTCGCCGCCAACGTGCTCGGAGAGGCCGGGGACAAATTCGACGGCACAGTCGCCGAACCCATTCTCGGCAGGCAGGCCAAGGTCGATGCGCTCAATCGCGTGGCCGCCGCGCGTGGCGTCACCCCGGAGGATTTCATCGCCGTCGGCGATGGCGCCAACGATCTCGCCATGCTGGCGATCGCCGGAAGCGGCGTGGCGCTGCACGCCAAACCCACCGTCGCCGCGCAGGCGCGCATCCGCATCGACCATGGTGATCTGACCGCACTGCTCTACCTGCAGGGCTACCGGCGCACGGAGTTCGTGTCGTGAGCCTCCTGCCGTTCGAGACCGAGCGGCTGATCGTGCGCAACTGGGAGGATCGCGACCGCGACCTCTTCTTCACGATCAACAGCGACGAGAAGGTGATGAAATTCTTCCCCTTCCGCCGCGACCGCGAACAGTCCGACGCCTTGATGGACCGGCTGCGCGCCTCAATCGACGAAAAGGGCTTCGGCTTCGCCGCGCTCGAGCGCAAGGACACGGGCGAGTGCATCGGCTTTTGCGCCATCGCAAGCGCCGAGATGGAAGGCGCCGGGTTTCCCGCCGACATGGTCGAGATCGGCTGGCGGCTGCATCCCTCCTCCTGGGGCAAGGGATATGTCACCGAGGCGGCACGCGCTTGGCTCAAAAAAGGCTTCGAGGAACTTGGGTTGGAAGAGATCGTCTCCTTCGCCGTCCATGACAACCATCCCTCCATCGCCGTCATGGAGCGCATCGGCATGCACCGCGATCCATCGCGTGATTTCGATCATCCACGCGTGCCCGACACCCACCCGCACCTCAAGCGCCACGTCTTCTACGCCGTGACGCGGGACGAATGGCGCGCGAGCCGATGATCGAGACAGAGCGGCTGATCCTGCGCCAATTCCGGCAATCGGATCTCGCCTCGCTCGCCTCCATCGTCACCGACATCCGCACGCGGCGTTTTCTCGGCGGACGGCCGCATCCCGATCCGCAGGCCTGGCTCGACGAGGCAATCGAGACACAGGCATCCACCGGTCTCGGCTTCATGCCGGTCGTCCTGAAAGAAAGCGGCGGGATGGTCGGCTATGCCGGGCTGCGCCACATCCCCTACGACCTGCCTTTCACGCCCGCGATCGACATCGGTTGGGTGCTGGCGCACGACGCGCAGGGCAAGGGCTACGCCACCGAAGCGGCATGCGGCTGGCTGAACTACGGCTTTGGTGAACTGAAGCTCAAAGAGATCCTCGCCTACACCTCGGCCGGCAACACCGCATCGCTGGTGGTGATGAAGCGCCTCGGCATGCGCCCCGACCCAAAGCGCGATTTCGACCATCCCGGAGCGATTGACGAGCCGGAAGATATCCGCCGTCAGGTGGTGCACACCATGACAAGGCAGAACTGGTTGCGGCAACCTTGAAACAAATCGGCCCCGGATTGCTCCGGGGCCGACGGATTCGTTTGAATGGAGAAGCTGCCGCTTACCCCTCGATGCGCAGCACCACGAAGCGGATGTCGCCAGTCTTGGTGGAGACCATCACCAGCACATTCTTGCGGCCTTCCTTCTTCAGCGCGTCGATCTTTTCGAGCACGTCCTGCGGCGTGGTGACCGGCTCCTGACCGACCTCGACCAGCACATTGCCGGCCTCGATGCCCTTGTCGGCGGCGTTGGTGCCGTCTTCCACGTCGACGACCAGCACGCCGGTCACGTCGGAGGCGATGTTCTCCGTCTCGCGGTCGGCGCCGGTCATCTCCTTGATCTGCATGCCGAGGACGATGTCGGTCGGCTCCTCCGGAACGGCTTCCTCGTCGGTGTTTTCCTGCGTATTGCTGGCAACCTGCTTCTCGCCGTCTTCCAGTCGGCCGACCTTGGCCTTGACTGTGATCTCCTCGCCCTTGCGCAGCACGACGACGTCGACTTCCTTGTCGACCGGCGTGTCCGCGACGATCTTGGGCAGGTCGCGCATCTCCTTGATGTCCTGGCCGTCGAACTTCAGCACGACATCGCCCGAATTGATGCCGGCTTCTGCCGCCGGGCCGTCGCGCACCACGTCGGAGACCAGCGCGCCGCGGGCCGTGCCCATGTCGAGCGTGTCGGCGATTTCGTCAGTCACGGTCTGGATCTGCACGCCGAGCCAGCCACGACGGGTCTCGCCATATTCGATCAGCTGGTTGATCACGCCCTCGGCAAGGCTGGTCGGGATGGCAAAGCCAAGCCCGATCGACCCGCCCGACGGTGAGATGATCGCCGTATTGATGCCGATGACC
This sequence comes from Rhizobiaceae bacterium, assembly GCA_041987205.1. GTDB lineage: Bacteria > Pseudomonadota > Alphaproteobacteria > Rhizobiales > Rhizobiaceae > BOKV01. The sequence continues at coordinate 12,963 of JBHIWX010000058.1, read as the reverse complement.
TCGCCGTCCATGTTGAACAGCGGGCCGCCCGAATTGCCCTTGTTGATGGAGGCGTCGGTCTGGATGTAGTTGTCGTAGGGACCGGAATTGATGTCGCGGCCGATCGCCGAGATGATGCCCAGCGTCACCGTGCGGCCAAAGCCGAACGGATTGCCAATCGCCAGCACCCAGTCGCCGATGCGCGACTTGTCGGAATCGCCGAGCTTGACTGCCGGCAGCGGATGGTCCGACTTGACCCTGAGTACGGCGATGTCGGTCTTGGTGTCGCGGCCGATCACTTCGGCCTTCAGCTTCGCGCCGTCATTGAAGCTCGCCACGATCTCGTCGGCATCGCCCACCACGTGGTTGTTGGTGACGATGATGCCCGACTCGTCGATGACGAAGCCCGAACCCTGCGACTGCACGGTGCGCGGTGAACTCTTGCCCTCTCCGTCGGGAAACAGCTCGTCGAAGAAATCCTGGAACGGGCTGCCTTCCGGCACCTTGGGGATCGGCAGGTTGGGCCGCTTCTGCTCGACCTTCTGCGAGGTCGAGATGTTGACGACCGAACCGAGCAGGCTTTCCGCGAGATCGGCGACGGAGCCGGGTCCCTGGGCGAATGCCGGCTGCGCCAGCAGCATCGATAGTGCGATTGTCACTCCGGCAAGCAGATTGGCTGCGGAGTTGCGGGCGAGTGCGGTTACCATTCGGGATTTCCTCTGCACGGAAAGGGTAAGGGTTCAGCCCGATCCCTTGACCAACCATATGACGGCGACGCCGATCATCATGACGATTATGCCAAAATTGCGGAGCGTGGACTCCGGTATTTTCGGCACTTCAAGCGCTATGCGTTTTACCCCTCCCGGAAAGGCCGCATAAAGCAGCCCTTCCAGAAAGAGAAACAGACCCAGGCCGATCGCCAGTTCCTTCATGCCCATGAGCCGGGTCACCCGGCCCGTGTCATTGCGGAGCCTGCGGCGTGGCGGCGGGCGCCCGGGGGCTTTCGCCGCCGGAATTGTTGAAGAACCGGAAGAAGTCGGAATCGGGCGACAGTACCATCGTCGTTCCCGACTGCTCCAGCGCCTGCTTGTAGGCAGCCATCGACCGGTAGAACTCGAAAAAGTCCCGGTCGCGGTTGAACGCCTCGGCAAAGACGCGGTTGCGCTCGCCCTCGCCCTCGCCTCGCAGGATCTCGCTCTCGCGCTGCGCGTCGGCCCGGATCTCGACGACCTGGCGGTCGGCACGGGCCCGCAGGCGCTGCGCCTGTTCGCGGCCGCGCGCGCGGATCAGCTCGGCTTCAGCCAGACGTTCCGCCTTCATGCGTTCATAGGTCTGGTCGGAGACTTCCTTGGTCAGGTCCGTGCGACGGATACGCACGTCCTCGATCTCAAGACCGAGCGAGGTGGCGTCGGGCCGAAGCTGGTCGCGAACCTCGCGCATCATCGAGACGCGCTCATCCGACAGTGCCGCTTCGAAGCCACGCAGGCCGTAGACCCGGCGCAGTGCGGAGTCGAGACGGGTGCGAAGCCGCTGTTCGGCAGAGGTCAGATCGCCCGAAACCGCCGAACGGAAGCGGCGAGGATCGGAGATGCGATAGATAACGAAGGCATCGACCTCGTAGAACTTGCCGCCCGAGACCTGGACGCGGATGTTCTCCAGATCGAAGGACAGTTCGCGGTCCTCGATGATCTGGACATTGTCCGCCTCGATGAACGGGAACGGCAGCTTGAAGTAGAGACCGGGTTCGCTCTCGACATTCACGATCTCGCCGAAGCGCAGGACGATGGCCTGTTCACGCTCGTTGACCACGAAGATCGCGTTGTAGACGAAGAAGACGACGATTGCGATCGCCAGTACCAATACGGGAAGACGGCTCATCACTGGGTACCTCCCTGGTTCTGGCGGCGTGCGTCGATTTCGGGCAGCGGCAAGTACGGTACGACGCCCTGTCCGCCATTTTGTTCGATGATCACCTTGCTGGAATCCTTCAGCACGCTTTCCATGGTTTCGAGGAAGAGACGCTTGCGCGTCACCTCCGGCGCCTTGGCGTATTCCTCGTAGACCGAGATGAAGCGCTGCGCCTCACCTTCGGCCTCCTTGACCACGCGGTCCTTGTAGGCGGCTGCCGCCTCGCGGATCTGCGCCGCCTCGCCTCGCGCCGCGCCCAGTTTCTGGTTCGCGTACTGGTTGGCTTCCTCGATGAAACGGTCCTCGTCCTGCTCGGCGCGCTGCACCTCGTCGAACGCGTCGGCAACGGGCCTTGGCGGTGCCGCGTCCTCGACCGACACGGTGTTGATCGCGATGCCCGCCTGGTAATCGTCGAGTGCGGACTGGACGATGTCCTTCACGTCGGTGGCGATGCCCTGGCGGTCGTCACGGAAGACGTCCTGCGCCGGGCGGCGTCCGACAACCTCGCGCATCGCGCTTTCGGCCATCTGCCGCAACACATCGTCGGGATTTGCGACGTTGAAGAGATAATCGGCCGGATCGATCACCGAATAGAGTATGGCGAAGGTTACATCGACGATGTTCTGGTCGCCCGACAGCATCAGACCCGCTTGCGGGCTGGTGCGCGTGGCGCTGCCGATGGTCATCTGCCGTTCCTGGATCTTGGCGATCTCGACCGTTTCGACCGGCCACCAATGGAAGTGCAGGCCCGGCATGGACAATTCTTCCTTGGGCTTGCCGAAGCGCAGTTCGACTCCGCGTTCGTCAGGCTGGACGGTGTAGACCGCCTGGAACATCCACAAACCGAACAGCGCGACCGCGACCAGCAGCCAGATCAGCGGCGATCCGCCGCCGCCACCGGGGATGACGCGACGCAGGCTATCCTGTCCCCTGCGGATGATGTCTTCCAGATCGGGCGGCGTGCCGCCGCCACCGCCACCACCGCGTTGTCCTCCCGGGCCCTGGCCCCATGGGCCTCCCGAATTGTTGTTCCAGCCTCCGCCGGATTGATTGCTCCAGGGCATTTACTGTCCTTCTTGGGGGGGCAGCGTGGCGAAATGCCAGTTTGCACCCGGCTTCGTCAAAGCGATTGCCCGTTTATAGGGATGGTGCGACCCGCTTTCAACGGCGCGAAACCGCCGCAGATACAATTCCGTGTGTTGCCGGACCCTGTGTCGCAACCCGGCGGCTACGCGCCACCCCTCTGACGCGGATGCTCACGAACGGCGTTCATAGGTAACGAACAGCATGTCGGCGCTGTCCCGTTCGCCGGCCTTGACCGTCTCGCGCGCCACCGGCTCCCAGCGTTCCGGCGCGATTGCGGGGAACACCGTATCGCCCTCGGGCGACGCCAGCACATGCGTGACATAGAGACGATCGGCTCTCGGCAGGGCTTCCGAATAGATCTGCCCGCCGCCGATTACGCAGATTTCAGGCCGCGCGTCAGGCGCGATCTCGCAAGTCCGGGCGAGATCGAGCGCACCGTCCAGCGACTCGCGCACCATGATCCCCTCAGCGGTGAATCCTTGCTGCCGCGTGATCACGATGTTGCTGCGCCCGGCGAGCGGCTTGCCGATCGACTCCCAGGTCTTGCGCCCCATCACCACCGGCTTGCCCATGGTCGTGGCCCGGAAAAAGCGCATGTCCGTCGGCAGCCGCCACGGCAGACCGCCTTCGATGCCGATGACGCCGTTTTCGGCGATGGCCACGATCAGGGCGATTTCGAGAGGGGTGTTTTCCATTGCTCCGTCAATTGGCATCGGCGGTGATTCAATGCAACGCGCGCGAGGCATGTTTCGTGCGATTGTTCCGTTTCTCCCTTCGTTTTTCGCCTGACAATTTGTTGAGGACCGAACCCGCCATCAAAGGGAAAAATCGCGGAACGCCTGCCGGATGCGTTCGTTGGTCCGGTGTACGAAGGCTGCAACCCGCACACGGGGCGCAGTTCGTGCAAAACGCCAAGAGAAGGAGATTATCATGTATAAGAAGATTCTCGCAGCGACCGCACTCGCACTTTCGGTTTCGGTTGCACCTGCCATGGCAAGCTCGGATGGTCCGCTTCCCTATGACAAGTGGAACAACTCCATCCGCTCCATGTTCTTCGACGAAGACAGGTCGATCCGCGCCGATGAGGAAATCTCTGCGGGCTGGAACAAGCTTTCGCCCGAGCAGCAGGCATCCATCAAGGCCGACTGTGACCGCGCTTTCCCGCCGGCAGGCAGCTCGGACCTGACGAGCCAGCAGTCGGAGACGACCGACAACCCGGTTCCGGGTGCGGCCCAGCAGTTGCAGGCCTGTGACTATGTGCGCAGCATGTAACCGCTGAATTCAGGAATCCCAAAAAGGGGGTCGGACGCGTTCCGGCCCTTTTTTTGTTCCCCCGCGCGTTAACCGATCTGTGTCAAATTCCTCAAAACACTCGACAATCCCTTTTCAACCCCGTCGCTCGAAGCTAGGTTAACAGCATATTAATGGAGTACCCCTTTTTCCGAGGGGGAGGACTACGGGGTTAATCATGAAAATCACGACTGCGAAGGGGCATCTCGCCGCTGCGACTGCCATGTGTCTTCTGATCGCCGGTTGCCAGTCGACCGGCGGCAGCGCCGACACGGCACAGTTGCAGCAGGCCGATCTCAACGTGGCAGAAACGGACCCGGCGGCAGCCGGGGATCCCAACGCCATGGCGTTGGCCGAGCCGGCCGCAGAGCCGCAGATGGCATCAGCCGGTGGACAATGCTCGATCCAGCTCGCCGGAGGTCCGCCGCCAATACCGCCCAGGGGCGCCGATTTCGGAAAGGCGTTCGTCAAGGATACAGGCAAGAACGTAAGCCGCAACATCATTACCATGATCGGCGGCCGGCTCGGTGGCGGTATCGGCTCGGCGGTAGCCAGCGGTGTGGCGCGGTCCGAAATCCGGCCCGAAGGCGACATCAAGGGTACATGGCAAATCACCGACGGCAGCAATAGCTGCGCCTGCACGATGGAGATCGGCGGCGTGAAGGTCATCACGGGAAAAGGTGGCGACACTGGCACGATCAAAACCATTGGCTGCTCCAATCCGATGGTCCAGCAGATCGCCAACTGGGCGCTCGGCTATTCCTTCACCGGCTACGATGCCAAGTTCGAGCTGAAGGCCAGGGATAAGCGCACCGTGCTCGCCACACTCAACCGCGATGGCGCGCACTATTTCTCGGGAAAGATGGCAAACGGTACGCCGGTCGTCATCTGGCGCGACAAACAGAACTATTCGAGCTTCAAGAAAACCGCCGCGCAATAACACTCGACCAACGGTGTCGCCGGACGAACCTTACAAGTCCGGCGGCCCCACGATCAGCACGCGGATATCCTTTTCGGGATAGAAATTTTCCGCCGACATCTCGAAGGTCGTCGGACCGGTTTTGGTGACGCCCTCGCCGCAAAAGCTGACCATGTTGTCGGGAGAGCCCTTGTCGACGGTCAGGCGGAATTTTCCGATCGTGCCGTTCGCCCAGTTGCCGCCCGATGTCAGCACATAGTCGAGCCGGTATTCCGTCAGCATCCGGTCCTCATTGTCGGCCTTGATCAGGCCGGCGAGGAAATCGTCGTCGATGCAGTATTTCGACTGGTAGTCCGCGAAATACTCGTTCGGCTTGCCATCCCGTACAAGATAGACGCCGGCCGAGGCGCCGACCGACGGCTTGTAGCGGTGCGAAACGGAAACGCTGGACTTGGCCGGGAACGTCGCCCGCCACCAATAGGCCGAACGCAGGGTCCAGTTGGCGAAATAGGCCGTCTCCCAGCCCTTCCCGGCGTTGAATTCCATCTTCTGCAGAAGACCGCTCGTGACCCAGTCCGCCTTGACCGGATCGGGCAGTGCCTTGATCGCCTCCCCCGTCGCCTCGCCGAAAGGAAAGAGCGGCACGCCCGGCCCCTTGACGATCTCGGTCATGTCGATGCCTGCAACCACGGCGCGCTGGTCGAGTTGCGGCTTGACCGGATTCCCGTCGATTTCGGTGGTGAATTCGAGGAAATTGTCAGCCGTATCGCCCGGCAGGGCGATGTTGTTGTCGATCCCGCCGCGCAGATCCGGCATCGGAAAGGCGACGATGGTCTCCACCGCCTCGTCCTTGCGGTTCTCGAAGACATAATCCACGCGGACCTCGTCCATCGACAGGTACAGATCTTCGCTGACGAGCCGCACCGCATCGGAGCGCGTCAGCATGATCCCGCCAGTCCCGAGCTCCGCGGTGGAATCATTGGCGTGCGCAGCGGTAACGAAACCAGCTGCCGCAAGAACCGGGGCAAAAAGACCGGCGGCAATCAGGCGGAAGGGATGGACGAGCGATCTGGACATGGTGCCATTGTGCCACCCAACAGGGTTCGACGGCAATTGCCGGAATCCCGATCGGACTTCAACTGCAGATGCGGGTCAGTCCGAAAGCCAGTACTGGATGGTCGACCGCCGCTGCTGCAGCGCCCGCCATTGCCGGTCAGGACCGAAAAGCCAGGGCCGACCGTCATTGCCGCGTCGGGGTGGCGACATCCCGTAATCGGGATCGTTGGGCGAGCGGGTGTCCTCGCGCACATGAAGTTCGAAGGTCATCGTCGTGCCGCGCCGGCGCGCCGAGGACGGTCCCATGTTCAGGCCGGGCAGGCTCGCATCGAGATAGCGCTGGGAGATCCATCCGCTCCTGCCACGCCATTCGATCCGGCACCAGCCGCGCCGCGTCACACAATCGCGCACCGCGACCCCGGCTCCGCGCGGCACCACGGCGAGAACGGCGTGTCGCGTGCCCGGCCCCGAGCGCATGTTGACCGCGCCGGTGGTCACCCCGGCGGCGGCCGGACCGGCAACCGCGAAAAAGGCCGACATGGCGAAGACGACGACCATCACCCTCGACAGGGTTCGCACTGGGCTCAGCTTCGACAGGGACAAGGCAGAGATTCTCCGAAGGGGTTCACCGCATCCATATGGGGCACGGCGGCGCCCCGGACAGCGGCTTGCGTCAATTTGCACGCAAGACAGTAGCAGGGATCAAACGGCGATGGGTGCGCGGATGGTCGGCGCCGCCTCGTAGCCGACCAGCTCAAAATCGCCTGGCGTGAACGCGAAGACGTCCTTCACCGCAGGATTGAGCTTCATCACCGGCAGCGCCCCGGGCGTGCGGCCCAGTTGCTCCCGCGCCTGGTCGAAATGGTTGTGATAGAGATGCGCGTCGCCCAGCGTATGGATAAATTCGCCGGGCTTCAGCCCCGTCACCTGCGCCAGCATCAGTGTCAGCAGCGCATAGGAGGCGATGTTGAACGGCACGCCGAGGAAGATGTCGGCCGAGCGCTGGTAGAGCTGGCAGGAGAGCCGACCGTCGGCGACATGGAACTGGAACAGGCAGTGGCAGGGCGGTAGCGCCATCTCGTCCACTTCGGCAGGATTCCACGCACTGACGATGTGGCGCCGCGAATTGGGATTGGTCTTCAATTCCTCGACGAGCCGCGCGATCTGGTCGATCCGTCCGCCCTTCCCGTCCGGCCACGAACGCCATTGTGCACCGTAAACGGGACCGAGTTCGCCGTTCTCGTCGGCCCACTCGTCCCAGATCGAAACCCCGTGCTCGTGCAGATAGCCGATATTGGTCTCGCCCTTCAGGAACCATAGCAATTCGACAATGATCGAGCGCAGATGCAGCTTCTTGGTCGTCAGCACCGGAAAGCCGTCCGCCAGATCGAAGCGCATCTGGTGACCGAAGATCGCACGCGTGCCCGTGCCCGTCCGGTCGCCCCGGTCGGTGCCTTCGTTCATCACCTTTTCGAGAAGGTCGAGATATTGCCGCATGAATCATTCCGATCCGCCTGAAGCTCAGTTAACAGCGCCACCGCCATCATCGCAAGACCCCTCAGCCACCTGTACCCAATACGCATTGAAGCGGGCACGAAACCCGGTGGTCATGAAAAATATCGTGTGTCATAAGGTGACGCGAAACAGATTACCGGGGCATCGCCGGCCATCCGGAAAACGGGTGGCTCACATGACGATGGCTGGATGATCGGCAAGACCATAACGACAGAAGAACTCAAGGCACGCTGGGCTTACGCGGAAGCCGGCTCCTCGCGTTTTGGCGATGAATTCACGCCCCATCTGTCGCCCTCCGCCATCCGCAAGATCAGGCGCGGCCTTCCCTTCGAAAAGCTGCCCGAATCCCAATGGCCCGAATTCGTCGCCGCGCTTGGAAAGGCGAGGCCGCGGGAATTTGTGGATATCGTCCACCGCCACGGTTCCGGGCGATACACCTGCGAACAATGGCAGCCAACGCGCCTTCTGAGCTGCCTGACGCTGCCCTCTTTCGACAGCGTGCACTATTTCCGCTTCCTGACCTTGCCGCCCCATCTCGATCGCGCCGGAAGGCCCGATGCGATCGATCCACGCAATATCAGCCGGCGCATACCCTTCGATCCGCTGTATCGCGTGACGGGGCCGATCATCGCAGTCCGGCATCAGGGCCAGGACATGCTGGTCGAGGGCTATCTTCGCAGCATCCTCTGGCTCAGGAACCCGGTCAAACCACTGGAGGTCTGGGTTCCCACCCTGTAACGGCAGGCGGGACCGGCCGCCGCCCCTGCCGGCAACACGAGTTCAAACCACCAGAGCGATCCGGGGTGCTGTCCCGCTTCGATCCCGTGCAGCAGCCTACTCGATCGTATTCTTGTAGATCACGCCGTCCTTCATGATGATCTTGAAGTTCGCCTTGGGGTCGGCGATCAGGTTGATGTCCTCGAGCGGGTTTCCGTCGACCAGCAGCAGGTCGGCATAGGCGCCCTCCTTGACGACGCCGAGCGGGCCTTCCTGATAGGAGTGCCGCGGACCGGACATCCTGAAGTACTCCTGGTTGCCGCTCGTCGCGATACGCAGCGCCTCGAACGGGGTGAACCATCGGGTGAGTTTCGGGATCTGCGCCGCCTGCCGGTCGATCAGGGCCGGATTGTTCTGCATATCCGTGCCGAAGCCGATCTTGATGTTGTACTTTTTGGCAAGGTCGAAGGCAGTGTCGACACCGTCAAGCAAGAGTTCGTACTTGAAGTTGCTGAACGACCCCTCCGGAAACGGAATTCTATCCTCGTCGTCCAGAAATGGCTGCATGCATACCCTCGCACCTGTGTCGGCGATCATCTTCGCCGTTTCCTCATCGATCATGTGGCCATGTTCAATACTTCTGACGCCAGCCTTGAGGGCGTGCTGGACCGCCTTGGCGGTATAGGCGTGAACGGTGACGTAGGTGTTCCAGTTCGTGGCTTCCTCGACCATCGCCTCGAGTTCAGCCTGGGTGAATTGCGCGCCATCCATCGGATCGGACAACGACGATACGCCGCCGCCTGCCATGACCTTTATTTGCGAAGCGCCTCACATCAGATTTTCACGGGTGCGCCTGAGTACGGCGGGCACGCCGTCGGCAATGGCCGTATTCCCCAGGATTTCCTGATCGATCAAGGGCCGTCCCTCCTCCCTGATCAGGACGTTGGGGAAGCGCATTTCAGCATGGCCGGAGGTCGGAGTCAGGAAGGCGCCGGACGGCAGAATGCGCGGTCCGGGCAGGCGCCCCTCATCGATCATCTGCTTGACGCCGAAGATATTGCCGCCCATGTCGCGCACAGTGGTGAAGCCGTTCATCAGGACCCGCTCTGCACCGAAAGCGACTTGCAGCGTGTTGTAGTTGGGATCCTTGGTGAACAGGTCGACATTCGTCACGGCAGCTTGCAGCGTGTGCCAGTGACAGTCCGACAGGCCCGGCATCAGCACGCGGTTTCCCGCATCGATGACCGTTGCTCCATCGGGAGCCGAAATGCCGGCCGCAATCGACTTGATGAGTTTGCCTTCGACCAGCACATCCATGCCGGTCACGAGCGCCTCGTTCTCGCCGTCGAAGATTCGGGCGTTCTGGATGATGGTTACCGGCTTTTCCTGAGCTGTCGCCGGTTTCCAGCCGGCAGTTGCGCAGGTCAAGGCAACGGCTAGCGCCAATACTCTGACTTTCATTCTCGCTCCTCCACCGAGCAGACCTTGATCCACCACAAGTCGAAACGAAAATTCAGTATCCCCACAGAAGCCCGGCATTCGAATGCCGTTCGAACACCCGGCTCCTACCGTTTTTCCTGTCTCCTAAATTCCCAGATCGAGGTCCTTTTCACGCTTCATGTATTCGCGTTGCTTTTCGATAATATAGTCGCGTTGCAATGGTACAGCATCTCGCTTGCGTGACAACTGCATGTGGAAAACCTGCTGCGAGCCGGTGCGGAACATCATCTCCGCGCTGATCAGGTAGAACTCCCACATCCGCGCGAAGCGTTCGTCATACATCTCCACGACCTTGGCGCGGTTCTTCTCGAACCGCTCGCACCAGTGCGCCAGCGTGTAGGCGTAATGCAGCCGCAGGATCTCGAGATCGAGGCACCACAGATGTTTGCGCTCGATCACCTCGAACACCTCCGACAGCGCCGGCGAATAGGCACCCGGGAAGATGTATTTGCGATACCAGGGGCTCGCCGTTCCCGGCGGGCTCATCTTGCCGATGGAGTGCAGCAGCATCACACCGTCGTCCGGCAGCAGCGCGTTCACCTGATCGAAGAACTCGTCGTAGTGATGCACGCCCACATGCTCGAACATGCCGATCGAGACGATCCGGTGGAACGGCCCCTCGACGTCGCGGTAATCCTTCAGTTCGAAGCGCACCCGCTTGTCGAGACCCATATCCTTCGCGCGTTTGGAAGCCAGCTCCTGCTGCTCCTTCGACAGCGTCACGCCGAGAACCTCGACATCTTCCAGTTGCGCCAGGTAAAGCGCCATGTCGCCCCAGCCGCAGCCGATATCGAGCACGCGCTGGCCAGGCTTCAGATCCATCTTGGAAGCGATCAGCCGAAGCTTGTTGCGCTGCGCATCCTCCAGCGTATCGTCCTCATGGCGGAAATAGGCGCAGGAATAGAGCAGGTTCTTGTCGAGGAAGAGTTTGTAGAGCTCGTTGCCGATGTCGTAGTGGTGCGAGACGTTCTTCGTCGCCTGCCCCTTCTTGTTCGACTGCTGCACGGTCCTGAGCAGCATCTTGATCCGGTAGAACACCTTCTGGATCGGCAGGTCGGCCAGCGAATAGCGGTTGGCCGAGAACAGTACGAGGAAATCGCGGATGGTCGAGCCATCCTCGAAGGTCACGCCGCCATCCATGTAGGCCTCGCCCATGGCGAGTTCCGGATTGAGCACCAGCCGGCGATAAAGCCGCGTGTCATGGACGCGCATCGTCACGGCCTTGAGCATTTCGCCATCGGCGCCCTGCGCGGTCGCACCGGTGAAGACGTGGCGCTTGCCCGCCGCGTCGAACACGACCAGTTCGCCGCGCTTGATGAAGGATTTCAGCATCCGGTTGAGCGGAAACATCGCTGCACCTCTGTCGAATGAAATGGATAGGCCCCGTTGAAACGCCGACGAACTGACCGCAACGGCAATGCGCCCCGGCCGATCTCCTGTAACCGAATTGGCGCACGAATGCGACGCCCCGCACAGACGAAAGCGCTCGGCCGGATGCTGACGAATGTGGAAAGCTGGCCGGAGAAAGACCTGACTGGCCGGCAGACGTTAGGCGCGACGCCTCACTCCAGCACTTTTGGCCAGTTGGCATGCCTCCGGGTTAACACGGAGATCTTCTCAAGGCCGTCCGAAGCAGGCGGCTTCGAACCATCGCCGACAATCAACAAATAACATGGACAGCACAAGAAATGATCTCGCGGTCATTGAGTAGCGATCACATTTGGTAATAATACAGAAATTCAAACGTTAGATAATTTTGGAAGACCGAATGAATGTAAATAATGAAACCTCAATGGGAAAAATATTCATAATTATTGATCGTAAATGGCTTAAACAGATTTTTGCAATCATCCTATTGGCGACCTTGGTCAATTTGGCGGGCACCACTCCAAGTCACGCCGATGGCGAATGCAGCAACAACTACATTGCATTCGAAAAATTAAGCGATCACAAGGCGATGGCTTATGCCTCGGACATAAGGCGTTGCTTTTGGCGATATGGCCATGCCTCGTCAGAGGCCGCGCAGAAACAGGTATTGGAAAACTGTCACGAGCAATCGAAAGTCTGCGCGCTGATTGACGTAGAAAGCGAAATTGTCGCCCGTAACAAGGAAGTCCAGAGACACTTGTCCATGCTCGAATTCTACGCGGGCAGACCTGACGGCAAGTTTGGCCCCGACAGTCGCAACGCAATCCTCGCATATCAAAAGGCCAGCGGAAGAAAGGAGGATGGCATCGTTACACCAGAATTGGCGAACCAGCTGAAAATGGACGCTTTCATTCCCAACCACTCCCAAACCACGCTGTGCACTTTCGCAACACGACGGAGCTCGGAAGGGAGAAGGCAATGGAATGTCGGCTCACGTACAGCCATCCACGTGTTTGAGGCGAAGCGCAGGGGTTTGAGCGAGGTGGACTGCCGCATAACGCTGGACAGGGCAAAACTACGAAAAGAAGAGGAGAAAATTTCCGGCAACAAGCCTGACGGAACCAACCATCCGACAGGGATTTCACGTCTTGCTGACAATGCGTTGTGCCGCCTCGCCACCAAACGCAACGCCAATCAGTTAAGCGAGTGGGATCAAGATTCGAAATACGCAATGCATATCGAGGAAGCCAGGAAACGGGGCATCACGCTTGAAATTTGCGACAGCCTTATGGGACGGAGCCTTTGGATCGCAACCAGGATTCCTGGAAACAATTCGACGGAAGGAGAGAAAGCAACCTCTCCCAAATCTGTCAGATTTTTCTCTTGCCTGTTTGCGGTTGAACTGGACGATGACGGCAAGGCGCGTTGGAAAAACAACCAATCTGCCGGAAACTTCGCTGACAGAGTTGGGCGACGGGGAATCTCGCTGGACTACTGCGAAAGACTGTTGAAACAGTTTCCGAAGGCCGGCAAACGCATCGACACTGACAAACAGAATATCGTTAGCGGCGTGCTTCTTGACCATCTCATCGACGGCTTTCTTGACGAAAAAAGGCGAGAGGCAA
>JBHIWX010000057.1:0-28653 GCA_041987205.1 Rhizobiaceae bacterium | reverse complement strand
CGGGATCGAGGCGCAGGCCGCGATTCTGGTCGAGACCGCGCTGAAGGCGGGAGCGGATGCCTGCGACGTTGTCGTCGCGCGCAGCCAGTCGCTGGGTTCGGAAGTGCGCGACGGCAAGGTCGAGAACACCGCTCGCTCCGAATCGGACGATTTCGCCCTGCGCGTCTTCTGCGGCAACCGCGTCGCCACCGTCAGCGCCAACAACATCGCCGGCCGTGTCGAACTGGCCGAGCGCGCGGTCGCCATGGCAAAGGTTTCGCCGGAAGACCCCTATCAGGGCCTTGCCCCGGCGGACGTACTCGCCGAGAACTGGCCCGATCTCGATCTTTGCGACCCCGCGCCCGCCGACGCCGCCACGCTCGCCGAACACGCGCTCGCCTGCGAAGCGGCGGGTCTTGCCGTATCGGGCGTGTCCAAATCCATGGGCGCGCGCGCCGGCTGGGGCCTTTCCGGCTTCGTGCTGGCGACCTCGACCGGCTTTGCCGGCAGCTATGCCGTTTCGCGTTTCTCGACTTCCGCCGCCATGGTCGCCGGCGAGGGCACGGGCATGGAGCGCGACTACGATTTCCATTCCGTCACGCACCGGGCCGACCTCAAGGATCCCGCCGAGATCGGTCGCGTCGCGGGCGAGCGCGTCGTGCGACGGCTCAATCCGCGCCAGGTGAAGAGCGGCTCCGTGCCGGTCATCTTCGACCGCCGCATTGCCGCCGGCATGCTGGGCGCGCTGATGGGCGCGATCAACGGCGCTTCGGTCGCGCGCAAGACCAGCTTCCTGCGCGATTCCATGGGCAAGCAGGTCGCCAACGAGGCGATCACGATCTTCGACGACCCGTTGCGCGTGCGCGGCCTGGGCTCGCGTCCCTTCGACGGCGAGGGCATGGCGACCGCGCCGTTCACCTTTGTCGATGGCGGTGTGCTGAAGGACTGGCTGCTCGACTGGGCCACCGCCCGCGAACTGGGCCTGCCCGCCTCCAATGCGCATGCCGCCCGCGGCGGCTCCGGCACCTCGCCGTCGCCGAGCAACTGCCACATTGCCAATGGCGATCGCAGCCCCGAACAGATGATGGCCGATATCGGCACCGGCCTGCTGCTGACCGAGACCATCGGCCACGGCGTCAACATGGTCACCGGCGATTATTCCAAGGGCGCGGCGGGCTACTGGATCGAGAATGGCGAGATCGCCTATCCCGTCTCCGAGATCACCATCGCCGGCAACCTGAAGGACATGTTCCTCAACATGGCTCCCGCTGACGATCTTGAGTTCAAGGGGGCGGCCAATGCGCCGAGCCTGCTTGTCGAAGGCATGACCCTTGGCGGAAAGTGACCGCCAGCCCATCGCCGAACTCGACGAGATGGTCGCGATCGTGCGCGAGGCGGGCGATATCGCGATGCGCTATTTCCGCGCCGACAACAAGGTGTGGACCAAGTCCGGCAATTCGCCGGTGTCGCAGGCCGACATCGAGACCAACGAATATCTGCGCGAGAAACTGCTCGCCGTCTGGCCGGACCATGGCTGGCTTTCGGAGGAATCCGAGCAGACCGACGAACGGCTCGGCTGCGACCGCGTCTTCGTCGTCGACCCCATAGACGGAACGCGCGGTTTCATTGCCGGCGAGCCGCAATGGGCGGTCTGCGTCGCGGTGGTTTCCGACGGCAAGCCCGAATTGGGCGTGATCCATTGTCCCGCGCTGGATCGCACCTTCAGCGCGGCGGCGGGCAGGGGCGCCTGGCTCAACGGCCAGCCCATCGCGACGCGTGCTTCGAGCGAAGTCCGCAGGATTACCGGTTCCAAGAAGCTCAACGCCGATCTCGGCACTCATTTCGGCGACGCCATGCAGATCGCCCCCTTCATTCCCTCGCTGGCCTATCGCGTGGTCATGGTCGCCAATGGCGAACTCGACGGCGCCTTCGCCCGCCCCGGCGCGCATGACTGGGATCTCGCCGCCGCCGATCTGGTTCTGTCGGAAATCGGCGGCGCCATTGTCGACCTTTCCGGCCGGAAACTGCGTTACAACCAAGCCAGGCTGGGCTTTCCCTCGCTGCTCGCCGCCGGCCCAGGTCGCTGCGACGCACTTCTCGCACTTGCGAAAGATGGCGGCTTCCTTCAATAGGAAATCGTATCGCTGATCGCGGTTTTGCCGAATTGGGACTGCACAAGGCCGCAAGCCGCGCAAACACGTTCGACAAAGGGCAACAACATGGCCGAGAAAGAACCCCGGGGAACAGACGCCCAGCTTCTCCATCTCGTGTTCGGGGGAGAGCTGGAAGATCCGAGCGTCGTGCGTTTCCGCGACCTGGACGATCTCGACGTCGTCGGCATCTTTCCCGATTACGCATCGGCGCTGAAAGCGTGGCGCGCCAAGGCGCAGCAGACTGTGGACAACGCCCATATGCGCTATTTCATCGTCCACATGCACAAATTGCTCGATCCCGAAGGCGAAAAGCACGCGGGATAGATTGGCGTCGCGCCGTCTGGCGGCGTGTGATGGACAGTGCGGTGACATGAACAGCCACAATAAAACGCCGCGCCGGCCCACGCCGAAATGGGTTCGCCGCCCCGGTCGCATGCTGTCGCAAAGCCCGGTCTTCGCGGCAGTCGCCGCGCGCCTTGCCGTCTGGTTTCTGAAATTCGTCTACGCCACCAATCGATGGACGCTCGAGCCCGAAGACGCGCTCGACCGCGTCCTGCCGCTCACACCGGTCATCGCCGCCGTCTGGCATGGCCAGCACGTCATGCTCCCCGTTATCCCGATCGGCCTGAAGGGCTCGGCGATGATCTCCCGCAGCCTAGATGGAGAGATCACCGCCCGCGTCGCCAGGGCTTTCGGCGCCGGGACGATCCGTGCCTCGGGCGGTCGCGATCGCAAAAAGTCCATCGAGAAGGGCGGGATGAAGGGCTTTATCGAGATGCAACAGGCGCTCGAGCGCGGCGAGAATGTCGTGCAGACGGCGGATATCCCCAAGGGCGCGGCCCGCGTGGTCGGGCCCGGTATCATCGCGCTCGCCAAACGCTCGGGCCGGCCGATCGTGCCGCTCGCCATCGCCTCCAGCCGCCGCTGGGTCCTGACCCGCGCCTGGGACCGCACGACCTTCTCGCTGCCCTTCGGTCGTTCGGCCATGCTTGTCGGTGAACCAATCCATGTGCCGGCCGACGCCGACGACGCCGCACTGGAGGAAGCCCGAAAATCGCTGCAATCGGAACTTAACCGGATCACGAAACGGGCCTATGAATTGACAGGCCGGCCGGAATGAGCCATCGCCGGAGGACGCACGATGGCGCCGGCCGCAGGAGGAGCATGCTTGCCCCGGGCGAATGGCACGGCAGATCGATCCGTCCCGCAGCGGGACGCGCCTGATGACCGGGCGCCCCGATGAAGGGACTTGTCCGATGACTGGAGACGCGATGAACGGTGAACGGCGATGAGCGAGTTGTGGGCTCGCATGGCGCTCGGCACCTATCGGATGCTCGGCTCGGCCTCCTATCCGTTCATGGGGCCGTTCCTGGCCTTCCGTGCCCGGCGCGGCAAGGAAGATCGCGCCCGCCGCTATGAGCGGTACGGCTATCCGAGCGCCGACCGTCCCACCGGTCCCATCGTCTGGCTGCACGCGGCGAGCGTCGGCGAATCCATGGCGATCATTCCGCTGATCGAGCGCATCGACGCGATGGGTATCAACACGATCATGACGACCGGCACGGTGACCTCGGCGGAGGTCGTGCGCAGCCGGCTGCCGCTGTCGACCTTCCACCAATATGTACCGCTCGACATGGAGCGCGCGGTGCGCCGCTTCCTCGACCATTGGCATCCGGACCTCGCGATCTTCGCCGAATCCGAGATCTGGCCGATGATCATCCTGGAACTCGCTTCCAGGCGCGTGCCGCAGGTCCTCGTCAACGCCCGCATGTCCGATCGCTCGCATCAGCGCTGGTCGGCCGCGCCGAAACTGGCCGAGGCACTGTTCGACAAGATCTCGCACGTCATCGCCCAGTCGGAGCTCGATGCCGACCGGTTCCGCCAGATGGGCGCCCGCCCGGTCTCGGTCTCGGGCAACCTCAAGGTCGAGGCGCCGGGCCTGCCATGTGACGAGGACGAACTGCGCCGCCTCACGGGCGCGGTCGGATTGCGCCCGACCTGGATCGCCGCCAGCACCCATCCGGGCGAGGAGGAAGCCGTGCTCGCGGTGCACCGAAATGTGGCAGAGCGTATTCCCGACCTGCTGACCGTGCTGGTGCCGCGCCACCCTGAGCGTGGCGACGAGATCGCCGGCATGGCGCGCGAGGCCGGCCTGGATACGGCAAGACGCAGCGCCGGCGACGATCTGACACGCCGAACGGCGGTCTATCTCGGCGATACGATCGGCGAGATGGGGCTTTACCTGCGCATGGCCAGCGTTGCCTTCATCGGCCGCAGCCTGGTCGCGTCCGGCGGTCAAAATCCCCTGGAACCGGCGATGACCGGCGCGGCCATCCTGTCCGGCCGCAACGTGCACAATTTCCGCGATGCCTATCGCAACCTGCTGGCTGCGGGTGCCGCCCGGCTGGTGCGCGACGAGGAAATGTTGGCCGCCAATGTCGAATTCCTGTTGAGGAATCGTGCCGAGCGCCAGAAGATGATTGTCGCCGCGCGCCAGACGATTGAGGATATGCGCGGTGCGCTCGACAAGACGGTGAGCGTTCTGGATTCCTATGTCTTCCCGCTGACCATCAAGCGCGATCTGGAGGACATCTGAATTGTCCGCCTGTGTGCCCGCAGGGGCGCGTCGGCGATCGGGTGGCGTCCGCCTTGGGCTTCTGGCGGAACATGGCGCGTTTCGCGCGGGGGAAGACAATGCGCGTTGAGGAGGCTCCGTCCTTCTGGTGGCGAAGGCCCGGCCTGCCGGCTTTTCTCCTCCTGCCACTGTCGGCCCTCTGGGGGCTCGTCAGCGGCTGGCGCATGGACATGCCGCCCTCCGCTTCGGTTTCCGTTCCGGTGCTCTGCGTCGGCAATTTCGTTGCCGGCGGTGCCGGCAAGACACCAACGGCCATCGCCATCTGCCTTGCCGCCGCCAAGTCGGGTCTCAAGCCCGGCTTCCTTTCGCGTGGTCATGGCGGCTCACTGACCGGGCCGGCGCAGGTTGACCTCGCCGTCCATCACGCGGCGGAAGTGGGCGACGAGCCCCTGCTGCTGGCCGAAGTCGCGCCGACGGTGATATCCGCCGACCGGCCGGCGGGCGCCGCGCGGCTTATCGCGCTCGGCTGCGATTTCATCATCCTCGACGATGGTTTCCAGAACCCGAAGCTCGCCAAGGACCTTAACGTCGTCGTGGTCGATGCCGGGCGCGGTCTTGGCAATGGCATGACCCTGCCCTCAGGTCCGCTGCGCGCACCGCTTACGACGCAGATGGGGCGTGCCGACGCCGTGGTCGTCATCGGTGAGGGCGTGGGCGGCGACCTTGCCGTGCGCGAGACGGCCCGGCGCGGCAAGCCGATCTATCTCGCCCGCATCGTGCCCGCGAAAAAGACCGGCTGGAAGAAAAAGCGCTGCCTCGCCTTCGCCGGGATCGGCGATCCGGCGAAGTTCTTCCGCTCGCTGGAGGAGGTCGGCGTCGATCTGGTCGCCCGCCACGGCTTCCCGGATCATCACGTCTATTCCGAAGAGGAGGTCGAGGAGCTTCTCGCCGAGGCGGAGGAGAAGGAACTGACCCTCGTGACCACGACCAAGGACATGGCACGCCTGCACCATGGCGGCAGCGCCGCCGAGCGTCTGGCCGGGAATTGCGAGGTATTCGAGATCAGGCTGGAGTTCGACGACCCGCGAACGCTGGGCCTGCTGCTGGAAGAGGCGCGGGCAAACGCCGAGACGCGTATCCTCGAGCGCAACGCCGGCAAGTGAAAGCTTACGGCGCGCGCTGCTCCATCTCGCGCTTCAGCGACGCTTCGGCGTCGACATAGGCTTCCTGGCGCGCCACGCTCCAGTATTTCAACTCGTCTATGGGGATCGGCGTGCCGGTCACCGCGCATCTGACGAAGGCGCCCGGCGACAGTACCTGGAAGTCGGCGTCGAGATAGCGGACCTTCGCTTCGCCCGAACCCTGGCCTTCGAACCGGTTCATTATCCTGCTTCCCTGTGCTGCTTCGATGTCGGCGCTTTATCAGCCTCCTGGCCAATAGCGACCGACTATCGCCGCCCGGGGTCAAAGGTCAAGCCCGCGATCCGTCTCAGCGACCGAACAGCCGTTCGATGTCCTTCAACTGCAATTCGATGAAGGTCGGCCGGCCGTGGTTGCACTGGCCCGAATTGGGCGTCGCCTCCATCTGGCGCAGCAGCGCGTTCATCTCGTCCGGCTTCATCAGCCGGCCCGAACGCACCGATCCGTGGCAGGCCATGGTCGAGGCGACGGCGTCGAGCCGCGATTTCAGCCCGCCGGCGCCCTCCCATTCTCCGATCTCGTCGGCTAGATCGCGCATCAGCCCCTTGGCATCGACCTCGCCCAGCATGGAAGGCGTCTCGCGCACCGCCACGGCTCCGGGTCCGAAACTCTCGAAGACGAGGCCAAGCGCGGCGAATGCCTCGGCGTGTTCCATCAGCCTGCCGGCTTCCTCCTGCGTCATCTCGACGATTTCCGGGATCAGCAGGATCTGGCTGGAGACGCCGTTCTCCATCCCCTTTTTCAGGGCCTCGTAGACCAGACGCTCATGTGCGGCATGCTGGTCAACGATCACCAGGCCGTTTTCCGTCTGGGCGATGATGTAGTTCTCGTGGATCTGCGCCCGCGCCGCGCCGAGCGGATGACCGGTCGCAGGCTCCGGAATTTCCGGCGCGTGGGCTGCCTCGGCCGAAGGCGCATCGAAACCGGCGAACGTCGTCTCCGCGAAGCCGCCGCCGCGAACGGGGGCCGGCTCTGGCGCATAGGCGGATTGCCGCCAGTCGTAACCGGCCGGAGCGGCAGCTGCCCGGCCGGTCGGTGGCGTACTGCTTGCCGGCTGCGTGCGAAACGCATCGAGCGTCGAGCGCGTGCGCTCGCCCGAGCCGCGCAGACCCTCGCTGGTGATCGCCTGTCGGATGGCACCAACCACGAGACCTCGCACAAGGCCCGGATCGCGGAAGCGCACATCGGCCTTGGCGGGATGGACGTTGACGTCGACCTGATGCGGGTCGAGTTCGATGAACAGTGCCAGCAAGGGAAAGCGGTTACGCGCCAGCGTGTCGGCATAGGCGCCGCGCACCGCACCCAGCAATTGCTTGTCGCGCACCGGCCGCCCGTTCACGTAGAAAAATTGCAATTGCGCATTGCCGCGATGATAGGTCGGCAGGCTCGTCAGCCCGGTCAGCCGCACGCCCTCGCGCTCCGCCTCGATGGTGATCGCGTTGTCGGCGAATTCGCGCCCCAGCACGTCGCCGAGCCGTTCCTCGCGCGTTCCCGGCGCAAAATCGAGCGTCGACCGGTCGCTGCCCGAAATGGAAAAGCGAATCGCCGGAAAGGCGAGCGCCATGCGCTTGAACACGTCGGTGATCGCGTTGGCCTCGGCCTGGTCGGTACGCAGGAATTTCAGTCGCGCCGGCGTTGCCGAGAACAGGTCGCGCACCTCGACCTGCGTGCCCTGACCCAGCGCGGCGGGTCGCGCGTCCCCGATGCGCCCACCGTCGACATCGACCGCCCAGGCACTGTCCTCGCTTCCGTCGCGCCGCCTGCTTGTGATCGTCAGTCTCGAGACCGAACCGATCGAGGGCAGGGCCTCGCCACGAAAGCCGAGCGTGCGGATATCCAGAAGGTCGTCGGCAAGCTTGGACGTGCAATGGCGCTCGACGGCGAGCATCAGATCGTCGCGCCCCATGCCCGCGCCGTCGTCACGCACGCGGATCAGCGTCTTGCCGCCATTGGCGGTCGCGATCTCGATCCGGGTGGCGCCGGCATCGACCGCGTTTTCCATCAACTCCTTGACGACACTGGCCGGACGCTCGACGACCTCGCCGGCGGCGATGCGGTTGATGACGGTCTCTGGCAGGCGGATGATGGGCATCGGATTTTCAGGCGACTCGCTTGGTTGCGCCGCATTGTCGTCTTCGTGTGCTGTCAGTCAAATCGTGATTTTCGGCCGGCTTTCGCCCGTCGCCCGCTGACCAGTGCTTTTTTTGGAATTGGCACGTCCGGTTCCTTGTAAGCCGGGGACGTTTGCGCCAGATTGCCGACCAACTCAACCCCGCATGAAATTCCTACGGAGGCACCCATGCTCGCCAATTCCGATGCATTCAAACGCCAGTCCAATCTGATCGGAGGCGAATGGGTCGCCGCCGATTCCGGCGACGTGATAGAGGTCACCAATCCGGCGACGGGCGACAGGATCGGCACCGTGCCGAAGGGCGGAAGGGCCGAGACACGGCGTGCGATCGAGGCCGCGCAGAGCGCCTTCGAAAGCTTCGGCAAGACCTCCGTGCTGGAGCGCTCGAACATGCTGCGCCGGCTCCATGACGCGATCCTGGACAACCAGGAATCGCTCGCCCAGCTGCTTACCATGGAGCAGGGCAAGTCGCTGACGGAAGCGCGCGGTGAAGTCGGCATTTCGGCCGCCTACATTCTGTGGTTCGCCGAAGAGGCGCGGCGCATCTATGGCGAGGTGGTGCCTTCGCCCTGGGCGGACCGCCGCATTCTCGTCACGCGCGAGCCGGTCGGCGTCGTTGCCGCGATCACGCCGTGGAATTTCCCGTCCTCCATGCTGGCGCGCAAGATTGGCCCGGCACTGGCCGCCGGCTGCACCGCCGTCGTCAAGCCGGCCTCGCAGACGCCCTATTCGGGCCTCGCCTGGGGCGCGCTCGCCGAAGAGGCCGGCATCCCCGCCGGTGTGATCAACATCGTCACCGGCTCGGCCTCCGAGATCGGCGCCGAACTGACCGAGAACCCGCTCGTCCGCAAGATCACCTTCACCGGCTCCACCGAGGTCGGCAAGAAGCTGCTCGCGGCCGCCGCCGGCACGGTCAAGAAGGTGTCGATGGAACTGGGCGGCAATGCGCCCTTCATCGTTTTCGACGATGCCGATCTGGAACGCGCCGTCGCGGGCGGCATTGCCGCCAAATACCGCAATTCCGGCCAGACCTGCGTGTGCACCAATCGCTTCATCGTCCAGTCCGGCATCCATGACCGCTTCGTCGAGCGTCTTGCAGAGGAAGCCGCCAAGCTCAAGGTCGGCAATGGCCTCGACGAGGGCGTCCAGCAGGGCCCGCTCATCGACATGAAGGCGGTCGAGACCGTCGAGGGCATGGTTGCCGATGCCGTGTCGAAGGGGGGCAGGATCGCCGCCGGCGGCAAGCGCCACGAACTGGGCGGCTCCTTCTTCGAGCCCACCGTCATCGTCGACGCAAACACGCAGATGCGTTTCGCCCGCGAAGAGATCTTCGGACCGCTCTCGCCGGTCTTCAAGTTCGACAGTGAGGAGCAGGCGATCGAACTGGCCAACGATACCGAATTCGGTCTCGCCTGCTATTTCTACACCCAGGACCTCGGCCGCACCTACCGTGTGATGGAGGGGCTGAAATACGGGCTGATCGGCGTCAACGAGGGCATCATCACCACTGTCGAGGCACCGTTCGGCGGCCTCAAGGAATCCGGCCTCGGCAAGGAGGGCGGACGCCAGGGCATCGAGGATTACCTCGACTCCAAATATGTCTGCATCGGCGGGCTGGGCCTCTGATCGGCAACAGCACGCTCGGTAGTAGCGCCGGATCAGGACAGGCTGATCACCACGATGCCGCCGACGATCAGTGCGGTGCCGAGGAAGAAGATCGGGTTGAGCGTTTCGTTCAGCAGGAAATAGCCGATGATCGGTACGATGACGAAGCCCGACGCCATGAAGGGGTAGGCGCGGGAAATGTCCGTCTTCGACACCGCGATGACCCAAAGGAAGGAGGCGATGCCGTACAGCGCCATCGCGCCAATGAAATAGGGGTTGAAGGCGGTGCCGATCAGGTCCCGTCCGATCTGGCCGGTGAGGTTCTTGCCGGCCATCTTGAACAGAAACTGGCCGAAGGCGATCATCACCGGAACGATGAACAGGAGAGCGAGGTCGATGCGCATGAAATGCTCCCCGCCTCAGGTCAGATTGTAGAACATGCGCTTGATCTCGGCGCGCATGCGCCGGATCGAGTCGAGCACCACCCCGGCGGTGATCGTCAGCATCGACACGATCATGATGCCGGTGCACAGGATCGCGGTCGGGAAACGGCTGACGAGACCCGTTTCGGCATATTCGATGAAGATGGGGATGGCGAGCAGCACCGACAGGATCATGCCGGCAAGCCCGATCGCGCCGAAGAAGTAGAACGGCTTGTACTCCTTCAGCAGCACGATGATCGTCTTGAGGATGCGCGCGCCGTCGCGGAAGGTCGACAGTTTGCTTTCGGAGCCCTCCGGCCGGTCGCGATAGGGCAGCGCCATCTCGGCCACCGGCAGGCGTAATTGCGAGGCGTGCACGGCCAGTTCCGTCTCGATCTCGAAACCGGCCGAGACCGCCGGGAAGCTCTTGACGAAGCGTCTCGAGAACACGCGGTAGCCCGAGAAGATGTCGGAGAAATCCTGTCCGAACAGTCGCGAATAGAGCACGTTGAACATGCGGTTGCCGAAGGCGTGGCCCTTGCGCTGGTGCTTGTCATGCGCGCCCTCGCGCGCGCCGACCACCATGTCCGCACCGTCTTCCGAAAGCTTGGCGATCAGCGCCGGCGCCTGGCTGGCGTCATAGGTGTCGTCGCCATCGACCAGCACATAGATGTCGGCTTCGATCTCGGAGAACATGCGGCGTACGACATTGCCCTTGCCGGGACGTGCCTCGCGCCCGACGATGGCGCCTGCCTCACGCGCGACCAGTGCCGTCTCGTCGGTTGAATTGTTGTCGTAGACATAGACGGTCGCGCCCGGCACGGCCTTGCGGAAGTCTTCGACGACATTGCGAATGGTGATCGCCTCGTCCTTGCACGGAACCAGTATCGCGATCGTCTTGTCGCGCACCATCAGCATCACCTTACCCCTCGGCCCTTCTGCTCCAGCTCTTCTCCTAGGCGATTGCCGTAAAAACTAAATTAATGTTTGCCGATCACCTTTGCCCACGGTTCCGGCCAGTTCGCGCTGGTGCGGACAAGGCCCCTTCATCCGGTTGCGACGGGCAGGTTGATCTCATGAACGGCTCTGGCGGCGTTACGTCCGGCACGGCGTCATCTTCTGCACAAGCCGGTGCCGAGGCCTCGTGGCCGCGTATCGTGCTGTGGACCCTGCTGTTCCAGATCGCTTGGTACTGGCGCAAGCTGCCCGCGCTCTTCGGCGAGGGCGCGCTGCCCGACAATGACGATTTCCTGCGCCTCATGGAGGTCAGGAACTGGATGGGCGGTCAGGGCTGGTATGACCTCACGCAATACCGCATGGATCCGCCGCTTGGCGCCGACATGCAATGGTCTCGGCTCGTCGACCTGCCCATTGCCGCGCTCATTAGCTTCTTCGACTTGTTTACCGACACGGTGACTGCCGAACGCCTGACCGCGCTCGTCTGGCCGACCGTGTTGCTTGTCCTCACCGTGCTCGTCATCGTCGCAATCTGCCGGGCGCTCGTCGATCGCTTCAACCCGCTGCTGGCGGTCCTGTTTACGGTGATGTGTTTCACGGCACTCACCGAATTCATGCCGGGCCGGCTCGACCATCATGGCGTGCAGATCCTGCTGTTCTGTCTGGCGCTGCTCGGCCTGGTCCGGAGTGCTTCCTTGTGGGGCAATCTGCTGGTCGGTGTCGCCATCGCGGCCTCGATCGCCATCGGTCTCGAAACGATCCTGCTCATCGTCGTGATGCTGGCCTGGCTCGGGCTGGACTGGGCGCTCGACCGCGATCCGCGGGGGCTTGGCCTCCTGCGCACGGCCGCCGGGCTCGCCGGCGCGTCCTTGCTGCTCTACCCGCTTGGCATCGCGCCGTCGCAATGGCTTGTTGCGCGCTGCGACGCCAATTCGATCGTCTATCTCTCCGCGCTGTTGGCGATCGCCGCCGCCTTCGTGCTGATGGCGATGGGCTCCGCCCGCCTGCGTGGTTCGACGCCATTGGCCACCTTCGCCATGCGTGCGGGCACCGGCGCGGTGCTGGCGATGGTCGTCGCCGGCGCGCTCTATACAGCCTTCCCCGAATGCGCCGCTGGACCTTATGCGGCCATCGGCGAGGAATTGCGCACGCGCTGGCTGGTCAATGTGCAGGAAGCGCAGGGCCTGTTCCAGATGCTCGAGCGGACTCCGGCGCTCTGGTTCTCTGTCTTCGCCTATGCGCTGTTGCTGCTCGTGGTCGGTGTTGTGGTGGTCCGCCGCTATGGACGCGAACGTCCGGCCGTCGTCGCCGTCTTTGCCGTCCTCGCGCTCTCAGTCGGCGCGATGTTCCTGCAATACCGCGCGCTGCGCATCGGCATCTTCGCCTCGATCCCGCTCTGCGTCCTGTTCGCCGGCATGAGCTGGCAATGGCTCGAACAGCGGTTCGCAGGCAAGCGGCTCGTCGCAGGCGCGCTGCAGGCTCTGGTGATCGTGGCGATGCTCTCGCCCGTCTGGGCCGCCATCGGCGAGGCGGCCTTCCCCGAACGACCTGGTCCTTCGGCAGCCGGCACCGAACCCGATGTGCGTCAGGTCGACCTGCCGGCCTGGAAGACCCGACCCGCCTATCTCTTCTGCAACGAGGAGAGCCAGTACGCCGTTCTGGCCTCGCTGCCGAAGGGCCTCGTCATGAATGACATCAATTCAGGCAGCCCCATCCTCGTCTTCACCGACCATTTCGTCGTCGGCGGTCCCTACCACCGCAACGGGCGCGCCATTCTCGACATGACCGATTTCTTCGAGACCGATGCCGACAAGCCGCAGCGCATCGCTGGTGAACGCGGCATCGACTATGTCGCCTGGTGCGATCCGGGCGGCCTCGACGGACCGGCATATGCCGATAGTCCCGCCTTGGCGGCGCGTCTGGCGCACGGCGAGGTACCGGACTGGCTGGAAGGCGTTTCGCCGCGCGACGACCGCCTGCAGGTCTTCAGGGTGCGTCCGCGCCGATAAACCTTCCCGGATTAATCTGGATCAAGGCACTCCCGTAAAGGGAATGCTAACCAAGATTCGCGACAATTTTCGCCAAAATTGGCGTCTATGCACGGATCAAACAAAAGGTTCGGGCACAGGCGTCGGTGACGTCCCGGCACATTTCGGGACCTCAAGACGGGTAGGAAAAGACTGTTGAATAAACGCAGGTTCGACGACATGCAGGCCCGCAAGCGGCCTGCATCGAAGGCGCGGCCGTCACGGCGCGCCAGGCATTCACTCATCGCGATGTCGGCACTGGCATCGCTTGCGGGCGGCGCGGCACTCGCCGCCATCGGCGCGATCGACGTTTCGCCCTCCGCGGCGTCCATTCCGACCGTGTCGGCACGGCTCGATGCTGGCTTCGACTTCGGTTCGCGCAAGGCGGCCAGGGAAGCCGTCACCGAGATGGTCCGGCAGGAAGCCGAACCGGCCACGCCTGCCGGTGAGCCGGCCTTCAGGGCGGCCTCGATGGATGGCCATCGGCTGATGATGACCGCCCGGCCGCTTCATTCCGGTGAGTTCGCCACTACGGCGCGCCTGATGCTGACCACTGCGCAGGCCCCGGCCGACGCCGACAGCTACCGCTTCCTGCCGTCCGAGATGGTCGCCGAGGATGCCGATGGCTTCCGCCCCGTGCTGCTCGCAAGCCTTGCACCGACGCTCGACGGCGAGCGTTTCGCCGAACCTGTCCAGGCCTATGCCTCGCTC
This sequence comes from Rhizobiaceae bacterium, assembly GCA_041987205.1. Taxonomy (GTDB): domain Bacteria; phylum Pseudomonadota; class Alphaproteobacteria; order Rhizobiales; family Rhizobiaceae; genus BOKV01. Next base: position 14,893 of record JBHIWX010000057.1, on the reverse strand, counting down.
GGCCTTTCCCTGTTCGACAGCCTGACGCTGGGCGAGGTCGACGCATCCGACCTGGCACCACTGGCGCTGGCGTCGCTCGATCTAGGCATGGAAGAAACGGCAAGTCCCGCCGCGCCGCAGCCCGAAGAGGTGCCGGCTGCTGAGGCACCTGCCGTTGAAGAACAGGTCGAACAATCACCAGTCAATGATCGACCGATCCGCAGGCTCGGTCCGGACGGCCGGCCAATGTCGACGGGTTCGACCGCGCTCGCCTATGCGCCGGATGCCGATCCCGATGAGGATCGCGGCGGCGCGTTCAGCGGCTTCAAGAAGCTCTTCGTCAATCCGATGGGCCTGCCGGGCCCCGGCAGCGGCATCGCCGTCTACGACATCCGCAACGCGGTGGTCTACATGCCGAACGGCCAGAAACTGGAAGCCCATTCCGGCCTTGGCAAGATGAAGGACAATCCGAAATACGCCCATGTGAAGATGAAGGGCCCGACGCCGCCCAACATCTACAATCTGCGCATGCGCGAGGCGCTGTTCCACGGTGTCGAGGCGGTTCGCATGCTGCCGACCGACCACGGCAAGATGCGTGGCCGCAACGGCATTCTCGCCCACACCTACATGCTGCGCGGCACCAACGGGTCGAATGGCTGCCTGTCCTTCAAGCACTACGACAAGTTCCTCACCGCCTTCAAACGCGGCGAGGTGGAGAAGATCATCGTCGTGCCGGACATGACCCATCTGCCGACCTACATGGCTTCCCTCTAAAGCCCGGCATCGGCGGCGTGGACGACGGCCCGCGCCGCCAATCCCGCCCCCGGCACCTATCTTGTTCGCGACCTGCCGATAGCCTTTGCATCGCGGACCCGCCCGTGATATCGACCCTTGCCAATCCATAGGGCCGGCGCGTTGCGTTGGATCACCGGTCCCGCCCGATTCGCTGACAGGTTTGGCAATGTCCCGCATCATCGAAACCGCTACCGGTGAGGTCGCACTCACCTTTGACGACGTGCTTCTGCTTCCCGGCCATTCGATCGTGATGCCGGGGCAGGTCGATATCGCCACGCGCATCGCGCCCGACATCGACCTCAACCTGCCGATTCTCTCGGCCGCCATGGATACGGTCACCGAATCGCGGCTTGCCATCGCCATGGCCCAGGCCGGCGGCATGGGCGTCATCCACCGCAATCTTTCGCCGATCGAACAGGCCGAGGAAGTCCGTCAGGTCAAGAAGTTCGAATCCGGCATGGTCGTCAATCCGGTCACCATCGGCCCGGACGCGACACTCGCCGACGCGCTCGACCTGATGGCGCGCAACCGCATCTCGGGCATTCCCGTCGTTGAGCAGGGCGGGCAGGGTGGCCATGTCACCGGTCGGCTCGTCGGCATCCTGACCAACCGCGACGTGCGCTTCGCTTCCGATCCCGACCAGAAGGTCGCGGAACTGATGACCCACAAGGGTCTGGTCACCGTGCGCGAGAATGTCAGCCAGGACGACGCCCGCAGGCTGCTGCACCAGCATCGCATCGAGAAACTGCTGGTCGTCGACAATGACGGCAATTGTATCGGCCTGATCACCGTCAAGGACATCGAGAAGTCGCAGCTCAACCCCAACGCCGCCAAGGACCCACAGGGCCGCCTGCGTGTTGCCGCCGCCACCACGGTCGGCGATGACGGCATGGAGCGCGCCGAGCGCCTGATTGAGGCCGGGGTCGACGTACTCGTCGTCGACACCGCGCACGGCCATTCGCAGCGCGTGCTCGACGCCGTGGGCAAGGTCAAGGCGCTGTCGAATTCGGTACGCATCATCGCCGGCAATGTCGCGACGCCGGACGGTACGCAGGCCCTGATCGATGCAGGCGCCGATGCCGTCAAGGTCGGTATCGGGCCGGGTTCGATCTGCACGACGCGGGTGGTCGCCGGCGTCGGCATGCCGCAATTGTCGGCCATCTTGGGCGCCGTCGAACAGGCGCAAAAATCGGGCGTGCCCGTCATTGCCGATGGCGGCATCAAATATTCCGGCGACATCGCCAAGGCCATCGCCGCCGGCGCCTCGGCCGTCATGGTCGGTTCGCTTCTTGCCGGTACGGACGAAAGCCCCGGCGAGGTTTATCTGCACCAGGGCCGCTCCTACAAGGCCTATCGCGGCATGGGGTCCGTCGGTGCCATGGCGCGCGGTTCGGCCGACCGCTATTTCCAGGCCGAGGTGCGCGACGCGCTGAAACTCGTACCCGAGGGCATCGAGGGTCAGGTGCCCTACAAGGGACCGGTCGGCGCCGTCATCCACCAGCTCGCCGGTGGCCTGAAGGCGGCGATGGGTTATGTCGGCGGCGCGAACATTTCCGACTATCAGGAAAAGGCGAAGTTCGTGCGCATCACCAATGCCGGCCTGTCGGAAAGCCACGCCCACGATGTGACGATCACCCGCGAAAGCCCCAATTACAATCGCAGCGCCTGAGGCGTGCGACCAACAGGAGCGCAACCATGAACCCCAACCTCATGCTCTGGCCGCTGGTCATCCAGGCCCTGGTCACGCTTGCGCTCTACATTCCGATGAGCCAGGCGCGCATCCGCACCGTCAAGGAAGGCAAGGTCAAGGCCGGCGTCTACAAGCTCAACGCCGGCGAGCCCGAAGAAAGCCTGCGCTTCTCCAACGCCATCCGGAACCAGAACGAATCCGGCATCCTGTTCTATGCCGGTGTGCTCGCCGCCTATGCCAGTGACAACGCCTCGATGTTGCTGATCGCGCTCGCCTGGGCCTTCGTGATCGTCAAGACGGCGCACGTCTACGTCCATACCTCGACCAACAATCTGCGCCATCGTCGGCCGATTTTCATGGTCGCCTATTTCATCCTGATCGTCTTCTGGGTGGTCTTTGCCATCCAGCTTTCCGGTCTGGTCTGACCGGCCGTGTCTGATGGATTTGACCAGATGAAGCTCGCCACATGAGGCTTGGAGGTCGCGCCGCCGCGGCAATCGAGGTTCTCGACGATATCGCAGCGCGTCATCGCCCCGCCTCCGAGGCACTCAGGGACTGGGGCCTGTCGCATCGCTTCGCCGGCGCGGGCGATCGCGCGGCCATCGGCAACCTCGTCTACGACACGCTACGCAAGCGTGCCTCGCAGGCCTGGCGCATGGATGGTGAGGATTCCCCGGGCCTCGTCTTCGCTACCTTGCTGAACCAATGGGCCTATGACCTCGAGGAACTGGCGGCGCAGCTTGCCGACGACCGGCATGCCCCGCCGCTGCCCGACGCGGCGCGGCTGGAGCGCTTTGCCGAACGCGACCTTGCCGATGCGCCGGATCATGTCCGTGCCGATATCCCTGAATGGTGCGCGCCGCATTTCGAGCGCGCCTTCGCCGGTGACTGGGTCGAGCACGGCCAGGCACTGGCCGAACGCCCGCCGCTCGACCTGCGCGTCAACAAGCTGAAAGCAAACCGTGACAAGGTTGCCAGACAGCTTGCCCGCTTCGACGCCGCGCCGACGGCGCATGCGCCCTGCGGCCTGCGCATCGCGCCCGGTACCCGCGCGGCGCGCCTGCCCAATGTTCAGGCCGAGGCCGCCTTCCAGAAGGGCTGGTTCGAGGTGCAGGATGAGGGCAGCCAGCTCGCCGCGCTCGCCACTGCCGTCAAACCGGGCGAGCAGGTCTTCGATTTCTGCGCCGGCGCCGGCGGCAAGACGCTGGCCATGGCCGCCGCGATGGAAAACCGCGGCCAGATCTACGCCTATGACGCCGACCGCATGCGCCTTGCGCCCATCCACGATCGGCTGAAGCGGGCTGCCGCCCGCAACGTTCAGGTACTGGCGCCGGCCTCCGATCTCGCCGCCTACGAAGGCAAGATGGATTGCGTGCTGGTCGACGCGCCCTGCACCGGCACGGGCACCTGGCGCCGCAGACCCGACGCAAAATGGCGCCTCGACGAAACAGCCCTTGCCGTGCGCACGGCCGAACAGGACGCCGTGCTCGCCGGGGCGGCGAAGCTGGTCAAGCCGGGCGGCCGTCTCGTCTATGTCACCTGCTCGCTGCTCGCCGGCGAAAACCGCGACCGGGTCAAGGCGTTCCTCGAAACGCATCCAGATGTTACGTTGGGTAAGGTCGAAGAAACTTTCGACCGGATGTGCGATTCTGCACAATGCGACATCGATGAGGCTTCTATGGTCACGCTGACCCCGAAGCGGACTGGCACGGACGGCTTCTTCGTCGCGACCCTGGTAAAAGCGTAACAGCCCGGCGAACCTGGCCGGCGGGCAGGAACTCATGCAGGCATTCATCGACTCCTTCGTCGCCGCGTTCATCGACCCGGTCGCCTTCCCGGGCCACTTCGCCTATGTCCTGCTGATCATCTCGATGCTGATGCGCAAGATGATCTGGCTGCGCATCTTTGCGATCGCCGCCGGCGCCTTTTCCGCGCTCTACTACACAACACTGGGCGACTGGGTGAGCTGCTTCTGGGAATCGCTGTTCAGCCTGGTCAATGCCGCGCAATTGCTGATCCTGTTCATCGAGAACCGGCGCGGCAAGTTCACCACAGAAGAACAGCAGTTTCTCGACATCGCGCTGCACGGACTGGAGCGCGTCCATGCCCGCAAGCTGATGAAGCTCGGCAAATGGATGGAGATCGGCGAGAGCGAGGTGCTGATCACGGAAGATTCCACGCCCACCCATCTCTATTTCATCGTCAACGGTACGGCACGGATCACCCGGCACGACCGACCCGTCGGCCTGGTCGGCCCCGGCGATTTCTTGGGCGAGATGAGCTATTTGACCGGTCAGCACGCCACCGCGACCGTCTCGGTCCTGACCCCGATGCGTTGCCTGACCTTCGATCGGAACGCGCTGCGCGAGCATCTGGAACGCCATCCGGAAGTGCGCCACGCCATGGAGGCAGGCTTCAACCGCAATCTGGTCGAGAAGCTGGTGAAGACGAACACGGAGGGCCTGCCCGGTCTCGCGGCCCTTTCCGAACAGGGAGAGCCGCCGCGCGGCGAACCGGTATGAACGAAACAACCAAATCGGCACTCGTCTTCACCGCTGTCATGCTGGCGATCGGCTTTGCCGCCGCCTGGCTGTCACCTCCGGGTGATTGGTATGCCGCGCTGAACAAGCCGTCCTTCAACCCGCCCGACTGGGTCTTCGCGCCGGTCTGGACCGTGCTTTACGTCATGATCGGCATTTCCGGCGCGCTTGCCTGGCACTCGGAGGCCCACAAACGGCTCATCCCGCTCTGGGTCGTGCTGGCGCTGCTGAATGGCGGCTGGTCCATCCTGTTCTTCCGCATGCACCAGACCGGCTCGGCGCTGATCGTCGTCGCCTGCATGGAGATGATGATCCTCGTCTACATCGCGCGCGCCTGGTGGCCGGCGCGTGGCGCCGCGCTGCTGTTCCTGCCCTATGCGGCATGGGTCGCCTTCGCCACGCTGCTCAACGGCGCCATCGTCATCCTGAATTGATCTGCCCCTGCTATTGATCGCTCCGGCATCGGCCATTTTGATTTGGTGCGGCACGCGCCGCGCGCTATCAGGACGCATGCGAGGGTATGGAGCACGGCATGGAAATTCTTGAGCACGGCGGCAAGTCGTTCCTGTTCGTCATGGCCGTGGAGGCCGAATATGGGGAACATCTGCGCAAGCGCTTCAAGCCGCTGATCACCGGTGTCGGCCCGGTTGAGGCCGCGGTTGTCACTGCCGCGACCCTGGCCCGGCTGGAAGGCGCCGGTGCATTGCCTGATCTGATCGTGTCGCTCGGCTCGGCCGGTTCGCGCACGCTCGAACAGGCCCATGTCTATCAGGCAACCGCCGTCTCCTTCCGCGACATGGATGCGTCGTCGCTGGGCTTCGAAAAAGGTGTGACGCCTTTCCTCGACCTGCCGGTCGCGCTTGACCTGCCGCTTCGCGTGCCGGGCGTCGACGAGGCGACGCTCTCCACCGGCGCCAACATCGTCTCCGGTGCCGCCTATGACGGGATTAACGCCGACATGGTCGACATGGAAACCTATGCCGTCCTGCGCGCCGCCATGGGAGTCAGCGTGCCTCTGGTGGCATTGCGCGGCATTTCCGATGGCGCCGCCGAACTCCACCACATCGACCACTGGACGGAATATCTACACGTCGTCGACGAGAATCTGGCGGCTGCCGTAGACGGCCTGCTGGCGGCGGGGACGATTCAGCTCTGAGTGACTGCCAGCTCCTTGGCGTCGCCGAACAGGATGCCGATCATCTTCAATCGCTGCGTGCCATCGCGTGAGGCATAGGACAGGCCCTCCGGCCCGTCGACCAGCGTCCACTCGCCCTGCTGGCCGCTGTCCCAACGCGTCGCATAGCCATCATCGAGCGGTTGCCATGTGCCGCTGCGCCGCTCGCCATTGTCGAGCAGCATGTGCCCCGTGCCGTCGCCGGCCAGATAGACATAGGCTTCCTTGCCGTTGCGCTCGAGCACATGGGTCTTGTCAGCCAGCAAGAATTGAAGGGTTTGCCCGGTGAGGATCATGGTCGTCTCCTGAAAGCCGCACTTGGTTTGGGTCGGGAATCGATATAGTCAAGTATCTTGACCAAGTGCATAGATGGATAACTGGTGATGGTCAAGATACTTGACGAAAATCCTGGTGACCTGATCGACCATGTTGGCTGGCGCCTCTGGCTTGCCAACCGTAACTGGCAGAAGGAATTCGTCGCCGCGATGCGAGCGGCCGGCCATGGCTGGTTCACCGACGCCCGCGCGACCCTTCTGGCGCATATTGCGCGCAACGGCACGCCGCAGTCGCGCATCATTGAGCGCATGGGTGTGTCGAAACAGGCCGTTCAGCAATTGATCGACGGGTTGGAAGTAGAAGGCATGGTCGAGCGCCTGCCCGACCCGGAGGATCGGCGTGGCCGCATCGTGCGCCACACGGTCAGGGGACAGGCCGCGATGCGCGACGCCGACGCGATCAAGCAGCGCATCGAACAGGCTTACCGCAAACGCCTCGGAACGGCCCGGTTCGAGGCTCTGCGAGAGGCGCTCGCCCTGCTGAACGAGGGCGAGCGCGGCTAGTAACACGGGAGGAAAACACCGGACAGGCGACGCCGGTGGGAGACGCCGCCCGTCCGGGCCACGAAAGTCCGCCTTGTTCAGGCAGCTTTCTTGTTCAGCTTGTCCTCGGCGATGCGGGTCAGTTTGGAATCGGCGTCCTTTTCTTCCGAAAGGTTGTCGCGCAGCAGGCTGACCACCTCGTCATAACCGAGTTCCTCTGCCCAGGTGATCAGCGTGCCGTAGCGCGTGATCTCGTAATGCTCGACGGCCTGACCGGCCGCGATCAGGGCGGCATCCATGGTCATCTTGTCGCCGACCTCATCCATCAGTTCCTCGGCTTCCTTGGTGATGCCCTCGATGGCCGGGCATTCCTCGCCCGATGCCTTCTTGCCGAGCGCCTCGAATACCTTCTCGAGCCGCTCGATGTGACCTTTCGTTTCCTTGCGATGGGCCTCGAAAAGCTTCTTCAGCTCGGGATTCGACACATGGTCGATCACCTTGGGCAGCGATTTGTGAATGTGATTTTCGGCGAAGTAGATGTCCTGCAGCGTGTGCTCGAACAGATCTTCCAGCGATTTGATAGACATGGAAACACTCCTCTTGATCGGGGCGACTGCCGCCTGATGGGGCCAGCGACCATCGCGATGCGCCCCGCTGGCAGACAACGATCTGTGCATGAGGAAGTTCCCGCGCGCCGGCACGCATTCGTGGCGTTGCTTCTTGCGAACGCTTCGTATAATGCCGGAAGATGACGACCCTCCCTGACCATCCCGACTCCATTCTCATCATCGATTTCGGTTCGCAGGTGACCCAGCTCATCGCGCGGCGTCTGCGCGAACTGAATGTCTATTGCGAGATCCATCCCTTCCAGAACGTCGACGATGCCTTCCTTTCGAGCCATGCGCCGAAGGCGGTGATCCTGTCCGGCGGTCCGGCTTCGGTCTTTGCCGACGGCGCGCCGCTGCCGCCCGCCAGGGTGTTCGAACTCGGCGTGCCGGTGCTCGGTATCTGCTACGGCCAGCAGGCGATGATGCACATGCTCGGCGGCAAGGTGGAACGCGGCCACGGTACGGCGGAATTCGGCCGCGCCTTCGTCACGCCGAAACAGGGCGGGCTCGACCTGCTCGCCGGCTGGTTCGAGACCGAGCGCGAGCAGGTCTGGATGAGCCATGGCGACCATGTCAGCGAGATCGCGCCGGGTTTCGAGGTCTACGGCACGTCGCCCAACGCCCCCTTCGCCATCACCGCCGATGTCTCACGCCACTTCTACGCCGTGCAGTTCCACCCGGAAGTGCACCACACGCCGCGCGGCGCCATGCTCTACGAGAACTTCGTGCGCATTGCCGGCATTGCCCGCGACTGGACCATGGCCGCCTATCGCGAGCAGGCGATCGCCGCCATCCGCGAGGAGGTCGGCGACGGCAAGGTGATCTGCGGCCTGTCGGGCGGTGTCGATTCCTCCGTCGCCGCCGTGCTCATCCACGAGGCGATCGGCGACCAGCTCACCTGCATCCTCGTCGATCACGGCCTGCTGCGGAAGAACGAGGCGGCGCAGGTCGTCGAGCTGTTCCGCGAGCACTACAACATCCCCCTCGATCATGTGGATGCATCCGACACCTTCATCTCCGCGCTGGAAGGCGTTTCCGACCCGGAGACCAAGCGCAAGATCATCGGCAAGCTGTTCATCGATGTCTTCGAGGAAGAGGCGAGGAAGATCGGCGGCGCGGAATTCCTGGCGCAAGGCACGCTCTATCCCGACGTGATCGAATCGGTCTCGTTCTCGGGCGGCCCCTCGGTGACGATCAAGAGCCACCACAATGTCGGCGGCCTGCCCGAACGCATGAACATGAAGCTGGTCGAGCCGCTGCGCGAACTGTTCAAGGACGAGGTGCGCGCGCTTGGCCGCGAGCTGGGCCTGCCCGAGAGCTTCGTCGGCCGCCATCCCTTCCCAGGTCCGGGGCTTGCCATCCGCTGCCCCGGCGGGATCACGCGCGAAAAGCTGGACACGCTGCGCGAGGCCGACGCGATCTATCTCGACGAAATTAGGAAAGCCGGCCTCTACGACGCCATCTGGCAGGCTTTCGCCGTGCTGCTGCCGGTCCAGACCGTCGGCGTCATGGGCGACGGTCGCACCTACGACCATGTGCTGGCGCTGCGTGCGGTGACCTCGGTCGACGGCATGACCGCCGACTTTTTCCATTTCGACATGGAGTTCCTCGGCAACGCCGCGACCCGCATCATCAACGAGGTCAAGGGTGTCAACCGCGTCGTCTACGACGTCACGTCGAAGCCGCCCGGCACGATCGAGTGGGAATAAGCGTCGAACACCCTTGGAACCACCGTCCAGGGACAGGGTCGACCCGCGAACTGCCGATATCTGGAGTAGATCAGTGACCGTCACCATCCACGGCATCCGCAATTGCGACACCATGAAGAAGGCCTTCACCTGGCTGGACGAATATGGCGTGGACTACGCCTTCCACGATTACAAGAAGGTCGGCGTGACGCGAGACATGCTGGAAAAGTGGTGCGAGGCCGCCGGCTGGGAAAAGGTGCTGAACCGTGCCGGCACGACCTTCCGCAAACTGCCCGACGAGGCGAAGGCCGGACTCGACCGCGACAGGGCGATCGCCCTGATGCTGGAGCAGCCCTCGATGATCAAGCGCCCGGTGCTCGAAACAGGCAGCGCGCTCGAGATCGGCTTCAAGCCGGAACGCTACGCGGCGCTGTTCGACAAATAGCGGATCGATGCGCCCGGACGACTGTGTTCAACAAACTTGATTTTTGTTGAGCACGATGCCATGTTCAACAAAACCAATTTTTGTTGAACACAGGTTGTGATCGATGATCGCGAGACATTCGGCCACGGCGCATGCCGCCTATCACGATCTGCTTCGTTCACTCCTGGACGATGCGGTATCCGATTTGCGCGGTACACCCACGCGCGTGGTCCGCAACGGCCGGACCTACTGGTACGACAGCTATCGCGTGGGGTCGCAGGTCCACAAGACCTATATCGGCGAGGAAACTGGGGCGCTGCTTGATCGTATCGAGCGTTTCCAGGTTCTGCGTGGCGAGCGCGAGGAACGCAAACGGGAACGCACGCGGCTCGTGCGCCTGCTGCGCTCGGAAGGATTCATGAGCCTCGATGCAGGAACCGGCAGCCTGCTTGCCGCGATGGCTTCGGCGGGTGTGTTTCGCCTCGGCGGCACGATCGTTGGAACGCACGCCTTCCGACTTTATGAAGGCGAGCTTGGCCTGCGTTATCGAGTCGATCAGGCTGCCCAGACCGACGATGTTGATATAGCGAGTTTCGAGCGGCTTTCGCTGGCTCTCGAAGACGTGGTGTCGCCGCCGCTGACCGAAGTTCTATCCGAATTCGAGTTCGAGCCGGTTCCCTCGATGGAACCGGGTGAGGTTTGGAGCTGGCGCCAGACCCGAAGCAACAGTCTGGTCGAATTTCTCACCCCGTCCTTCGAAGCCGAAGAAGGTCGACGACCGCTGGCCGCGCTGGGGGTGGAAGCTCAGGCGCTGCATCACCTCAACTACTTGATCGCCGAACCCATTGCGGCGGCCGTGATGTATCGCAGCGGTGTCCTTGTCCATGTTCCCCGGCCGGAACGCTTCGCGATCCACAAGCTGATCGTCGCCGAACGGCGCCGCGGAAGTCCCGATGCACAGAAGGCCCGTAAGGATTTGCTGCAGGCGGAATTCCTGATCGAGGCATTGCGTGAAGACCGTCCCGACGAACTGGCAGAGGCCTATGATGACGCCCGCTCGCGAGGACGTCGATGGCGGGAGCGCCTGGACGCATCGCTGTCGCGTTCGAAGATCGCCCGCGATGCGCTCGCGAACCTGTAACCGGAAAGCCAGCGACGGGTCTTTCGGCGCTCAGTCCAGGTCGGGTTCTTCCGAGCCGTTACGCACATAGACGAGTTCGGCGATGTTGCCGTGCTCGTAGACCCACGCTTCCTTGTCCTTCAGGAAAAAGCGCCGGTCTGGCGGGCAGGCGTTGGCGTCGAGCTCGTCGATGTCGATGAGCAGATCTTCCATCATCCGCGCATAGGCGTCGGCCTGCCGGGCCTCTTCGTCGTTGACGGACATGGCGGTGGGATTGTTGGTAACCAGTTCCATTGCGCGTACCCCGTACGAATCGCTTAATTTCGAATCGATTGTCGGCGCGCATGGTAAGCGGAGGGTTAACGCCGGGGACGGACCGTCGTCCGGGCGCAAAAAACGAAGGCCGCTCCCGAAACGGGAACGGCCTTCTATCCTCGTGCTGCCCCAGGGGCGTGGACGGGCCGCAGAGGAATCCTCGGCGCCGGCGCGACGCGTGACAAGGGGTTGAAAAGCTTTGCTGTCCTCCCCCGCCGTATCGCTGTTGCAAGTTCTTGCCCGGCGATGAAATGCAGATAGGGGGAGATGAGGCGCGCCATTGTGCGTGATTGCACGCAACTCGCACGACCGATCATGCCAGAGAGGTAGCGCTCCCGCGCCATGCGCAAGGTAAACAGGAATTCACTTGAACCGGACGCGTTTACGTTGTCAAAGAAGGCGAACAGGGGTTTCGACGCGGACCGTCCTGGCTCGCCGCCCGGAGAATACAGTCATTGTTCCACTCCTTCTTCCCTAATCCGAAGATTTTCTTTCCCTCTTTCATCCTGCTGTGCGCGGTCGCGATCGGGCTCTGGTATGCCGGCGGCCACCAGCTCGGCGCCGCCATCGGCCTGCCGCCGGAGGAGGGATCGGAACTGGTCGTCGGTGCCCGCTATTTCTGGACCAACGATTTCCTCTGGTTCTACCTCTACTACATATTCTTCGCCGCCCTGTTCTGGGCGCTGTGGCGCTATTTCTCCGACCATAAATGGATGACCTGGTCGATCGGCGGCTCCGCCTTCATCCTGTTCTCGACCTATTTCTCGGTTCAGGTCTCGGTCGCCATCAACAATTGGCGCCGGCCCTTCTTCGATCTTGTGCAGACGGCGCTGACGCCGGAAGGGAATGTCGAACCGTCGCAGCTTTACCTGCTCCTGATCGATTTCGCCGCTATCGCCTTCATCTGGATCGCGGTCTACGTCGTAACCCGCTTCGTCGTCAGCCATTACATTTTCCGCTGGCGCACTGCGATGAACGATTTCTACATGTCGCACTGGCCGCGCCTGCGTCATATCGAAGGCGCCTCGCAGCGCGTACAGGAAGACACCATGCGCTTCGCCCAGACGGTCGAGGGGTTGGGCGTCAACATGATCGACTCGGTCATGACGCTGATCGCCTTCCTGCCGATCCTCTACACGCTGTCCTCGAACGTTACCGAACTGCCGCTGCTGGGCGAGATACCGGCCCCGCTGATGCAGGCGGCCATCTTCTGGTCGCTGTTCGGAACCGTTCTGCTCGCCGTTGTCGGCATCAAGCTGCCGGGGCTCGAATTCAGGAACCAGCGCGTCGAGGCGGCCTATCGTAAGGAACTGGTCTATGGCGAGGACGACGCCGTGCGTGCCGATCCGCCGACCGTGCGCCAGCTCTTCGCCAATGTCAGGCGCAACTATTTCCGCCTCTATTTCCACTACATGTATTTCAACCTGACCCGCGCCTTCTACCTGCAGGCCGACAACATTTTTGCCTATGTCATCCTCGTGCCGACCATCGCGGCGGGCAGGATTACCTTCGGTCTGCTGCAGCAGATCCTCACCGCCTTCAACCAGGTGTCGAACTCGTTCCAGTATCTGGTCAATTCCTGGGCGACGATCGTCGAACTGCTGTCGATCTACAAACGCCTGAAGGCCTTCGAAGCGACGCTCAACGACGAGCCGCTGCCGGGCATCGATCAGGAATATCTGGCGCGGCAGGCCGCCGACGTGGACGACGGCTGATCCGGCCGTCGTCTTTAGTTCAAGCGCAGTTGACGCATTTCTCCGCCATCGGGTCGATGGCGAGCCGCCCGTCGGGGATTTCCTCGTCGCATTCGACGCAATACCCGTAATCGCCAGCTGCGAGACGGCGCAGCGCCATGTCGATTCGCACGAGATCGTGCCGGCGCTTGTTTTCCTGCGCCTTCGCCATCTCCTGTGCCTGCATCGCATCCATGCGCGAAAGCCGGCCGACCGATTGCTGGTCGAGTTCGACCGTACGGCGCGCCTCGTCGCTCTGCGCCGACTGGGCTTCGATATCCGCCTTGCGGGCTTCCAGGCGCCGGCGGGCAAGTTGCAGGTCCACGGACACTTCTTCGCCTCGCATTCGTATGGCTGCAATTCAAACCTGTTTATGGCATGAAGGGCGCCGTTTGTGCGAGGTTGGCGTGCCGGATCGTCTCCGGAGGGTCGCCATCCTGCACACGAGCGAGCTGGCGCCTGAGCTGAAATGTGTACCGATAAAGGGAGATTGCCATGGACATGGCACTGTTGATTGCCGGACTGGTTCTCTTTCTGGGCGTCCACTCGGTCCGGATGGTGGCCCCGACCTGGCGCGATTCCATGCTCGCACGTCTGGGCGAAAACGGCTGGAAAGGCCTTTACTCGCTGGTCTCGTTTGTTGGCCTTGTCCTGCTGATCTGGGGGTATGCGCGTGCCCAGCCGCTGGCGCCGGTCCTTTACGTGACGCCCTTCGGCATGGTCCACCTGACCGCCCTGCTGATGGTCTTCGCCTTCATCGCGCTCGCGGTGTCGCAGGTGCCATCCGGCAGGCTGAAGCCGATGCTCAAGCACCCGATGCTGCTCTCGGTGAAGATCTGGGCGTTCGCCCATCTCCTCGTCAATGGCGATCTCGCCTCCGTCATCCTGTTCGGTGCCTTCCTCGCCTGGGCGGTATGGAACCGTATCGCGGTCAAGCGCCGCGGCGCTCCGCTGCCACAACCCGGACCCGTCCTGTACGACATCATCGCCGTCGTCTCCGGCCTGGTCCTATGGGTATTGTTCGTCTGGAAGGCGCATGAATGGCTGATCGGCGTACCAATCGTGCTCGCGACATGAGGTTGCGATTGCATCCGATGGCCCCTTTCCGCTAAAAGCGGCCGGAATTGCGCTGGCTGACGGTCCCGACCGTCTCCGTCGGCGCGTTTTATCCGGGCTTTTTGGCGCCGCTTGTCGGCGCCTCCACAGTTGAAAGCGTTGCCGCATGTCCGATGACAGTTTCATTCGCGAGGTTGACGAAGAACTGCGTCAGGACCGCATCCACGGCCTGTGGAACCGTTATGGCTGGCTGCTGATCGCCGCTGCCGTGCTTGTCGTCGTCGCCACGGCGGCTTGGCGCGGATGGCTCTATTATTCGGAGAACCGGGCGGCGGCGGCCGGCGATGCCTTCGTCAGCGCCATCGAACTGGCCGACGAGGGCAAGCGCGACGAGGCGATCGCCGCGCTGGAAGAACTCGAGGCCGACAGCCACGGCGCCTATCCCATACTGGCGAAACTGCGCGTCGCCGGCGAACTGGAAGAGCAGGACAAGAAGGCCGAGGCCATGGCCGCCTATGACGCGATCGCCGCCGACACTTCCGTCGACGAGGCATTCCGCTCGGTCGCCAGCCTGCGCGCCGGCCTGATCGCCGTCGATCTGGAAGGGTATGACGCGGTCAAGGCGCGTCTGGAACCGCTGGCGGTTGCCGGCGGCTATTACCGTCATCTGGCCCGCGAGGGGCTGGGACTTTCCGCCTGGAAGTCCGGTGAGGAGGCCGAGGCGGTGAAATGGTTCCAGGCGATTGCCGACGACGCCGAATCCGGTTCCAATATCCGCTCACGCGCAACGCTCATGCTCGACCTGCTCGCCGGCCGGGGCGTCACGCAGGCGGGCTGATCCGCAATCGGGCTGTTTCGGGCCGGCCCGGCACGCACCGGGAAACCGACATGACATTCAAGCTTGCCATCATCGGCCGACCCAACGTCGGCAAGTCGACCCTGTTCAACAGGCT
>JBHIWX010000056.1:0-28926 GCA_041987205.1 Rhizobiaceae bacterium | reverse complement strand
CCGGTCTCGGTATCGAGCAGGTCGAACCGGTGGATGGTGACGGCGCGCGGCGCGATCTCGACCGCCTCGCCGGCGCGGGCCAGCTTGTAGGCGCGTTCGCCATTGATCTTGACTGCCGAGAAGGCCGGCGGGATCTGCTCGATCTCGCCCAGATAGTTCTCCATGACCTCGCGGATATCGGCCTCGGAGGGGCGTTCGTCGGAAGAGGACACCACCTCGCCTTCAAGATCGTCGGTCGAGGTTTCCGCGCCCCAGCTCACCGTGAAGCGGTAGGTCTTGCGGCCATCCATGATGTAGGGAACCGTCTTGGTCGCCTCGCCCAGCGCGATCGGCAGCATGCCCGAGGCGAGCGGGTCGAGCGTGCCGGCATGGCCGGCCTTGGCCGCCTTGTAGAGCCATTTCATCTTGGAGACGCATTCGGTCGATCCGATGCCCTCAGGCTTGTCGAGCACGATCCAGCCGGAGATCGCGCGGCCCTTTTTCTTTCTCTGACGGCTCATCTGTCTGTCTTCAACTTTCCTGTCTCACGTCGATATGGCGGCAGTTGCCACCTCTGCCTCCCCCTTGTGGGGAGGCGGGAGAAGCCAAGCGGAGCGCCGGCTGATCCGGTGGGGGTCATCGGGATGGCTTGATGCGTGAGCGTTTCGACTGCTCGCACGCGCGCGCAACCCCCACCCTTGCCCCTCCCCACAAGGGGCAGGGGGATGGTTCAATCCTGTTCGTCCTCGTCATGGTCGAGATCGCGGGCCACGGCGGGATCGTGCAACAGCGCGTCGATGCGGGCGTAATTATCGAAAGAGGTGTCGGGCCGGAAACGGAATTCCGGCATGTAGCGGAGCTGGCGTAGCGAGGGCGACAGCCGTCCGCGAATGAGCTTCTGATTGGCGGCGAGCGCCTTGATCACCGGCTGCGGATCGTCCTGGCCCAGCGGCGACAGGAACACGGTCGCGACCTTGAGGTCGGGCGACATGGAGACCTCCGTGATCGAGATCACGGTCTTCTCGATCACCGGATCGGGAATCTCGCCGCGCTGGAGCAGCGCGCTCAGCGCGTGGCGCACCATCTCGCCGACGCGAAGCTGGCGCTGGGAAGGCGGTTTGTTGGCCATGCCTGCCTCTATCCTGCATCAAGGGAAACGGGGCGATCATCGCCGCCCCGTGCCCGTCCGTGGATTTCGTTCAATCGGTTGGCCGTCCTGTCCGGGCTGGGACCGGGCAGGACGGGATTTCCCGGTCGAAGCCGGTCAGAGCGAGCGCTTGATTTCCTCGACGCGGAAGCACTCGATCTGGTCGCCTTCGCGGATGTCCTGGTAGTTCTCGAAGGCCATGCCGCATTCCTGACCGGACTGGACCTCGGACACCTCGTCCTTGAAGCGCTTGAGCGTCGACAGCTTGCCTTCGTGGATGACGACGTTGTCGCGCAGCAGGCGCACGCCGGAGCCGCGCTCGACCTTGCCTTCGGTGACCCGGCAGCCGGCAACCTTGCCGACCTTGGTGACATTGAAGACCTGGAGGATTTCCGCGTAGCCCAGAAAGGTCTCGCGACGCTCGGGCGCGAGCAGGCCGCTCATCACCGCCTTCATGTCATCGACGAGATCGTAGATGATCGAATAGTAGCGGATCTCGATGCCCTCGCGCTCGGCCATGTCGCGAGCCTGCTTGTTGGCACGAACGTTGAAGGCGAGGATCGGCGCGTTCGAGGCTGCGGCCAACGACACGTCGGATTCGGTTATCGCGCCGACACCGGCATGCACGATCCGCGCCTGCACCTCGTCGGTGCCGAGCTTGTCGAGCGCCTGGGTGATGGCTTCCATCGAGCCGCCCACATCGGCCTTGACGACGACAGCCGCCTCGCGAAGGTCGGACGACTGCAACTGCGTCATCATCTGCTCAAGCGAACCGCGCGAACCGGCCTGGCGGGCCATCGCCTTTTCGCGGGTGACACGCTGGCGATAATCGGCGATCTCGCGGGCACGTGCCTCGTTCTCGACGACGGCCATGCGGTCGCCCGCCATCGGCGTGCCGTTGAGGCCGAGGATCTCGACCGGCATGGAGGGACCGGCTTCGGTAACCTGCTCGCCCTGGTCGTTGAGAAGCGCGCGCACGCGGCCCCACTCGTCGCCAATGATCAGGACATCGCCGGTGTGCAACGTGCCGCGATTGACCAGAACGGTGGCAACCGGGCCGCGGCCCTTGTCGAGCTGGGCCTCGATGACGATGCCTTCGG
The DNA here is from genome assembly GCA_041987205.1 of Rhizobiaceae bacterium. Lineage (GTDB taxonomy): Bacteria > Pseudomonadota > Alphaproteobacteria > Rhizobiales > Rhizobiaceae > BOKV01. The sequence goes on along the minus strand of JBHIWX010000056.1, from coordinate 26,700 downwards.
CCGGACGGTCCGGATTGGCCTTCAGCTCCAGCAGTTCGGACTGCAGCAGGATGGCTTCCAGGAGCTTGTCGATCCCCTTGCCCGTCTTGGCGGAGACCTCGACGTCGAGAATTTCGCCGCCCATGGATTCGACGAAGACCTCGTGCTGGAGGAGCTCGGTACGAACCTTGGCCGCGTCGGCCGCCGGGAGGTCGACCTTGTTGATCGCGACGATGATCGGCACTTCCGCCGCCTTGGCGTGATTGATCGATTCGATGGTCTGCGGCATGACCGAGTCGTCGGCCGCCACCACGAGAATCGCGATGTCGGTCGCCTGGGCACCGCGCGCGCGCATGGCGGTGAACGCCTCGTGGCCCGGCGTGTCGATGAAGGTGATCTTCGATCCATCCTTCTCGATCTGGTAGGCGCCGATATGCTGGGTGATGCCGCCGGCCTCGCCCGCCACGACATTGGCTTCGCGAATGGCGTCGAGCAGCGATGTCTTGCCGTGGTCGACATGGCCCATGATAGTGACGACCGGCGGACGCGACGTCATCTCGTCGGCCTTGTCCTCGCCGGTGAACAGGCCCACCTCGACATCGGCCTCGGACACGCGCTTGACGGTATGGCCCATGTCGGTGGCGATCAGTTCCGCCGTATCGGCATCGATGATGTCGCCGGGCTTCATCATCTGGCCCTGCTGCATCAGATATTTGATGACGTCGACGACGCGCTCGGACATGCGCGAGGCAAGGTCCTGCAGCGAAATCGTCTCGGGCAGCGTAACCTCGCGGAGGACCTTCTCGCGCGGGCCGGACTGCATGGCGGCGCGGCGCGCCTTTTCCTGGCGCCGGCGCATGGCCGCGAGCGAGGGCCCCCGGGCATTGCCGTCCTCGTCCAGCGCGTTGGTCAGCGTCAGCTTGGTACGGCGACGATCGTCGCCGCTTTTCGGACGTGACGGCTTTTCGGGCTCGGCGGTCTTCTTGCGCTCGAAGGGCTTGAGTTCCTTCGGCTTGGCGTCGTCGCGCGCAGGCGCGGCCTCGCCCGGCACCGGGGCTCTGGCTGCGGCCTCTTCACGCTGCAGTCGCTCCGCCTCTTCGGCGGCCTTGCGTTCCTCTTCCTCGGCGCGGCGGCGCTCGGCCTCCTCGCGCTCGGCAAGACGCTTGGCGAGTTCCTCGGCGCGCTTGGCGCTTTCCTCGTCGCGGCGCTTCTGGTCCTCGGCATCACGCGCCGTGGCTTCCTCGAGCGCGCGGCGGCGAGCCTCGATCTCCTCCTGGGAGAGGTTGGCATGCGGCGCCTCGGCCACCACCGGCTTGGTGGGGGCGGGCTCCCGCTTCGGCGCGGGTTTGGGCTCGGGCGCGGGTGCCGGTGCCGGCTGCTCCGCGACCGCGGGCTTGGCGTCAGGCTTGTTGATCCGGCGCTTGCGCGTTTCGACGACAACCTGCTTGGTACGGCCATGGCTGAAGCTCTGCCGCACCGTTCCCTGCGACAGGCCGCTCGGGCGCAGGCTCAACGTTTTCTTGGTCGAAACGCTGAGCTTCTTGTCGTCGGTTTCCTTGTCACTCATGCTTGCTCTTGGCCTTATCCTGTCGAATTCGCCCGCGTCATACGCCTATTGGCAATTCGCGGGCTTTTTGAACCCGCGAACGCGGAAAATCCAGCCCCCAATGCAAAATTCGGGGCAATTAACCTGTTCCTGCCGGGCGTGTATCGCCCCTGTTTGCGCGTCCGTCACCTGCCGCGATAGCTCTGCAGGCGCGAGATGCGCTCGATCAGCACACGGGACGCTCCACCTTGCGTCGCGGCCGCATGTACCACATTTTCATTCCCCAGCGCCAAATCCATTTGCGTCGAGGTAAACGGAGAGGCGATGGCAACCGTGCCGCCGCCGAGGGCTTCCAGCGCGCGAACCGCGCCATCGAGCTTTCGAATGCCGTCCGGCGCGGCATCGCTGGCATGCAGGACCAGCACGGCCTCGCCGGTGCGGATGGCCTGGTCGACCTTGAACGCGCCGGAGACGAGTTGGCCTGCCTTGCGCGCCATGGAGAGGGCAGCGAGCGCCTCCTTCTCCATCAGCGCGTCGATCTCGGCGCCCAGGCTCTCGCCGGCGTCGACATCGCGCTTGAAGCCGCGTGCGAAGGCTTTCCGGCGCACCGCCTCATCGACCTTGCCCCGCTCGGCCGTGACCCATACGCCACGGCCGGGCAGTCTGTGTTTCAAATCCGGCACGACCCGGCCCGCCGGGTCGGCGACGAAACGGATCAGATCGTCGGCGTCGCGTGCTTCACGGGTGACGATGCAGGTGCGCGGATTCATCTCGTCGTGCACCTTTTCCATCGCGTCCATCGCCTGCGCCGCCATCGGTCAGCATCGTCCGATCAGGCCTCGGCCGCCGGCTGGGCGGTTTCCTCGCCAGCCGTCTCGGTCGTTGCCTCGTCCGCGCCTTCCTCGCCTTCGGCGACTTCTTCCTCTTCACCGGCAGCCGCCGCGTCGAGTTCCTCCTGCGTGATCCAGCCGGCCTTGATGCGTGCATCCATGACCATCTGCTCGGCATCGACGCGCGACAGGTTGAAGCCGTCGAGAATGCCGGCAAAGCGCTGGGTCTCGCCGGCCTTGCGTTCGGTCCAGCCGACGAGGTCGTCCGACGTGCAGCCGGCGAAGTCCTCGAGCGTGAGCACCTTGTCGTCGCTCTTGCCGAGCGCGACCATCATGGCAGTGGTCATGCCCTCGACCTGGCGCAGTTCGTCGGCGACGCCGAGGCTCTTGCGCTCCTCGTCGAGCTCGGCTTCCTGACGCTCCAGGAATTCGCGGGCGCGGGCCTGCAATTCCTCGGCGGTCTCGTCGTCGAAGCCCTCGATCGAGGCGATTTCGTCCTGGTCCACATAGGCGACTTCCTCGACCGAGGAGAAGCCTTCCGACGCCAGAAGCTGCGCGACCATCTCGTCGACATTGAGCGCTTCCATGAAGGTCTGCGTGTTCTCGACGAACTCGGCCTGACGGCGCTCGCTTTCCTCCTGCTCGGTCATGATGTCGATGTCCCAGCCAGTGAGCTGGGAGGCGAGGCGCACGTTCTGACCGCGACGGCCGATGGCGAGCGAAAGCTGGTCGTCGGGCACGACCACGTCGATGCGCTCGGCCTCCTCGTCGAGGACGACCTTGGCGACCTCGGCGGGCTGCAGCGCGTTGACGATGAAGCTCGCCGGATCGGGCGACCAGGGAATGATGTCGATCTTCTCGCCCTGCAACTCGCCGACGACAGCCTGAACGCGGGAGCCGCGCATGCCGACGCAGGCGCCGACCGGGTCGATCGAGGAATCGCGGGAGATGACGGCGATCTTGGCGCGCGAGCCCGGGTCGCGGGCGACCGACTTGATCTCGATTACGCCGTCGTAGATTTCCGGCACTTCCATGGTGAACAGCTTGCCCATGAATTCGGGCCGGGTGCGCGACAGGAATATCTGCGGACCGCGCTGCTCGCGGCGCACGTCGTAGACATAGGCGCGAACGCGGTCGCCGTAGCGGAAGTTCTCGCGCGGGATCGTCTCGTCGCGGCGGATGATCGCCTCGGCGCGGCCAAGATCGACGATAACATTGCCGTATTCGACGCGCTTGACCGTGCCGTTGATGATTTCGCCGATGCGGTCCTTGTATTCGTCGAACTGGCGGTCACGTTCGGCCTCGCGCACCTTCTGGACGATCACCTGCTTGGCGGACTGGGCCGCGATGCGACCGAAATCCATCGGCGGCAGCGGCTCGGAAACATAGTCACCGACCTGAATGTCGGGGTTCTTGTCGCGTGCCAGTTCCAGCGGGATCTGCGTGCCGTAATCCTCGACGTCGGAGACGTTCTCGACGACCAGCAGGCGGCGCTGCAGCTTGATCTCGCCGGTGCGCGCGTCGATGTCGGCCAGCACGTCGGTCTCCTGGCCGTAGCGCGAACGCGCGGCCTTGCCGATCGCGTCGGCCATCGCCTGGATGACGATCTGGCGATCGATCGACTTCTCGCGCGCCACCGCGTCGGCGATCTGCAGAAGTTCCAGCCTGTTTGCACTGACTGCCATGGTTCTCGGACTCCTCGGTTCGTCGGCGACGGCGCTCAGCCGTCGATTTCCTGTTCGATGTTCTTGCCGTTCGCCTTGTTCGCCTGGCGCAGCGCCTTGTCGCGCTTCAACGCCTCGCGGATCAGGGCATCGTCGAGCACCAGCCTCGCGTCGGCGATCTCGGCGAGCGGTACGTTGAATTCGGCCGGTTCATCCGTGCCGGCATCCTCGCGGGTCAGCGTGACGCGGCTCTCGTCGATGGCAGCGATACGGCCCTTGAAGCGCTTGCGGCCATCGACCAGCGCGCGCGTCTCGATCTTGGCCTTGTGGCCGGACCACGCGGTGAAATCGGACCGGCGCACCAGCGGCCGATCGATGCCCGGCGAGGAAATCTCCAGATTATAGGCCGAACTGATCGGGTCCTCGATGTCGAGCACCGGAGAGACAGCCTTGGACACCGCCTCGCAATCCTCGATCGACATGGTGCCGTCGGGACGCTCGGCCATGATCTGCAGGGTCAGGCCGTTCATGGCGGACAGACGAATGCGCACCAGACGGAAGCCGATATCGGCCAGCACCGGCTCGACAATGGCCGCGACCCGGGCTTCCTGTCCGGTCTCGGCGATGATGCGTGGTTCGTTCAGTTCGCTCAAAATTAAGTCCCTGTCGCGCCTTCGGCGCTCCTCGCCTCTTGTTTGCTTCCCGGTCAGGCCTTCGGCCTTCCTCGCCTCTTGTCCTGGTCCCTGTCGCGCCTGGCGCGCGCTTCGCTTTTTTTGCTTCCCGGTCGGGGCTAACGCCCCTAGTCGCCTCTTGATTTATCTCACGCCAGTTCGCTTCGCCCACGGCTCCGATTGGGCGGGCTTTTCGCCCGGCGGCCTCTTCGGCCGCTTGCCCGAGCTTTCCGGCGTGACCGTTTCGAACGCATTGCGCTCGGCAACAAAAAAGAGCGGGACCGGTGGGACCCACTCTCTCGAAACGATCGGAGAATTTGAGCGGTATATAGTCCGCAAACCGGCCAAATGCAAGCATGTACGACTGGGTGCGCCCGACACCCAACCAGTCTCGCCTGTCAATCGACCAGCAGCAGGTACTTCAGGCTGTCACCGAGCCATTCGGCATAACTCCTGGTATCCAGGCCTTCAACACCGGTGGTCAGATTATAGAGTTCAGGACTGGCGAGCCGCCACACAGTCGCCGTGGCACTCTGGCGGTCGAGTAAAGAACGCAGAGGACCGTTTTTCATCAGTGCATCCACAAAGCGCGCAATGTTTTCACGCCTGCCCTCGTGGAGTCGCTCATAGAGCGATTCGAGCTCGGGTTCCGCCAATGCAGCTGAACGCACTACGGCCATCAGAGGCGCCACGCGTGCCAGCACATCGGCTATATCGTGCGCGAACAGGTCGATCTGAGCAGATTGATCCGGTGCTTCCAATACGTTGCGCGGGCTCTCCTGCTCAATCACCGGAACGCCGGTCGCATCGCGACGCACAGCGGTCACAACGAGCTCGGAAATCAGCGCGCGCTTGTTACCAAAATTCGCATAAACGGTTTCAGCCGAAACGCTGGCTGCACCGGCAATCGCCGCGATGGTGGTCGATTCCCAACCCTGCCGACGAAACAGCCCATCGGCCGCCGAAAGGATCGAGGCGCGTGTTTCGGCCGCCTGCCGGGCACGGATTGAAGAACGATATTTTCGCTTGCTCATTTCATCATCGACATTTCAATACAGTTACACTAAGATCAATTGGTTTTCATCCAAACCGGCCATGAAGGCGAATGACAATGGAAAAGACAGCAGTCCTCCTTACTGATTTCATTCCTGCCGCTTCCCGTATCCTGATCTTTGTGCAGGTCCTGGCCATTCTCCTGGTCGCTCTTGTTGCGGGTGCGACTTTCGGTATCTGGCAGGGATACAATCCGTCTTACTATTCGGCAGCCACCTTTCTGGAAGTCCACCAGAACGCGGTTCGCGGTCTCAACTTCCTGCTTCCGGCAATAGCACTGGTGGCCGTAATGCTGACTGCTCTTCTGTCGGTACGAAGCTATGCGACCGCGGGAGCATTGCCGATATACGCAGCCGCACTGGTACTGCTGATTGCCGGCGGACTTATCACCCGTTTCGTCAATCAGCCAATCAATGCGCAAGTGATGACATGGACCAGCGATACCATTCCTGGCAACTGGAACGAACTGCGCGATGCCTGGTGGTTCTGGCATGTCGCGCGCACAGCAACCGCAGCACTGGCGCTGATCACGCTTGTGACAGCCACGCTCGTCGAACGCGCCAACTAATCTGCGATCCCGCCGTATGGAAGATGATCACGCGCGGCGGAAGATCAGATAGGCTGGAGGCCTGCCCTCACGAAACGCCTTGTCCTCGTAGCGCGTGCGCAGCCAGCCTTCCCAGGGCTCCTGCCAGTCGGCGGCCTTCGTTGCCGTCCACTCGAAGGCGGGATGGGCGAGAACGTGGCGCAGCGTCCAGTTGACATAGGTGTCGATGTCGGACGCGAAGCGGAACTCGCCGCCGGGCTTCAGCACACGGGCAATGCGGTCCAGATTCTCCCCGTTAACGAAACGGCGCTTCCAGTGGCGACGCTTCGGCCACGGATCCGGGTAGAGCAGATCGACACGCGACAGCGTGCCAGCCGGCAGCCAGTCGAGCAAATTTTCGGCGGCATCGTCATAGATGCGAAGATTGTCGAGTCCGCTTTCCTCGGCGAGGACCAGCAGTTTCGCCACGCCGTTGACAAATGGCTCGGCCCCGATGAAGCCGGTCTTTGGGAAGCGCTCGGCCTCGCGTGCCAGATGCTCGCCACCGCCGAAGCCGATTTCGAGGCGGAAGTTCCCGGGATCGCCGGGGAACAGTTCGGCGAGGTCAGTCGGTGCGGGCTGCGACAAATCGAGCCTCAGCCGCGGCAGCAGGCTCTCGTAGAGATCGGCCTGCGCCGTTTTGAGCGGCTTTGCCTTGCGGCGGCCGAAAACGGCGCGCCGCCTCGTCGGATGGGCGCCGTCAGGGGGATCGGTTTCGGCGTTCATCCATCGATCCCCGAATTGCCGGCCGCATGTCGAGGCCGGCACCCGCCCGGTCAGGCGAGCGGCCCTAGGCCAGTTGCTTGACCACGTCCTTAAGCGCCTTGGTCAGATTGGTGCGCTCCCAGGAGAACGACCCGTCGCGACCGGGCTTGCGGCCGAAATGGCCATAGGCGGCGGACTTGGCGTAGATCGGCTTGTTGAGGTCCAGATGCCGGCGAATGCCACCGGGCGACAGATCCATGACTTCGCGCACGGCCTTTTCGAGCACGGCCTCGTCGACCTTTCCGGTGCCATGGGTGTCGATATAGACCGATAGCGGCTGTGCGATGCCGATGGCGTAGGAAAGCTGAATGGTGCAGCGCTCGGCAAGGCCGGCGGCGACGATGTTCTTGGCGAGGTAGCGCGCGGCATAGGCGGCAGAGCGGTCGACCTTGGTCGTATCCTTGCCGGAGAAGGCGCCGCCGCCATGGGGGGCCGCGCCGCCATAAGTGTCGACGATGATCTTGCGGCCGGTCAGGCCGGCGTCGCCGTCGGGGCCGCCAATGACGAACTTTCCGGTCGGATTGACATACCAGGCGCAGTCGGCCGCGACCGGCAGGTCGCCAAGCGCCTCAAGGACATAGGGTTCGACGACCTGGCGGACCTTCTTCGAATCCCATGAGGGGTCGAGATGCTGGGTCGAAACGACGATGGAAACAGCTTCGGCCGGCTTGCCGTCGACATAGCGCACGGTTACCTGGCTCTTGGCGTCCGGGCCGAGCTTGCCGGCATCGCCCTCGCCCTTGTGGCGGGCCTCGGCCAGCAATTCGAGAATCTTGTGTGCGTAGAACAGCGGCGCCGGCATGAGATCCGGTGTCTCGGTGCAGGCATAGCCGAACATGATGCCCTGGTCGCCGGCACCTTCCTCGCCCTGGCGGTCGGACGCGTTGTCGACGCCCTGCGCGATATCGGCCGATTGCGGATGCAGCAATACGTCGACCTTGGCCTTTTTCCAGTGGAAACCGTCCTGCTCGTAGCCGATGTCGCGGATCGCGCGTCGCGCTGCCGAGCGGAAGCGCGACGGGTTGATCATCGGATTGCCGGCGGCGTCCTTGACGATCGCACCGGACTTGTCCGTCTTCAGCAGCGAATCGGGCACACGCACCTCGCCGGCGATCACGACGCGGTTCGTCGTGGCCAGCGTCTCGCAGGCAACGCGCACCTGCCAGGGATCGGTCCCGGTCTTGCGAGCCTCGCGGTAGACCAGATCGACGATCTCGTCCGACACGCGGTCACAGACCTTGTCGGGATGACCCTCGGAAACCGATTCGCTGGTGAAGAGATAGTTCGAGCGCGCCATGATGCCTCCTGCTCGCAGGTGGACATGCCATGCCGTCACCGCCTGCCAAAAACGGACCGTCTTTTACAGACAGGCCAAGTCAGGTCAAGGGCGAGAAACCATCTGCGGCGACAAGCCGTCCTTCAGACCGATCAATCCGGCTCGTCGGCAAGCGCCTTGACCATCTCGACGATCTTGCGCCGCACCTTGGCATCCCTGATCTTCACGAATGCACGATTGAGCTGCAGGCCTTCGGAACTGGAGAGGAAGTCGACCACGTAGTTCGACGATTCCGAATCGCTGAATCCGCTCGTTTCCCCGTCGACGCCGCCCGGCGCGTCCTCGAAGAAAAACGAGATCGGGGTGTTCAATACCCGCGCTATTTCCTGGAGCCGGCTTGCACCGACGCGGTTGGCTCCCTTTTCGTATTTCTGGATTTGCTGGAACGTGATGCCCAGATGCTCGCCGAGTTTCTCCTGACTCATGCCGAGCATGGTACGCCTCAGGCGCACCCGGCTTCCGACATGTATGTCGATCGGGTTCGGCTTCTTCTTTTCAGCCATGTTGGGTGTTCTCTATTATTGCGCCGCGAACGGCGAGTGAGTTGCCGACAGAATCCTTTTTACGAATTCTGCCTGTGGGTTTGGCAATGGGAGGTCGAATTCGACCTCGCCAGTTGGGGGCGACGGACAGTTGTCCTGTATCAAAAATTGTCCGACGCGCTATTTTGCTACCTGACACGGAAGCAAGTCAATGGCCTGTCCGATTGACGAATTTGCCGCCAAAAAGGCCCAAAAACACAAAGACACCGCAGAATATGAAAAAGGGAAGATCACCCCATCGGGTGTAATATGTCGCAGGCGCGGCCAAGGGCAGACGGGCGTCGACCACGCCACGCCGGCCGAGATCGAGATGCGCCACCGTGCGGCCCGTGGCATCGGTGATCGACGAGATGCCGTTGTTGGCGGCGCGCACGACCGGCAGGCCCTCCTCGACGCCGCGCAGCACGGCCTGATGCCAGTGCTGGTAGGGCCCGGGCGTGATGCCGTACCAGGCGTCGTTGGTGACATTGACGATAAAGTCCGGCCGCCCCTTCGCATCGGAGCCGGTGATGGCGGCGCCGGGAAAGATGATCTCGTAACAGACGAGCGCCAGGAAGCGACCGGCCGCGCCGGCGTCGAGCAGCGGTCGGCCGATGCCCGGCTCGAAGCCGCCATGCAGATGGGTGAGCTGTTCGATGCCGACGCGTTCCGCCCATTCCTGCAGCGGCAGATACTCGCCGAAGGGCACAAGGTGAACCTTGTCGGCCGCGCCCGTGATGGTGCCGTCGCCGTCGATGGTGAAGACCGAGTTGAACACACGCTCACGGCTTCCCCCCGCGCCGGGCGGTTCGACACGCAGTGCGCCGGCGATCAGCATGGTGCCGTCCGGGATCATTTGGGCCAATGCGGTGAGCGCGTCGGGGCGCTCGGTCAGGATGAAGGGAAAGGAGGATTCCGGCCAGACGATGTGGGTGATGCGGCCGTCGTCCGGCGATTGCCCGCTCAAGCCCGGCGCAGACAATTCCAGCAGGGTACGGAAATTGCGCGCCTCCATCTCGGGCGACCATTTTTCGGCCTGGTCGATGTCGGGCTGGACGATGCGGATCGTGACACCCTCGCGCCATTGCTGTGGCAACGCGTTGAGCCGCCAGGCACCATAGCCCAGATGTGCGACAACGAGCAGAAACACCATCGCCAGATAGAGCCGCGTTCCGGGCGGCGCTCTGCCGGGGAGTGGGCGAAGCGCCATTACGCCGAAAACCGGCAGGCACAGCACGGTGACGCCGTAGAGGCCGACCACTGCCGCCGACTGCATGGCGAGCGGCACCGGCATGGTGGCATAGCCGAGCGCGTTCCACGGAAAACCGGTGAACAGCGTTCCGCGCAGGAATTCGGCCAGCGCCAGTACGGCCGACAGCAGCAGGATGCGCGGCCAGTCCTCGCGCCAAGCAAGGTTCGCCACACCGGCCGCCACGCCCCAGAAAATGGCGAGGATCGCGGGCAGGATCGTTACCGCGAAAGGCAGCATCCAGGCGAATTTGTCGGCCTCGACCAAGAAGGCGTTGCCGACCCACCACAGGCCGGCGAGGAAATAGCCGAAGCCGAACAGCCAGCCGGTGGCGAAGCCGCGCAGGAAACGCCGCACCACGCCACCCGGCGGATCGGCGGCGGTGGCATCCATCAGCCAGATGAAAACGGGAAATGTCAAAAAAAGTATGGGGAAGGCGTAGAAGGGCGGCATGGCCAGCGCGGACAGCGCACCGGCGACAAGCGCGGCGAGCGCCCGCCGCCAGCCCCAAAGCAGGATGAACTCCCCTGCTATCCGATCGACCGTAGCCGCCACCCGCGAATCACCTCTTGCCGCCACTCAACCCGGCATAGACGGTGGAGGCGACGGGTCAAGCGCAAGAAGCTATCGGGCGCGGGAGGGCTTTGGCCGAAATAGTGCTCAGGCGGTCTTGCGCACGCGGCGGCGCTTGGCCGGCAGGAGTTCGATGCGCTTGATACGGCGCGGGTCGGCGTCGATGACCCGGAATTCGTAACCCAGACCCTCGACCACCTCGCCACGCACCGGCACGCGGCCGATCAGCGCGAAAACGAGGCCGCCCATCGTGTCGACATCTTCGGTATGGTCGCCGAAATCGAGCCCGTTGCCGACGGCGGCCACCACGTCGTCCAGTTCGGCCTTGGCGTCGACGACGAAGACGCCGTCGCCCTTGTCGAGGATCATCGGCTCCTCGTCATCGTCATGCTCGTCCTCGATGTCGCCGACGATAACCTCGACGATGTCCTCCAGCGAGACGATGCCCTCGGTGCCGCCATATTCGTCGATGACCAGCGCCATCTGGATGCGCGAGGCCTGCATGCGCGCCAGCAGGCTGACAGCCTGCATGGAGGGCGGCACGAACAGCACCTTGCGGACCAGCTTGAGCGAGCCGAGCGGCTTGTCGAGGCCGACCTTCTTGAGGTCCAGATTGGCGGCGGGCAGTTTCCTGCGCGCGGCGATCTCCGATTTCGACATCGCCGCAGTCTTGGTGATGTGGGCGACGACATCTCGGATATGGATCATCCCGCGCGGATCGTCGAGCGTCTCGCCATAGACGGGCATGCGCGAATGGCCCGATTCCTCGAAGATCTTCAGGAGCTCGCCGAGCGAAATGTTGATTTCGACCGCCTCGATATCGGCGCGCGGCACCATCAAATCCTCGACGCGAACATCCCGCAAACGCAGGATGTTGTTGAGCATCAGCCTTTCCTCGTCGGAAAAGGCGTGCAGGCCGGTGGCGTCGCCCGAGAGCGCGTCGGCGAGGTCGGCGCGAAGGGTGGAATTGTCGCGCTTGCGCAACCCGAAAAGGCGCGCGAGCCAGCCGGGCGGCCGGTCGTCCGCAGCCACGAGGGCGCGTTCGGGCGGCACGGGCACGAGCGCCGTCGAGCCGGTGTTAGACGGAGGCTCCGTTTCGCCGGGTTCCCCGGCCTTCGCGGGCGGCGTTTCGATACTGTCTGCCGAATTCATGCCTGGTTCAAAACCTCGCGGCCGCTTCCGCGCCGTCTTCCGGACCGAGCCGGCACAAGGCTTTTGCCATTGCGCCGTGGGGCTTGTACGCGTGGAGATCAATTTTCATAGGGATCGTCCACACCAATCAGGGACAACGCCCTGCGCTCGAGCGTTTCCATCTCGTGCGCTTCGTCTTCGTCAATGTGATCATAGCCGAAAAGGTGAAAAAAACCATGAACGATCATGTGGCTCAAATGGTGTTCGAAAGGCTTGCCTTCAAGCTCGGCCTCGCGCGCAATTGTCTCATGCGCGAAGACGATGTCACCGAGGACCGGCCCCGCCATCTCGCCGGGTGCGACCTCGCCGCCGGGGAAGGAAAGCACGTTGGTCGGCTTGTCGACATTGCGCCATTGCCGGTTGATCTCGCGCATCGCCGCATCGTCGGTAAACAGGAGGCTCAGTTCCGCCCCTTCCGGGCAACGCAGGCCGCCGGCGCTAATGGCGGCATTGACGGCGGGCGTCACCGTGCGAAGCAGCGCGTCTTCGGCGGGCCATGCGCCGGCCTCGACCGTCATGTCCACGGACGGGGTCAAGACCGGTCGGAGCCCTTCTTCGCCTGCGCGGCGCGGCGTCCGGCCTCGTCATAGGCATTGACGATCGCCTCGACCAGCTTGTGGCGCACCACGTCGGAGGCGGTGAACTCGATGCGGGAGACACCCTCGACCCGGTCGAGGATCGACAGGGCCTCGACCAGGCCGGATTTCTGGCCCGGCGGCAAATCGATCTGGCTCGGATCGCCGGTGACGATCATCCGGGAATTCTCGCCCAGCCGTGTCAGGAACATCTTCATCTGCATCGATGTCGTGTTCTGCGCCTCGTCGAGAATGACGGCGGCGTTGGACAGGGTGCGCCCGCGCATGAAGGCGAGCGGCGCGATTTCGATGACGCCGGACGTGATGGCGCGTTCGACCTTCTCGCCGGGGATCATGTCGTAGAGCGCGTCGTAGAGCGGCCGCAGATAGGGGTCGACCTTCTCCTTCATGTCGCCGGGCAGGAAGCCCAGCCGCTCGCCGGCCTCGACGGCCGGGCGTGACAGCACGATGCGGTCGACGGCGCCGCGCTCGAGCAGGGCCGCGGCATAGGCGACGGCCAGATAGGTCTTGCCGGTGCCGGCAGGGCCGACGCCGAAGACGAGTTGTGAACGGTCCATGGCGCGGATATAGGCGTCCTGCGTGGGCGTGCGCGCCTGGATGACCTTGCGCCGCGTGCCGATCTGGGCCATCGCCAGCCGGCCGCCCTTCTCAAGCGTCGGCAGGGAGAGCTGGTCGTCGGCGACCGCCATGCGGATCGCGCCGTCGACATCGCCCGGTTCGATCCGCTCGCCGGACTCGAGGCGCGCATAGAGATGTTCGAGCGCGAGGCGGGCGCGGCGAACCGCGTCGGCCGAACCGCGCATGTCGATCATGTTGCCGCGCGCCACCGCATCGACGCCGAACTGCTGCTCGATCATCGCCAGATGTTCGTCGAACTGGCCGAAAAGCTGGGTGGCAAGCCGGTTGTTGTCGAAGGTAAGCACGAGGTGCTCCAGATCGGACGCGCCCGATCCGGTTTTCAGGCCCTGCTCGTAGGCGTTCAACAACGCGTCTCCATGATTGCCCGTTCTGCAGTCTTCAGTGCGGTTTCTCCACCCGGATCCTCACATCCGCATGACAGTTGCGGCGAATCCGGTTCGATTTCAAGTCTAACCGCAATGACGCAGCGCAACAATCGCGAATACGACAGAGCGCTCAGCTACAGACGAATCAAGCAATGACCTCGCCGGCGAGCGAATTCGGGCCGGCCGAGACGATGCGCACCGGCACGATGTCGCCGACATGGCCCGCGTTCTCGCCGAGGATGACGGTCTGCAGCCAGGGTGAACGGCTGGCGAGCTGGCCCGGCTTGCGGCCGGGTTTCTCGATCAGCACATCCATCCGCCTGCCGACCATGGAAAGGTTGAACTGATGCTGCTGCTCGTTCAGCAGCGCCTGCAGCCTCGCGAGGCGCTCCGTCTTTTCCGCTTCGGGCACCTGACCGGGCAGATCGGCGCCGGGCGTGCCGGGCCTCGGCGAGTATTTGAAGGAGAAGGCCTGCGCGTAGCCGACCTCGGCGATCAGCGAAAGCGTGTCCCGAAATTCTTCTTCCGTCTCGCCCGGGAAGCCGACGATGAAATCGCCGGATAGCGCGAGATCGGGGCGGGCGGCGCGAATGCGCGCGACCAGATCGAAATAATGCGCCCTCGTATGGTGACGGTTCATCGCCTTGAGGACACGGTCGGCACCGGCCTGCACCGGCAAGTGCAGATAGGGCATCAGCTTGCCGAGGTCGCGATGGGCCTCGATCAGCCCGTCATCCATGTCGATGGGATGGCTGGTCGTGTAGCGCAGCCGCTCAAGGCCATCGATATCGGCAAGCGCGTGCAGCAATTCGCCGAGCCGCCATTGCCTGCCATCCGCACCGGCGCCGTGCCAGGCATTGACGTTCTGGCCGAGCAGGGTGATCTCGCGCACGCCGGAACCCGCGAGCCGCTTCGCCTCCTCGACGATCTGGGCGACCGAACGCGACACCTCGGCGCCGCGCGTATAGGGCACGACACAGAAGGTGCAGAACTTGTCGCAGCCTTCCTGCACGGTGACGAAGGCGGTGACCGGCGCCTTGCCGGTGCGCGCCCTGCCCGCCACCGGCGCAGCCTCGGGAAGGACGGCGAATTTCTCCTCGATGGCGAATTCGGTCTCGACTACCGTTTCACCCTGTCTGGCGCGATCAAGATATTCGGGCAGGCGGTGATAGGTCTGCGGCCCGACCACGAGGTCGACCACGGGCGCGCGGGCGACGATCTCATGACCCTCGGCCTGCGCGACACAGCCGGCGACGGCGATCCGGGTTTCCTTGCCCCGCGCCGCGCGCGCCTTCTTGACCGCGCGCAGCCGGCCGAGCTCGGAATAGACCTTCTCGGCCGCCTTTTCGCGGATATGGCAGGTGTTGAGCACGATCAGGTCCGCGTCGTCGGGCGTCGCCGTCGCCTCGTAGCCAACACCGGCGAGCACGTCGCCCATGCGCTGCGAGTCGTAGACATTCATCTGGCAGCCATAGGTCTTGACGAAGACCTTGAGCGTGTTGCGCAGGGTCTCGCCGGCCGTGGCGGTGTCGGGTTTTGTCAGTACGTTCATCGGGTTCCTGCCTGAAGGGCGGGTTCTATCGCCGTGCGGAAGGACGATCAAGCGTCATGCGCTGGCAGGCGCATGCGCATGGCCCGCGTGAAGGACGAGCGGACCTGCTCGTAAGTGAGCGCGGCGATCTGCTTTCGGCCGGTCTCGGCAGTGAAGGTCGTCGGCGCGCCGAACACCACGTCGACATCATAGGCTCCGGCAAGAAGAAAGGCGATGAGGTGCGACCCGAGCGCCACATCGCCCGGCCAGGAGGCGCGCGCCTGATGAACGCGGCCGAGCGGCAGACCCTGCAGACGGGTATAGGCGATGGCGACGGGCTGCACGGTGACGCTCTTGAGATGCGCCTGGGAAAGCGCGGCATGGACCGCACCGAACAGTGCCGACTTGAAGGGTCCGACGCGATGGCCGTCGCCGGTCGTGCCCTCGGCAAAGAGGACCATTGTGTCGCCCTCGGACATGCGCCGGGCGATGGTGTCGGCCTGGTTGGCACTGTCGTGCCGGCGATTGCGGTCGATGAAAACGGTGCGCTGGAGCCAGGCGAGCAGATTGATGCCGTGCCAGCTCTTCACCTCCTGCTTGGCGACGAAGCACAATTGGGTGATCGAGCCCAGCACCAGAATGTCCGACCATGAGAGATGGTTGGACACGATCAGCAGCGGATGGGCGGTCGGGCGCGGACCATGGACATGAACGCGCACGCCAATGATCGCGAGCGCAATCCGGTGCCACAGGACGGGGATCGATCTTGCGACCGGCCGGTGAAGCCGCATCGCCACGACCTGTATCGGGACGAGCACGATCGTCACCGGAATCAGGACCAGCAGAGCCAGGACAAGGCGGATTTTCGCTGCCATGAGTGATCAGCGATTAGATCAGGAGCCGGACGGATCGTCGGGCTTGGTCTTCGTCCCTTCGCCCGGCTTGAGCGGCACGCCGTAGAGTTCGAGGCGATGGTCGACCAGCCGGAAGCCCAGCCGCCGCGCGATCTCCTCCTGCAGGCGCTCGATCTCCTCATTGGCGAACTCGATCACCTGACCGGTCTTCAGGTCGATGAGATGGTCGTGATGGTCCTCCGGCGCGGCCTCGTAGCGCGAGCGGCCGTCGCGGAAATCATGGCGTTCGATGATGTTGAAATCCTCGAGCAGCTTGACCGTGCGGTAGACCGTGGCGATGGAGATCCTCGAATCGATCTGTGAGGCGCGGCGGTAGAGTTCCTCGACATCGGGATGATCGTCGGAATCCTCGAGGACGCGCGCAACGACCCTGCGTTGCTCGGTCATGCGCAGGCCTTTCTGTGCGCAGAGATCCTCGAGACTCATCGGCTTTCCCCGCCTGTGGAACGGCTCGGGTCTAACGAAGAACCCGTTCCATGACAAGCGCGGCCGGCGGCGTGGCGGGCGGCGCGCCCGAGGCTTCGCGCGTGCGGTCGGAGATGGAGGGCGCATGCGAGGCGTAGTAGCCCTTGCGCTCGCCAACCTTGCGGAAGCCCAGCGAACGGTACAGCGCCAGCGCGGCGGCATTGCGCTCCGATACTTCGAGGAACAGGCGCGGGACCCGGTCGTGCTGCAGGCGGCGAATCGCCTCCTCCATCAGCAGGCGGCCAATGCCCCTGCCACGCACGGCGGGATCGGTGGCGATGGTGATGATCTCGGCTTCCTCGCCGGTGGAGCGCGCCAGCACGAAGCCCACCGGCGAGGTATCGCCATCTTCCCGTCTGGCGATCAGCGCGATCATGCCGTCAGCGTCCAGCATCCGGTCAAGCGCGTCGACGTCCCAGCCATGGGGAAAGCTCGCCTCGTGGATTTCGGCGAGCACGGGCGGATCGTCATGCGTCGCCGCAACCGCAATATAGTTTGGCTTGCGCCAGAACCGCCAGACCATCGTCCCCGCTCCCGATCAGGCCCGCGCCAGCGCGAAGCCGGTCTGCGGCTTGGCGTCGGGGGCTCTGAGATAAAGCGGTTCCGGGCGCGCGCCGGTTGATTCGGCGGCCGAGCCCAGCCTTGCATAGGCGGCAATCGGCGCGGCGGCGAGGCGATGAACGATGGGCAGGCTGCGGCTGGCGGTTTCGGCCAGCCGGTCGGCGCCGGAACCGCACAGCGCCAGTTCGTCCGTTCCGGCCAACATTTCGGCGAGCCGGTCATAGGTGGCGACGAACGGGGCTTGCGGAAGCCCTTCGCCGCCGCCGAAGAACCGGGCATAGGCCTCGTCACGCCGGGCATCGAGCACGACCAGAAGCGGTGAAGACGGGCCATGGCCTTCTGCTTCGGCGGTCAGCCGCATGGCGTCGTGCACGCCGACACCGACTGCCGGCACGCCGAGACCGAGCGCGATGCCGCGCGCGGTGGCGAGGCCGACCCGCAATCCGGTGAAGCTGCCCGGACCGACGCTTGCGGCAATCCTGCCAAGGTCGGGATAGCCGATGCCGGCATCGGTCATGACGCGGTCGATCGTGTCCATCAGCCGCTCGGCATGGCCGCGGCCGATGTCCTCGCTGCATTCCGCCAGCATGGCATCGGTTTCGCCGTCATGGAGCGCGGCTGCGCAAAGATGCGCGCTGGTGTCGATCGCCAGGGTAATCATGGGCTATCCGTTACCACGCCGCCGATGCAAATGCCCAACCCGGAATCGGGTCGACGCGACGCTTCGGGGGCAGGCTGCGAGGCGGATCAGACCGCCTCGACCTCGCGCACCTCGGGAATGAAGTGCTGCAGCAGGTTCTGGATGCCGTATTTCAGCGTCGCGGTGGACGACGGGCAGCCGGCGCAGGCGCCGCGCATGTAGAGATAGACGATGCCGTCCTTGTAGCCGCGGAAGGTGATGTCGCCGCCATCCTGCGACACGGCCGGGCGGACCCGGGTGTCGAGCAATTCCTTGATGGTGTCGACGATCTGGCCATCGGCCTCACCGAAGAACTCCTCGTCCTCGGTCGCGGCCTGCGAGACTTCCTCGACGACCGGGCGGCCGGAAGCGTAATGCTCCATGATTGCGCCGAGAATGGCAGGCTTCATGTGCGTCCAGTCGAAGCCCTGCTCGCCGCGCTCTTCCTTGGTCACGGTGATGAAATCATCGCCGAGAAAGACCCCGGTGACGCCGGGAATTTGGAACAGGCTGGCGGCAAGGGGCGAACCCGTCGCGTCGTCGGGCGTGCGGTAATCGGCTGGCCCGCCGCTCAGTACGGTCTTGCCGGGCAGGAATTTCAACGTGGCGGGATTGGGCGTCGCCTCGGTCTGGATGAACATCTCGTCGTCTCCGCTATCTGTCCCGGTTCAAGGCCGGGGGAAAGCCAATCGTATTTGGAATAATTCCAAACTGTAACATAGTCACGCGAATAATCGCATCAAGGCTGTCGTCGTGTTTCCACCACGCGTTCTTTCGGCAGTCTTGGCGAGTTGATGAGAGGGTAACGGACCCTCGCTCTGCCTCCGGGGCGAACATCCGGGAATATCAGGCCACCGCCTCGATATCCTCGTCCGACATGTCGGACGGCACGATGGTGACGGGAACGGGAAAGGCCGCACCGCGACCGGCAATCGAGGAAACCAGCGGGCCCGGGCCCTCCTTGTCCTCGCCGGCGGCGAGCACCAGTACCGCGATGTCGCGATCCTCCTCGATCAGGCTGCACACTTCCTCGACCGTGTTGCCCTCGCGCACGACCAGTTCGGGATCGATATTGGCCTTCTCGCGGGCATATTGGGCGAATTTGTCGAGCGCGGCATCGGCTTCCTCGCGCGCCTCTGCCCGCATGATCTCCTCGACCCCGATCCAGTGCTGGAAATCGCCGGGCGGACAGACGAAGACCAGCACGAGGCCGCCGCCCGTCTTGGCGGCGCGCCGGCCGGCATAAAGCACGGCCCGTCCGCACTCAGGCGTGGAGTCGATAACAGCCAGGAATTTGCGCTTGTGGCCTTCCTGGAAACTTTGCCGCTTGCTGACCATGGGCGCATTTAGCCTCTCGGACGCTGCAAGAACAAGTCTTGACAATTGAACGCCGCGATGTGCAACGCCGGGACTTCAGCGTATTTCTGTGAACGAGCTAGCCGCCCAGAAAACCGAAGATGCGGCGGATGTCGTGCATGTTCTCCCGGGCGATGGCACGGGCGCGTTCCGCGCCATCGGCCAGTACACGGTCGACCTGGGCCGGATTGTCGAGCAGACGGCGCATCTCGGCGTTGATCGGCGCCAGCTTTTCCACCGCCAGATCGGATAGCGCGGGTTTGAAGACCGAGAAGGGCTCGCCCGCGAACTGCGCGATGACGGCGGACTTTTCCATGTCGGCCAGCGCGGCGTAGATGCCCACCAGATTTTCCGCTTCCGGACGCCCGGCGAGCCCCTCGACCGTGTCCGGCAGCGGCTCGGGATCGGTCTTGGCCTTGCGGATCTTCCTGGCGATCTCGTCGGCGGAGTCGGTCAAATTGATGCGCGACAGGTCGGACGCATCTGATTTCGACATCTTCTTGGTGCCGTCGCGCAGGCTCATGACGCGCGTCGCCGGCCCTTCGATGACCGGTTCGGTCAGGGGGAAATACTCCGTGTCGAGCTGCAGCGCGGCGATCGAGTCGGCGAAGTCGTTGTTGAACTTCTGGGCGATGTCGCGGGTCAGTTCCAGATGCTGCTTCTGGTCCTCGCCGACCGGCACGTGGGTAGCGCGGTAGAGCAGGATGTCGGCGGCCATCAGCGTCGGATAGGCGAAAAGGCCGACGGAAGCGTTCTCGCGATCCTTGCCCGCCTTTTCCTTGAACTGGGTCATGCGGTTGAGCCAGCCCATGCGCGCGACGCAGTTGAACAGCCATGCCAGCTCGGCATGTTCGGCGACCTGGCTCTGGTTGAAGACGATGTGCTTTTCCGGGTCGATGCCGGCCGCCAGAAACGCCGCCGTCACCTCTCGCGTATTGGCGGCGAGTTGCGAAGGGCCACCCCAGACCGCGAAGGGCTGCGTAACGGCGTGCAGGTCGACGACGCAATAGATGCAGTCATGGCTTTCCTGCAGCGCGACGAATTTGCGGATGGCGCCCAGATAGTTGCCCAGATGCAGGTTTCCAGTCGGCTGAACGCCGGAAAATGCGCGGTTGGTTGGCTGGCTCATGAAGGTCAGGCCCGATCGTTGGATAGCGTGTCGGAAAATTCGCGCGGGTTATGGCCGAGGCGTGGCGCAAGCGCAAGCACCCGGGCGACAAGAATTGCCCGCGCGCATGCGCACACTCACCGCGCGGCGCCTCCCCCGCCCCGTCTGCGCACGAGCGCCAGAAGGCGGTCGCGCTCGACCGCGCCGGTGACGATCACGATGGCGAAATAGACGACCGCCGCCACCGCGACGACCGCCAGCACCGTCAGCACGCGCACCAAAAATGCGGCATCCAGCATGGCGGCACCGAAAGAATAGCGCGCCCCAAGCAGCAGGCCCGCCATGACTAGATTTGCGAAGACGATCAGGGCAAGGCGACGAAGGGTAACGGCGGAGGGGCGGAACAGGTCGCGCCGCCACAGCGCGACGCCCAGCAGCACCGCGTTGACCCAACCGGCCAGCGAGGTTGCGATGGCGATACCGGCGACACCGATCAGGGGGAACAGGACGAGACTGCCGACAATGTTGGTCGCGGCGTTGGCGCCGGCAAACCACATCGGCGTCTTCATGTCCTCGCGGGCATAAAAGCCCGGCCGGAAAATCGAGATCAGCGTGAAGGCCGGCAGGCCTACGGCGAAGGCCTGCAGCACCTGCGCGGTGACCAGCGTCGTCTCGCGCGTGAAGGCGCCACGCTCGAAGACCAGCGCCACCAGCGCCTCCGGGATGAGCGCGAAACCGACCGCCGCCGGCAGGGTCAGGCCGAGGCCGAATTCCAGGCTGCGGTTTTGCAGATGCGCGGCGTCGGCGAGATCGCCGGCCTTGAGCGCGCGGGACAGTTCCGGCAGCAGCACCACGCCGATGGCTATGCCGATGACGCCGAGCGGCAGCTGGTTGATGCGGTCGGCATAATTGATGACGGAGATCGCGCCGGCCTGTGCCGAAGCGATGTTCTGGCCGACCAGCAGATTGATCTGGGTGATGCCGCCGGTCACGGCCGCCGGGAGCGCCAGCCAGAGCAGGCGACGCACGGGAGGCGTGAGCGAGGGCATCTTAAGGGACAAGCCGAACCCCTCGCGGCGCATGCCGTAGAGCAGGAGGGCGAACTGCAGCAAGCCGGACAGGACGACGGACCATGACAAATAGAGGCCGACATCTTCCGGCGGTATCCGGGCGGCCATGCCAAGGGTAAGCGCTCCGATCAGCACGACGTTGAGCAGAACGGGGGCGAGTGCCGCCAGAAAATAGCGGCGGAAGGAGTTGAGCACACCCGACAGCATCGCGACCAGCGACATGGCCGCCAGATAGGGGAACATGATGCGGCCGTACAGCACGGTCGCCGCAAACTTGTCGGAAGCGGGGTCGAAGCTCGATGCAATGACCGTGTCGACAAGAAAGGGCATGAAGATCATGGCGAGCGCGGTCAGCGCCGTCAGCAGGAAGAGCAGGACCGAAAGAACCTGCTCAGCGAAACGGCGCGCCGCTTCGCGTCCGCCACCTTCCAGCTCCTTGGCGAAGAGCGGCACGAAAGCGGAATTGAACGCACCCTCGGCAAACAGGCGTCGGAACAGGTTCGGGAAGCGGAATGCCGCATAGAAGGCGTCGGCGATCGGCCCGTTGCCGAGCATGGCGGCGATCATCGACTCGCGCACGAAGCCCAGCACCCGGCTTGCCAGCGTCGCCCCGCCAACGGCGGAGAATTTCGAGACCAAACTCATGGCGAGCTAACCCGATTTGCGCTTCGGCCCCTCGACGGCGGCCGGGCCGGCATAGGAAATGGCGCGTGTCACTTCCTCGACGATCCTCTGCTGGCGGTTCATGCCGGTAATTTTATGGCCGACGAGATCGACCACATAGAAGGCGTCGATGACCTTTTCGCCGAAGGTCGCGATATGGGCCGAGCCGATGTTGAGGTTGAGGTCGGCGAGCACCCGGGTCACGTCCGACAGGAGGCCCGGCCGGTCGAGGCAGGTGATCTCGACGACGGTGAAGTCCTCCGAAAGGTCGTTGTCGATGACGACGGCAGGCGTGACGGAGAAGGCGCCGGCGGCGCGCGGCGCCTTGGTGCGGCTGGCGATGATCTCGGGCAAATCGGCGCGGCCTGCCAGCACATCCTCGATCGTCTGCGAAATGCGCCGGGCACGACGGAACTCGTCCTCCTCGGTGTCGAATTCGCGGGCGATGTAGATCGTGTCCAGTGCGCGGCCGTCCGAGGTGGTGTGGATCTTGGCGTCGGCGATGTTGGCACCGGCCGCCGAGCAGGCGCCCGCAATGATCGACAGCAGGCGCGGATGGTCGGGGGCCAGCACGGAAATCTCGGTGATCCCCTCGAACTTGCGGGAGCGCACATTGGTGGCGAGCGCCTTGCCCTGCGCGTCGGCCGTGCGCAGGAACTCCATGTGCGTGCGCTGGGTGTCGAAATCGTTGGCCAGGAAATATTCGGCATAGGGCAGGGAAACGAAACGCTCGCGCTCGGCCTCGCTCCAGCCGTCCAGCGAATCCGCCAGGGCGGCGCGGGCGGCACGCACACGCGGCTGACGCTCGGCCTTCGAGAATCCTCCGGTCAGCACGGGTTCGGTTTCGTAATAGAGCGTGCGCAGCAACTGACCCTTCCAGCCGTTCCACACGCCAGGGCCGACCGCTCGGATGTCGCAGACCGTCAGAACCAGCAGATAGCGCATGCGCTCGAGCGTCTGAACGGTGGCTGCGAAATCCTTGATGGTCTTGGAATCGGCGAGGTCGCGCGACTGGGCGACCATGGACATGGTCAGGTGCTCGCGGACCAGCCATTCGACGAGCTCGGTCTGATGCTCGTTCATGCCGAGACGCGGGCAGAGCTGGCGCGCGATGCGGGCGCCGCCGACCGAATGGTCCTCCTTGCGGCCCTTGGCGATGTCGTGCAGCAGCAGCGCGACATAAAGCGCCTGCCGGTCCTTGATGAAGGGCAGGATCTCGGCCGACAGCGGGTGATCCTCGACCAGCGTGCCATTCTCGATGCCGGCGAGCACGCCGACCGTGCGCAGCAGGTGCTCGTCCACCGTGTAGTGGTGGTACATGTTGAACTGCATCATCGCCACGACCTTGCCGAAGGCGGGGATGAAGCGGCCGAGCAGACCGGATTCGTTCATCTTGCGGAGCAATTGCTCCGGGCGCTTGCGCGAGGTCAGGATGTCGAGGAACAGCCGGTTGGCCTCGTCATTGGCGCGCAATTCCCGGTCGATCAGCTTGAGCGATTTCGACAGCAGATGCATCGCATCCGGGTGGAAGTCGAGATCGTTGTCATCGGCCAGCTTGAACAATCGCACCATGTTCGCCGGATCGCGCTTGAAGACGTCCTCGTCGGCGATGTTGATGCGGCCGCGCTCCTCGATGAAGTCGAGCGAGCCGGCGATCTTCTTCTTGCGGTGGCGGATCGAGCGGATCAGGCCGCCGACGACGCCCGACACCGCCTTGGCCTCCTGCTCCTCCAGCCCGGCGCAGACGATCATGGTCAGATCGCCGACCTCCTTGGCCATCAGGAAGTAGTGCTTCATGAAGCGCTCGACGTCGAGCAGGCCGGCATGGCCGATATAGCGCAGCTTGCGGGCGAGCTCGCGCTGGATCTCGAAGGACAGGCGTTCCTCGGCCTTGCCGGTCAGGAAATGCATGTGGCAGCGCACCGTCCACAGGAAGTCCTCGGCCCGCCGGAAGCGCCGGAACTCGGACCGGCTGAACAGGCCGGCCTCGACCAGTTCGGCTGCCTGGTCGACCTGGTAGACATACTTGCCGATCCAGAACAGCGTGTGCAGGTCGCGCAAGCCACCCTTGCCGTCCTTGACGTTGGGCTCGACCAGATAGCGCGACTCGCCGGAACGGCGGTGACGGCGATTGCGCTCGTCCAGCTTGGCCGCGATGAATTCGGTCGCGGTGCCGGCCACAACCTCGTCGCGGAAGCGCTGGACGAGTTCGTCGTGCAGCTCCTCGGCGCCCCAGATGAAACGCGCCTCGAGGATCGAGGTGCGGATCGTCATGTCGGCCTTGGCCTGGCGGATCGATTCGTCGATGTTGCGCGTGGCGTGGCCGACCTTGAAGCCCATGTCCCAGAGCATGTAGAGGATGTATTCGACGACGGCCTCGCCCCAGGCGGTCTGCTTGTAGGGCAGCACGAACAGCAGATCGATGTCGGAGCCGGGCGCCAGCGTGCCGCGCCCGTAGCCGCCGACGGCGACGATCGCCATGCGTTCGCCCCGGGTCGGGTTCTTCACGCGATAGACGTGGGTGACGGCGAAATCGTAGATGATGCGGATGATCTCGTCCTGAAGGTGCGAGATGCGCCGGGCGCAGCGCGTGCCGTTGCCATCCTCGTCGAGCAGTTCGCGGGCGCGCTGCCTGCCGTCTTCGCTGGCCGTCTTCAGCAGTTTGAGAACACTGGCCCTGACGTCGGGCGACGAGCCGTCATGGCTGGCGGACGTCAATTCCGTCAGGCGTTCACGAAGCGCCGAAGCGTCGATCAACTGCTCGCGAAGGCTGGTGTCATGCGCCGTCATGCAAATGTCCGATCAACCAGCGCACTTCCCGCGGGTGCACCAGGCTGCGTGGGTCTACTCTCGCCTGCCATGAAATTGCAAGGCCCCGACCGCCTGGCGTCCGGCGTCTGTCTGCCATTCCCGATCATTCACACCTCGTCGGCGGAACGGCCGGGACGACCGCGATAGCCGGGCATGGTCCAGCCGAAGGCGAGCGCGCCGCCGCGGACGATAAAGGCACCGAGTGCCGCGGTTCCGGCGGCCAGCACCGGATCGACGCCTGTACGTTCAAGCGCCACGAACAGGGCCGCGCCGACCAGCGCGGCGGTGATGTAAATCTCCCGGCGCAGCAATACCGAGGGTTCGCCGCTGATCACGTCGCGCAGCACGCCGCCGAAGGAGGCCGAGAGCATGCCGCAGACAATGGCAACGAGCGGGGCGGCACCGGCTTCCAGTCCGCGCTCGGCACCCATCACGCAATAGGCCGCGAGGCCGATCGCATCGAGCCAGAGCAGCAGTCGGTAGCGGTATTCGATATAGGGGGCTGTCACGTAGACGACGAGCGCGGTCACCGCGCACACACCGATATAGGTGCTGCTCGCCACCCAGAAGACGGGCGTGATACCGAGTACCAGGTCGCGGACGGTACCGCCGCCTATCCCGGCAAGGCCGGCCAGAAAGATGAAGCCGATGATGTCGAGCTGCTTGCGCGAAGCGGCCAGCGCGCCGGTCGCCGCGAAGACGGCGACGCCGGCAAGGTCGAGAAACTGAAAGAATGTCATGGCCGTACCCGGTCTCCAGCGTGCGCCGGGTCTAGCATCTTTCACGCGGCGGCAACACAGCGTGAAGCCGCATGATCCACTGCCGGATTATTCGCCGCCTTCGTCGGCAACGGTCTCCTCATCGGCCTTCGGCGCGGCCTTGGGGCCGCCCTTGGAGACGCCGACCAGTGCGGGGCGCAACACGCGCTCGCCGATGACATAGCCGTCCTGCACGACCTGCGAGACCGTGTTCGACGGCACTTCGGGGTCCTGGACCTCGAACATGGCCTGATGGAAATTCGGGTCGAAGCGCTCGCCTGTCGGCGAGATGCGCTTCACGCCGTGTTTCTCAAGGCCCTGCAGCATGGAACGCTCGGTCAGCTCGACACCCTCGACCAGCGACTTGAAGCCCTCGTCGGCGCTTTCGCGCGTGCCTTCCGGCACGGCCTCCAGCGCACGGCGCAGATTGTCGGAGACGGCCAGCATCTCGCGGGCAAATCCGGCGATTGAGAATTCACGCGCGTCGGAGACGTCCTTGGCGGTGCGCTTGCGCAAGTTTTCCATCTCGGCTGCCAAACGCATGAGCTTGTCCTGCGCCTCGGTCTTTTCGGCCTCGACGCGCTCCAGCTCGGCGCGCAGGAATTCCAGCGGATCGGCAAAGCCCGAACTTTCCTCAGGCTCGTCATCGATCGGCTTGCCGCCCGCGTCGGTCGGTCCGCCCGCGTTGCGCGGCGTGTCGTCATTGGCCGGGTCGCCGGCAGTGGGCGATTTGGCCTGGTTCTTCGCGGCACCTTGCCGCTGCTGATGTTCGGTTTTGTCCGCCATCATCGATCCTGTCGGTCAGGGATTGGAAGTTGGCACGGATATCAGCGTTCGGTGGTGAAAAATCAACCCCCGCCGTGGCAATCGCGCGACAGACTTCGGATGTATCCCGGAATGTCCTGGCGCTATCGCAGCAAGCGGGAGACGACCTGGGCCGTGAAATCGACCATGGGCACGATGCGCGCATAGTTGAGTCGGGTCGGGCCGATGATGCCGAGCGCACCGATGACGCGCTGGTTGCCGTCGCGATAGGGCGCGACGACGACGGACGAGCCCGACAGCGAGAAGAGCTTGTTCTCCGAGCCGATAAAGATGCGCACGCCCTCGCCGTCCTCGGTCAGTTCCAGCAGCCGGAGGAAGTTCTCCTTGGCTTCCAGCTCGTCGAACAGGACACGGATGCGCTCGATGGAATCGGCGGTATGGATGTCGCCCAGCAG